>NZ_JBNYXW010000007.1:0-294788 GCF_051380875.1 Janthinobacterium woesei
GTTGGTCCCACCCCTTCCCATCCCGAACAGGACCGTGAAACAACTTTGCGCCGATGATAGTGCTGCAACCAGTGTGAAAGTAGGTTATCGTCAGGCTTGTTATTTGGAGAAATAGCCACGGCTGTTTTTCCTTGAGAAAAACCCAACCAGAAATGGTTGGGTTTTTTTTCGTCTGGTGATTTGAATTTCACGGCATAAGGACGTAAAAAAAGGCATCGCGTAGCGATGCCTTTGTCATTGCATCAAGCCAATTAAAAGTGATAAGCGACTTTGACATTCATATAATTGACGCCACTGTTCGGTTTCTTGTAGCCACCGTTCGAGAAATGCTGGATCTTGGCAGCGACTTCCCATTTATTATTGAAGATGTAGCCTACGCCGATATGGTCGCCGAACTGGAAATGGGTCGACAGGCGATTATCGTCGTTATCATACAGTTTCGACAGCATGTGCACGCCGATCCCGGCTTCCGCATAAAAACCCAGCCTATTGGTATTTTCAAAGCGGAATACGGGCGTAAGGCCCAGATCCCACAGTCTTTGATGCTGGCCAGGGACATTGCGATAGCTTTTGCCATCCCAGCCACCAATGCTTGCATCCCAGTAACCACTCAGTTGGGTGCCATTCGATACAAACCAGGCCTTATCCCAGTTCGAAGTCACGCCAGCGCGTACCATTTGCACTTTCACACCCTTGGCATATTCACCGTAGACAGAGTCGATCAGTTTGTCGTCGGCAGCAAAGCCGGTATTGGCTGCTATCAGCGCGGTAATGGCGGCGATGGATTTGAGGAGATTCTTCTTGAAGAACATAGAGACTTTCATCGTAAAATTGACCGACAGGCTATTGTCTTGTTTGCGCAGGCACTTAGCTATGCATGCCGTTCTCGCCACTCGTTGATCTCAGGGGTTTAATTGACACTTTCTACAAAAATTGCATTTCTCGGTATCGGCCTGATGGGCAATCCGATGGTCCGGTGCCTGCTACGCGCTGGATATTCTGTCACAGTTTGGAATCGCACGCACAGCAAGGCGCAAGTGCTGCGTGCGGCAGGCGCACAGCCGGTCATTGCCGTGGCTGAGGCGGTTGGCGGCGCGGACGTGATTATCTCGATGCTGGAAGCGGGCCCCATCGTGGCGCAAGTGTTGCAGGAGGCCATGCCAGCCTTGCCTGCTGGCGCAATCTGGATCGACATGAGCTCCACCAAGCAAGCCGAAGCCCAGCAATTTCATGCCAGCTTGCAAGCGGCTGGCCATGGTTTTGTCGATGCACCCGTGTCGGGCGGCGTCGGCGGGGCGCAGGCGGGGAGCCTGGCCATCATGGCTGGCGCCAGCGCCGGTGATTATGCCCGGGTCGAAGATATCCTGGCGGCAATGGGCCGGCCAACTCTGGTCGGGCCAGCTGGCAGTGGCCAGGTCGCCAAGCTGTGCAATCAGTTGATCGTGGGGGCCACGTTGAATATCGTGGCCGAAGCCTTGCTGCTGGCCCAGGCGGCAGGCGCCGATGCGGCTGCCGTGCGGACGGCGATCCGCGGCGGCTTTGCTGAGAGCAAGGTTTTGGAGGTGCACGGGCAGCGCATGCTGGAACGTAATTTTGTCGCCGGCGGCCAGGTAAAAAGCCAGATCAAGGATATGCACAATATCCTCGCGGCTGCCGAGGCCGCCCGCGTCACCCTGCCGCTGACACAACTGGTGACGCAGCGCTATGAAACCATCGCCGCTACCTACCCGACGGCGGATCATGCGGCGGCCTTGCTGGCCTTGGAAGCGTTGAATCCAGGCCAGCGCCTGGGGAACGGCCCGGACAAGCTGAGTTGATTACAAGCACAGTCAAGTGACGGGCAGGCTCGCCTCGGCCAATTTTACCCAGAAACTGGCGCCGATGGGCAACAGCTGGTCATTGAAGTCGTAGCTGCCGTTGTGCAAGACGCACGGCCCCAGGCCGTGGCCGCCATCGCGATGTTCGCCATCGCCATTGCCGATGAAGATGTAGCAGCCGGCTTTTTCTTGCAGGAAAAAGGCAAAATCTTCTGCGCCCATGGTCGGTTCGACATTAGCGTTGACCTTGTCGGCGCCCACCACGCTTTTCATTACCTCGACGGCAAAGGCCGTTTCCCTGGCGTGATTGACCAGCGGTGGATAGTTGCGCTTGAACTGAAAATCAACTTCGGCGCCAAAGGCGGCGGCCGTATGCACGGCGATGTCGCGCATGCGCTCTTCGATCAGGTCCAGCACGGGCGTGCTGAAGGTGCGCACGGTGCCGATGAGGCTGGCATCGTCGGGAATCACGTTGGTGGCGCTGCCGGCGTGGATTTGCGTGATCGACAGCACGGCCGTATCGAGCGGACTCTTGTTGCGCGTGATGACGCTTTGCCAGCTTTGCGCGATCTGCACGGCCACCATCACAGGGTCGATGCCCTTGTGGGGCTGGGCCGCGTGCGCGCCCTTGCCTTTGACGGTGACGTGAAATTCATTGCTGGAAGCCATCATTGGCCCTTCCACCACGCTCAGCGTGCCCGTTTCGGCGCCTGGCCAGTTGTGCATGCCGTAAATGGCATCCATGGGAAAACGGGTGAATAAGCCATCTTCGATCATTTCGCGCGCGCCGGCGCCGCCTTCCTCTGCGGGCTGGAAGACAAGATACACGGTGCCGTCGAAATGGCGGTGCTGCGCCAGATAGTGGGCCGCACCGAGCAGCATGGCCGTGTGGCCGTCATGGCCGCAGGCGTGCATCTTGCCCGGGTGGCGCGATGCATGCTCGAAAGTATTCATTTCTTGCATGGGCAGGGCATCCATGTCGGCGCGCAAGCCGATGGCGCGCTTCGAGGTGCCATTCTGGATGATGCCGACCACGCCCGTGCGGCCCAGGCCGCGCACTACGGGGATACCCCATTCGGTCAGTTTGGCGGCGACAACGTCCGAGGTGCGCTGTTCTTCGTAGCACAGTTCGGGATGCGCGTGCAGGTCGCGGCGGATGCCTTGCAGCTCGGATTGAAACGCCAATATGGGATCAACTAATTTCATCGGACTCTCCTGTGGATGCTGGCGCGCAGCCATGTAGGGCGCGCCGGACCGCGCATGTTTGATCAAAAACAGGCGCGGCTAATAGTGCATTGTAGCCCTTGTTTGCCGGGTAAATCCAGCGCACGGCAGAGCTTGCCTTAGCGCCAACAGCAAGTACGTGGAATGGTTTACAGTATTGCCTTCCCTCACGTTTTTGGATTGCCCCATGACCACCACCCAAGTGCGCGCCGCCTGCCCGCTCGACTGCCCCGATACCTGCGCCCTCTTGGTCACGGTGACCGATGGCGTGGCAACAAACGTCAAGGGCGATCCAGACCATCCCACCACGGCGGGCGTGCTGTGCACCAAGGTCTCGCGCTTCACGGAGCGGACCTACCATGCGGAGCGCCTGCTGACTCCGCTGCGCCGTGTGGGCAAGAAGGGCGAAGGCAAGTTCGAGCGCATCAGCTGGGAGGAAGCGCTGGCGGCCATCGCGGCGCGTTTACAACCCATCGCCGCGCGCGATCCGCAAGCGATCTTGCCGTACAGCTATTGCGGCACCATGGGCCTGGTGCAGGGCGAATCGATGTCGTCGCGTTTTTTCAACCAGCTGGGCGCTTCCTTGCTGGACCGCACCATCTGCGCCTCGGCCGGCGCTACCGGCTACCGCTACACTGTGGGCGCCAGCATCGGCACGGACCTGGAACAGTTTCAGAAGGCCAAGCTGATCATCATATGGGGCGGCAATCCGATCGCCTCGAATTTGCATTTCTGGATGCGCGCCCAGGAGGCCAAGCGGCACGGTGCCACCCTGATCGCCATCGATCCCTACCGCTCGCTGACGGCCGAGAAATGCCATCAGCACATTGCCTTGCTGCCCGGCACCGATGCGGCCCTGGCGCTGGGTTTGATGCATGTCATGATCACCGAAGATTGGCTCGATCACGATTACATCGAACGCTACACTGTGGGCTACGACGCGTTGAAACAGCGCGCTCTGGAATGGCCACCGGAACGCGTGGCCGAGGTGTGCGGCATCACCGCCACGGAAGTGGTGGAACTGGCACGCCTGTACGGCCAAACTTGCCGTAACGGCGAAGGTGCGGCCATTCGCGCCAACTACGGCGTGCAGCGCGTGCATGGCGGCGGCATGGCCGTGCGCAATATTGCCTGCCTGCCCGCATTGACGGGGGCCTGGCGCCATGCGGCCGGCGGCATGCAGCTGTCGAGCTCGGGTTCCTTCCCCATCAACCGCAAGGCCTTGCAGCGCCCAGACTTGCTGAAAGGCGCGCCGCGCACGATCAACATGAGCACCATCGGCGACGATTTATTGAAAGCAAGCTCACCCGAATTCGGTCCGCAAATCGAAGCCGTGATCGTGTACAACTCGAATCCGCTGGCGGTCGCGCCCGATTCCTCGAAAGTGGCGCAGGGCTTTGCCCGCGAAGATTTATTTACGGTCGTGCTCGAGCACTTCCAGACCGATACCGTCGATTACGCCGACATCGTGCTGCCCGCCACCACGCAGCTGGAACACGTCGATGCGCATGCCACTTACGGCCATTTGTACATGATGGCGAACAACGCGGCCGTGGCGCCGCTGGGCGAAGCGAAGGCGAATACGGAAATTTTCCGCCTGCTGGCGCAGCACATGGGTTTTGATGATCCTTGCTTCCAGGAAAGCGACGATGCGCTGGCGGCGCAGGCGTTCGATGCGACGGATGCGCGCGCCGTGCATTTCGACTGGGAATCGCTGAAACGCACGGGCTGGCAAAAGCTGGCCATGCCCGAGGCGCCATTTGTCACGGGTGGCTTCCCCACGCCGTCGGGCAAGTGCGAGTTGTATTCGGCCGCCATGGCGCAGGCAGGACTCGATCCCTTGCCCACCTACATTGCGCCGTATGAATCGCTGGCCAGCAATCCCGCGCTGGCGGCGCGTTATCCGCTGGCCATGATTTCCCCGCCGGCACGCAATTTTCTCAATTCCACTTTTGTGAACGTCAAAAGCCTGCGCGCGGCCGAGGGCGAGCCGCACCTGGACATGCATCCCGATGACTGCGCCGCGCGCGGCATTACGGCCGGCGACATGGTGCGCATCTTCAACGACCGTGGCACCTTTGTCGCCAGGGCCAGGGTGACGGACAAGGCGAGAAAAGGCTTGGTGGTGGGCTTGTCCGTGTGGTGGAAAAAGCTCGCCAGCGACGGCAAGAACGCCAATGAAGTGACCAGCCAGCGTTTGACGGACATGGGCCGCGCGCCCACCTTTTACGATACGCTGGTCGAAGTGGAAAAGGCGGCCTAAGGTGGCTCCTTTGGCACCCTTGGCGCGCTGGTCCGTCCGGTTTGCCTTGGGCATCGTGTGCCTGTCGCTGGGCGGCTGTACGCAGTTGCGCTATTACACCCAGGCGGCGCAGGGGCAATATGTGCTCTGGTCTGGCGCGCGCCCCATCGATGACTGGATGCAAGACCCGACCACCGAGCCGCGCCTGAAAGCGCGCCTGCGCAAGGCGCAGGAGATCCGCCGCTTCGCCGTCAGCGAGCTGGACTTGCCCGACAACGGCAGTTACCGGCGTTACGCCGCCTTGCCGCGTCCCTTCGTGCTGTGGAGCGTGGTAGCCACGCCGGAACTGTCGTTGCAGCCGCTGCAATGGTGTTTCCCCATCGCCGGCTGCGTCAGCTATCGCGGCTATTACAGCAAGGATGAGGCGCTGGCGTATGCCGCCGAACTGCGCGCGCAGCATTACGACGTGCAGGTGGGCGGCGTGCCCGCCTATTCCACCCTGGGCTGGTTCGATGATCCGCTGCTGTCGACCTTTATCAACTACAACGATGCGGAACTGGCGCGCCTGATTTTCCATGAACTGGCGCATCAGGTGGTGTACGTGCCCGGCGATTCGGCCTTCAACGAATCGTTTGCCGGTGCAGTGGAAGAGGCCGGTGTGCAGCGCTGGCTGGCGAGTGCAGGCAATGACACCATGCGCGCGGCCTATGTCCAGTACGCGGCGCGGCGCCAGGATTTCCTGGCCCTGCTGCTGCACTACCGGGGCGAACTGGAAGCCGTGTATGCGAGTGAGGCCAGCGATGCGGACAAGCGTGCGCGCAAGGCGCAGGTATTTGCGGCATTGCAAGATGCGTATCAGTTGCTCAAGCAAAACTGGGCTGGTTTTGCCGGTTATGACCGCTGGTTCGAGCAGCCATTGAGCAATGCGCACCTGGCTTCTGTCGCCACCTACAATGAATTTTTGCCTGCCTTCAAAAAATTGCTGGAAGAAAAAAAGAACTTTCGTGCTTTTTATGCTGCAGTGCACACAATGTCCCAGATCAAGAAGCCTGAGCGCAGGCGAGCGCTGGAACAATTGTCCAGCCCGTAACCCGTAAAGATTGTGCCGTGCGTCGAGTCGGGCGATCCTGCAACAGTGGATTTATCATGCTGCAAAGCAGCATAAAAAGCCTTTAGAGTTGCTGCTCGAATACTGTTGAAAGCACTTGCGTGGAAGCGCGGCGCCCGATAGCATCGCGTTAGTAGCATAGACAAATTGCTCGTTTAAATGCTCAAACTGACTGCAGGACGACAGAATCCACAGCAATGATCTGCGCCGGCAAGGTGCGCCGGCTCCCCCCACGATTATTCGAGACAAGAGGCACAGGATGGAAAAAATTTGGCTGAAGTCGTATCCTCCCGGCGTACCCGCCGACATCGATCCTGATCAATATCGTTCGCTGGTGCATTTGCTGGAGGAAGCGTTTCAAAAGTATGCAGACCGCAATGCCTATGTCTGCATGGACAAATTTCTCACCTATGCCGAACTCGATACCTATTCGCGCCAGCTGGGTGCCTGGCTGCAAAGCCGCGGCTTGAAAAAAGGCGCCAGAGTCGCCCTGATGATGCCCAACGTGCTGCAGTATCCGGTGGCCATTGCCGCCGTGCTGCGCGCCGGCTACACGGTGGTCAACGTCAATCCCTTGTATACACCGCGCGAACTCGAGCACCAGCTCAACGATTCGGGCAGCGAAGCCATCATCGTGCTGGAAAACTTCGCCCATACGCTCGAACAGGTGCTGGCCAAGACGGCCGTCAAGCACATCATCGTCGCCAGCATGGGCGAGATGCTCGGTGGCTTGAAAGGCATGATCGTCAATTTTGTCGTGCGTAACGTCAAGAAGATGGTGCCCGCATATTCCTTGCCGAACGCCATGCGCTTCAAGCAGGCGCTGGCACTGGGCAGCCGCATGAAACTCACGCCCGTCGAGCTGAACATCCAGGACGCTGCTTTCCTGCAATACACGGGCGGCACCACGGGCGTGTCGAAAGGCGCGACCTTGAGCCACCGTAATGTGATCGCCAACGTGCTGCAAAGCGAAACGTGGTCATCGGTGGCGCTCAATCCGAACAGCAAGGAACAGATGATCATCGTCTGTGCCTTGCCGCTGTACCATATCTTTGCGCTGACGGCGTGCGCGCTGTGGGGCACGCGCATGGGCGCGCTGAATATCTTGATCCCGAATCCGCGCGATATCCCGGGCCTGATCAAGGAGCTGGGCAAGTACAAATTCAACTTGTTGCCAGCGGTTAATACACTGTACAACGCACTGGTAAACCATCCCGACTTTGCCAAGCTCGACTTCTCGGGCTTGAAAATCGCCAATGGCGGCGGCATGGCGGTGCAGCAAGCCGTCAACGACAAGTGGCTGCAAGTGACGGGCGTGTCCATCATCGAAGGCTATGGCTTGTCGGAAACGTCGCCAGTGGCCACCTGCAACCGCGCCGACAGCACGGTGTTCTCCGGCACCATCGGCTTGCCCGTGCCATCGACCGATATCGCCATCCTCGACGATGACGGCAAGGAAGTGGCGCTGGGCCAAAGGGGCGAAATCGCCATCCGCGGCCCGCAAGTGATGACGGGCTACTGGAACCGTCCCGATGAGACGGCCAAGGTCATGACGCCGGACGGCTACTTCAAGTCGGGCGACGTGGGCATCATGGACGAGCGTGGTTACGTGACGATTGTCGACCGCAAGAAAGACATGATCCTCGTCTCGGGCTTCAATGTGTATCCGAACGAAGTCGAGGCCGTCATCGCGGCCCATCCGGGCGTGCTCGAGTGCGCATGCATCGGCGTGCCGGACGAACATTCGGGCGAGGCCGTCAAAGTATTCGTGGTGCGCAGGGACCCGAACCTGACGGCGGAGGTCTTGATGGCATATTGCAAGGAACAATTTACAGGCTACAAGCGGCCGAAATACATCGAGTTCCGTGATGAACTGCCGAAGACCAACGTCGGCAAGATTTTGCGTCGCGCCTTGCGTGACGAGAAGAAGATAGCAGCATAAACAGTGCCGGGTGCGCGTCAGGCCGCGCCCCCTTTCATACAGATAAAGATGAGGCAATAGATGGACAAGATTTGGTTGAAGTCGTACCCGGACAGCGTTCCCGCAGAGATCGACTGCACGCAATACCGCTCCGTCACGCATTTGCTGGAAGAGTCGTTCCAGAAATATGCGGAGCGCAACGCCTTCGTGTGCATGGATAAATTCATCACCTACCGCGAACTCGACAAGCTGTCACTGCAGATGGGCGCCTGGCTGCAAAGCAAGGGCCTGCAGCCGGGTTCGCGCGTGGCGATCATGCTGCCGAACGTGCTGCAGTATCCGGTGGCGATGGCGGCAATCTTGCGTGCCGGCTACACCGTGGTCAACGTCAACCCGCTGTATACGCCGCGTGAATTGCAGCATCAGCTGATCGATTCGGGCAGCGAGGCGATCATCGTGCTGGAAAACTTCGCCACCACGGTCGAGCAGGTGCTGCCGCATACCCAGGTCAAGCATGTGATCGTCGCCACCATGGGCGATTTGCTGGGCGGCCTGAAGGGCACGATCGTCAACTTCGTCGTGCGCAAGATCAAGAAAATGGTGCCAGCGTTCTCCTTGCCAGGCGCCATCAGTTTCAACAAGATGCTGGCCGAGGGCGCACGCCTGACCTTGACGCCGGTGCAGCAGGGGCATGACGATATTGCCTTCCTGCAATACACGGGCGGCACTACCGGCATATCGAAAGGTGCCATGTTGTTGCATCGTAATGTGATCGCCAACGTGCTGCAAAACGAGGCGTGGATCTCGCCCGTGATGACGCCCGAAATGCGCGCCACCTCGATGGGATTCATGTGCGCCTTGCCCCTGTATCACATCTATTCGCTGACGGTCAGCGCCCTGATGGGCATGCGCGTGGGCGGCTTGAACGTGCTGATCCCCAACCCGCGCGACATACCCGGTTTCGTGAAGGAATTGGCCAAGCACAAGATCGTCGTCTTCCCCGCCGTCAATACCCTGTACAACGCGCTGTTGAACAATGCCGAGTTCGCCAAGCTCGATTTCTCCAGCTACAAGGTGTGCAACGGCGGCGGCATGGCCCTGCAGCGCAACGTGGCCGAGCGCTGGTTGAAACTGACGGGCTGCCCGCTGATCGAAGGCTATGGCATGTCGGAAACCTCGCCCGTGGTGACGGGCAACCGCGTCGATATCACGGAATTTACGGGCACCATCGGCTTGCCATTCCCATCGACGGAAGTGGCCATTTTGAATGACGACGGCGTGGAAGTGCCGCTGGGCGAGCCAGGCGAAATTGCCGTGCGCGGTCCGCAAGTGATGGCCGGCTACTGGCAGCGTCCGGACGAAACGGCCAAGTCGATGACGGCGGACGGCTTCTTCAAGACGGGCGACGTGGGCGTCATGGACGAGCGCGGCTATGTGAAGATCGTCGACCGCAAGAAAGACATGATCATCGTCTCGGGTTTCAATGTGTACCCGAACGAAGTGGAAGAGGTGGTCGCTGCGTGCCCAGGCGTGCTCGAATGCGCATGCATCGGCGTGCCGGACGCCAACGCGGGCGAAGCCGTGAAAGTGTTTGTCGTGCGCAAGGATCCGAATTTGACGGTGGAGCAGATCCGCGAGCATTGCAAGCATGAATTGACGGCTTACAAGAAACCGAAATACATCGAGTTCCGCGATGAATTGCCGAAGACCAACGTCGGCAAGATCTTGCGTCGTCAATTGCGCGACGAAAAGAAAGTCGCTTGAGTTTTATTTCTGCAATCTTATCTCAGCAGGCCAGCTTTGCCGTCCTGGACGGTAAAACTGGCCAGTGTCGCGATGTTTGATTCACTGTCGCGTACATTTTCCAGGCCCTGGAACAGGGTCGTGGTCTTCTCCGGTGTGATTTCCATCAACATATAGCCGCGCTTGTCGCTGCGCCCGTAGCGGATGTGCGGGTTCATCGCCACGTACTCGGCCGTACGCGCCTGCGGGCGCGAGCTGGACGTGATTGAGGTGCCGCAAAACTCGGTCGCCAGCACGGGGTTGTCCGTGCTGGTGGGCCGCACGGCATCGCGGCTCAATTCCGTGGCATAAAACGTGTGCACGTCGCCCGACAGCACCAGCGGGTTGCGCGCGCCGCTGCTGTGCAGGGCGTCGAGCAGGCGCTGGCGTGCCATCGGATAGCCATCCCAGCCATCGGTCCAGATGCGTTCATCGCCGGGGCGGGCGATGGGTACCTGGCTCGATTGTGCCATCAGGGTTTGCTGGGCCAAAATGTTCCAGCGGGCGGGAGAGTTGTCGAGGCCCGTTTGCAGCCAGCGCTGCTGTTCCTCGCCCAGCATGGTGCGCTCCGGCTTGCCCAGTTCGGGGCAGTTGCGCGTAGTGACGGAATTCGAGCCGCCGCGGCCCGCTTTGGCGCAAGCGTGGTAGGCGCGGTATTGGCGGTCATCCAGCACGTGGAAGCGCGCCAGTCGGCCCCAGTCATAGCGCTGATAGATGCGCATGTCGACAAAGCCGCGCCGTCCCAGCGGCAGCAGGCGCAGCGGCATGTGCTCATAAAACGCCTGGTAGGCGGCCGCGCGGCGCTGCAGGAACGTGGGCGTGAGCAATTCGTCGCGGTCGTTGGCATAATCGTTGGCCACTTCATGGTCATCCCACGTCACGATCCATGGCGCGGCCAGGTGCGCGCCCTGCAAGTCCTTGTCGCTCTTGTACTGCGCGTAGCGGGCGCGGTAGTCGTCCAGGCTGAAACTTTCGTGCGTGCGTATGGCCCGGCTCGGATGTTGCAGCTGGTACGGCCCCCACTCATAAATGTAGTCGCCCAGGAAAGCCACCAGGTCGGGTGCGGCTGCGGCGATATGCCGGTGCGCTGCATACGCGCCAAATTCCCAGTGCTGGCACGAGGCCACGGCCAGTTTCAGCGATGCGGGCAGGGAATCGGCTGCAGGTGCCGTACGCGTGCGGCCCACGGGACTGACGGCGTCGCCAAACATGAAGCGGTACCAGTACCAGCGCCCGGGCGCCAGGCCGCCCACGTCGATGTGCACGCTGTGCGCCAGTTCGGGCATGGCCGTGGCTTGCCCCTTGGCGACGATGCGCCGGAATGCTGCATCGTCTGCCATTTCCCAGCGCACGTTCAAGGCGATGGCCGGCGTGGCTGCCGCTTGCAGCGGGTCGTAGCAGATGCGCGTCCACAGCACGATGGCGTCGGGCAGGGGCGAACCTGAGGCGACGCCGAGCGCGAATGGATAGCCGCTGCCGTTCAGGCGCGTGGCGGCGCCGGCACTGGAGCCTGACAGCACGCTGCCCGCGGCGGCCAGTGCGCCTATGCGCGCAGCACTGAGCAGGAAGATGCGGCGCTGGCTATCCATGTGGACGGTTGTGGAACTAATGCGACAGCAGGGTCTCGATCGGTGGCACCTGGCGCGGCTTGCGGTCGGAATCGGTGGCCACATAGATCAGGGTCGCTTCCGTGACTTTCACGATGCACGCCTGCAGGCGGTTGCGCTCGGCATATACTTCGACATTGACGGTGATCGAGGTATTGCCAATCTTGACGATATCGGCGTAGAAAGAGAGTAGATCGCCGACGAAGACGGGATTTTTGAAGATGAATGAATTGACGGCAATGGTGGCGACACGACCGTTGGCACGCCGCGTGGCGGGCAGCGAGCCGGCAATATCGACTTGCGCCATGATCCAGCCGCCAAAGACGTCGCCGTACACATTGGCGTCCGACGGCGCGGGCATCATGCGCAGTTCGGGCATTTTTCCGGCGGGCAGGCCGGAAGCGAGGCAGTTGTCAGGGCGGTTGGGGGAGGTGCTCATCTTTTATTCTCATGAAAGGCTACAATTGCCCCGATTGAACCATAAAAAGCCGACCTTCGCCATGCGCCGTTCCCAGACTTCCCCTCCGCCCCGCTCTCCAGCCTCCGCCAACCACAGCGATTTCGCCACCATCAAGACCTTGCTACCGTATCTGTGGGTCTACAAATGGCGGGTGCTGCTGGCGCTGCTATGCCTGGTGGGTGCCAAGCTGGCCAACGTGGGCGTGCCCCTGATACTGAAAAAACTCGTCGACGCCATGACGATCACGGTCACCCATCCGCAAGCGCTGCTGGTGTTGCCGGTAAGCTTGCTGGTGGTGTATGGCTTGCTGCGCCTGTCGACCACCTTGTTTACCGAGCTGCGCGAATTCCTGTTTGCCCGCGTCACGCAGCGCGCCGTGCGCACCATTGCGCTGCAAGTGTTCCGCCACCTGCATGCGCTCTCCTTGCGCTTTCACTTGAACAGGCAAACGGGCGGCATGACGCGCGATATCGAACGCGGTACGCGCAGCGTCGGTTCGCTCATTTCCTACACCTTGTTCAATATCTTGCCGACGTTGGTGGAAATTACCCTGGTGCTCGGCTATCTGGTCTTGCATTACGACATCTGGTTCACCGTGATCACGGCCGTCGCGCTGGTGTCGTACATTACGTTTACCGTACTGGTGACGAACTGGCGCACGCATTTCCGCCGGACCATGAATGACCTCGACTCAAAAGCCAATACCAAGGCCATCGATTCGCTGATCAACTATGAAACCGTGAAGTATTTCGGCAACGAGGATTACGAGGCGAAGCGCTATGACGAAGGCTTGCAGCGCTATGAATCGGCCGCTGTCAAATCGCAGACTTCCTTGTCCTTGCTCAATACGGGCCAGTCGCTGATCATCGCCACGGCCGTCACCTTGATTTTGTGGCGCGCCACGGTGGGTGTAATCGACGGCACGATGACCCTGGGCGACCTGGTGCTGGTGAACGCCTTCATGATCCAGCTGTATATTCCCCTCAATTTCCTGGGCGTGATTTACCGCGAAATCAAGCAAAGCCTGGCCGACATGGAGCGCTTGTTCTCCCTGCTGAACGAAAACCGCGAAATTGCCGATACGCCGGGCGCCAGGCCGCTCGTTACGCATGGCGCGGCCGTGCGTTTCGCGCATGTGGACTTCAGCTATGAAGCCAAGCGGCAAATCCTGTTCGACGTGGATTTCCATATCGCAGCCGGCACCACCACGGCCGTGGTGGGGCATAGCGGTTCGGGCAAGTCGACCCTGTCGCGCCTGCTGTTCCGCTTCTATGAAGTCGATGGCGGCGGCATCACCATCGATGGCCAGGATTTGCGCAATATCACGCAGGACTCGCTGCGCGCCGCCATCGGCATCGTGCCGCAAGACACGGTCTTGTTCAATGACACCATCGAATACAACATCGCCTACGGCAAGCCGGGCGCCAGCAAGGACGCCATCGTGGCGGCGGCCAAGGCGGCATCGATCCATGATTTCATTGAAAGTTTGCCAGATGGGTACAACTCCATGGTGGGCGAGCGGGGCTTGAAGCTGTCGGGTGGCGAAAAGCAGCGCGTGGCCATCGCCCGTACCTTGCTGAAAGATCCGGCCATCCTGATCTTCGATGAAGCCACTTCGGCGCTCGACTCCAAGGCCGAGCAGGCGATCCAGTCGCAACTGAAGGAAATCGCCAAAAACCGCACCACCCTGGTGATTGCCCACCGCCTGTCGACGGTGGCGGACGCCCAGCAAATCCTGGTGCTCGACCATGGCCGCATCGTCGAGCGGGGCACACATCCACAATTGCTGGCCGCGAACGGCCTGTATGCGCAGATGTGGCAACGCCAGCAGGCGAATATGGACGATGATGCGGAAGAGGACGAGCTGGCGGGGCTGGCACCGGCAAAATAAATCGGGAATGGGAAATCAGTAGGAAAAATGCTACAGGCGCCGTGATTCAGGCGCGCGTATAGCGCCTATTTGAGGGCAATCGCAGAAAACGGCTCGCCAGCGCTAAAAATGAAATAAAATTAATTCCATTGGTGGCGTCTGCACCACAGTTGTTTCGTCCGGAATACATTCGGTTTGTCCGCCCAGGAGAATTTATGAAATTGACCAAAATCATCGCCACACTGCTCAGCGTCGGCGTCTTCAGCAGCATGGCGCCTGCCCAGGCCCAGGAATTGACCGGCACATTGGCCAAGATCAAGAAAGCCGGTTCCGTCACCCTCGGTGTGCGCGACGGCTCCGTACCCTTCTCCTATCTTGATGACAAGCAGCAATACCAGGGTTACTCGATCGACCTGTGCATGAAAGTAGTCACGGCCCTGCAAAAGCATCTGGGCATGAGCGAATTGAAAGTGGTGATGAGCCCTGTCACTTCGGCCAACCGCATCCCGCTAATGGCCAACGGCACCATCGACCTCGAATGTGGTTCGACCACGAACAACCTGGAACGCCAGCAGCAGGTGGCGTTCGCCCCCACCATGTTCGTCATCGGCAACCGCGTGCTGTCGAAAAAAACCTCGAACATCAAGACGCTGGACGATTTGCGCGGCAAGACTTTGGTCGCCACGGCCGGTACCTCCACCGTCAAGCAGATGACGATACTGAACAAGGAAAAAAACCTGGGCATGAATATCGCCATCGCCAAGGACCATCCTGAATCGTTCCTGATGCTGGAAACGGGCCGCGCGGTAGCCGAAGCCAACGATGACATTTTGCTGGCGTCGCAAGTGGCCAATTCGAAGAATCCGAACGACTACGAAATTACCAAGGAAGCGTTGTCCGTCGAGCCCTACGGCATCATGCTGCGCAAGAACGACCCGGTCTTCAAGAAGGTCGTCGACGATGCGCTGATCCGCCTGTACAAGAGCGAAGACATCAACCGCATCTACGCCAAGTGGTTTACCTCGGCGATCCCGCCGAAAAACATCAACTTGAAATTCCCCATGCCGCCGCAATTGAAGGCGGTCTTCATGAATCCGACCGACTCCGGTGATCCGGCGGCGTATGCGGCCGTGCCCGAAGCGCAGAAGACGTCGGATAAACGGAAAAAATAACAAGACTGCGTAAAAAACCGGGGGGCGCAAGCCTCCCGTTTCATTTGCGGGGCGGGTGGCCGGCTGGCCGCTGCCCTTGAGCTGCAAGGGAAGGATGATCATGAATTACAACTGGAATTGGCGCATCTTCTGGGAGATGTCACCCGATGGCGTCGGCACGTATATGGACACCCTGTGGTCCGGTCTGGTCTGGACCCTGGCCACGGCCGGCGCGGCCTGGATCATGGCCCTGGTTTTGGGGCTGGTGATCGGCACCGTGCGCACCTTGCCGAATAAATGGGTGGTGGGCGTGGCCAACGCGTATGTCGAATTGTTCCGCAACGTGCCGCTGCTGGTGCAGATGTTCCTCTGGTATTTCGTCATGCCGGAACTGCTGCCCACCGACATGGGCAACTGGGTCAAGTCGTTGCCGAACGCGCCGTTCGTCACGGCTGTTTTGTGCCTGGGATTTTTCACGTCTTCGCGCGTCGCCGTGCAGGTGACGACGGGGATCGAGGCGCTGCCGCGCGGGCAGAAACTGGCCGGCACGGCGCTGGGATTGACCCTGCCGCAAACCTACCGTTTCATTTTGCTGCCGATGGCGGCGCGCGTCATCATGCCGCCCCTGACCAGCGAGTTTTTGAACATCATCAAGAACAGTTCCGTGGCACTGACCATCGGCCTGGTAGAACTGACAGCCAGCGCGCGCGCCATCCAGGAGTTTTCGTTCCAGGTATTCGAGGCGTTTTCGGCCGCCACCATCATCTACATCGTCGTCAATTTGCTGGTGGTGGTGCTGATGCATCTGATCGAGAAAAAGGCCGCCATTCCCGGCTTCATCGTCGCCGGCGCCAAGACGGGAGGACACTGACATGTTTGGTAATTTCGACTTCGACGTCATCTCCCGTTCGTGGGTGTACCTGTTCCAGACCGGCATGGTATTTACGCTGAAACTGACGGCGCTGGCCATGGTTGGCGGCATCGTGCTGGGCACCTTGCTGGCGCTGATGCGCTTGTCGGGCAACCGCATCGTCTCGGGCGTGGCATCGAGCTACGTCAACCTGATACGCTCGATCCCGCTGGTGCTGGTGATCTTCTGGTTCTACTTCCTGGTGCCGTATATCGCCGCCTGGATCATCGGTGCCGATGAACCCGTGAAGGTGGGCGCGTTTTCGTCCGCACTGATCACCTTCATCATGTTCGAGGCGGCATACTATTGCGAGATCATGCGCAGCGGCATACAGTCGATTCCCCGCGGCCAGGTGTGGGCGGGCCAGGCGCTGGGCATGAATTACGCGCAGACCATGGCCAGCATCGTGCTGCCACAGGCCTTCCGTAACATGATCCCTGTGCTGCTGACGCAAACCATCGTGCTATTCCAGGACGTGTCGCTGGTGTATGTGCTGTCGATTCCCGATTTCGTCGGCGCCGCCTCGAAAATCGCCCAGCGCGATGGCCGCCTGGTGGAGATGTACGTGTTTGTCGCCGTGGTGTATTTCGTGCTGTGCTTTGCCTTGTCGTTCCTGGTAAAACGCCTGCAGAAACGCGTCGCCATCATTCGCTAACCGAGAAAGAAAGAACAAGATGATCGAACTCAATAACGTCAGCAAATGGTATGGCCAGTTCCAGGTGCTGACTGACTGTACTACCAAGGTAGCCAAGGGCGACGTGATGGTCATTTGCGGCCCGTCCGGTTCCGGCAAGTCGACGCTGATCAAGACGGTCAATGGCCTCGAACCGATCCAGCAGGGGCAAATCATTGTCGACGGCATCAGCGTCAACGACCCGAAGACGAACCTGTCGAAACTGCGCGCGCGCATCGGCATGGTGTTCCAGAATTTCGAGCTGTTCCCGCACCTGTCGATCCGCGAAAACCTGACCATCGGCCAGATCAAGGTGCTGGGGCGCAGCGCCGATGAAGCCAATGCCAAGGGCTTGAAATACCTGGACCGCGTGGGCTTGCTGTCGCAGCAGGATAAATTTCCCGGCCAGCTGTCGGGCGGCCAGCAGCAGCGCGTGGCGATCGCCAGGGCGCTGTCGATGGACCCGATCGCCATGCTGTTCGACGAACCGACTTCCGCGCTCGACCCGGAGATGATCAACGAGGTGCTCGACGTGATGGTGGGGCTGGCGCAGGAAGGCATGACGATGATGGTCGTGACCCACGAAATGGGTTTTGCCAAGCGCGTGGCCAACCGCATCGTCTTCATGGACCAGGGCAAGATCATCGAAGATTGCAGCAAGGATGATTTCTTCAACACCACCCGCTCGGACCGTGCGCGCGACTTCCTGGCTAAAATCATTCACTAAGCATTCGGCAATTCACTGAACGGGCATTGGCAATGCCCGTACTCAGACAAATGTCCGGCGCCACACTGGCGCTGGACAAGCTGCCGCGCCGCCGGTAAAGGGGCTCTGCGGCTGGTAAAATGGAGTTATCCGCAATGACCGCCTGAGAGCAGCCGCCATGTCCACACTCGATCACACCCCAACTTCCATCACCATCACCCGTCCTGACGACTGGCATTTGCACCTGCGCGATGGCGCCGTCATGGCCAGCGTGCTGCCGCACAGCGCGCGCCAGTTCGGCCGCGCCATCGTCATGCCGAATCTGAAACCGCCCGTCACCACCACGGCCGATGCTGCCGCTTACCGCGAACGCATCCTGGCCGCCGTGCCGGAAGGCGTGAACTTTGATCCGCTGATGGTGCTGTACCTGACGAACAACACCTTGCCCGATGAAATCCGCCGCGCCCAGGACAGCGGCATCGTGCAAGCCGTGAAACTGTATCCGGCCGGCGCCACCACCAATTCCGATCTGGGCGTGACGGACCTGAAAAACTGCTACAAGGTGCTCGAAGTGATGCAGGAAGTGGGCATGCCCTTCCTCGTGCACGGCGAAGTGACGGACCCGGAAATCGATATTTTCGACCGCGAAGCCGTCTTCATCGAACGCGTGATGCGCCCGCTGCGCAGCGCCTTCCCGGCCCTCGCCGTGGTGTTCGAGCACATCACCACCAAGGACGCGGCGCAATACGTGGCCGAAGCGGAAGGGCCGATCGCCGCCACTATCACGGCGCATCATCTGCTGTACAACCGCAACGAGATCTTCAAGGGCGGCATCCGTCCCCATTACTACTGCCTGCCCATCCTCAAGCGCGAGGAACACCGCCTGGCGCTGATGACGGCCGCCGTCAGCGGCGACGAGCGTTTCTTTCTCGGCACCGACTCGGCGCCGCACGCGCAAGGCGCCAAGGAAATGGCATGCGGCTGCGCCGGCTGCTACACGGCCCTGCATGCGATGGAAATGTATGCCGAAGCATTCGAGCGCGCCGGCGCGCTCGATAAACTGGAGGCGTTTGCCAGCTTCCACGGCCCGGCCTTCTACGGCGTGCCACGCAACACGGATACCATTACCTTGAAGCGCGAAAGCTGGACCATGCCAGCCTCGCTGCCGCTGGGCGACAGCCATGTCATCCCGCTCAATGCCGGCGAGCAAATCAACTGGAAAATGGTGTAATCATTCCATGCTGCCATCGATAGACTGGACCCGTCCCTGGTATGCCACGGTGCTGCCGGCCCGACGGCAGCTGGACCTGCAGCGCGACACGGTGGTCCAGGCGCTCAACGGGCAGGCGCGGGCGCTGGACTTGCGTAATCCGTCCGGTTTGCCGCTGGCCTTCGTGCCGCAAAGCGATTTGCCCGAAGGTGTGGCCTACGAAGAGTTCATCGGCGCCACGGGCGGCGTGCCCACGCGCGATAATCTGCACGATTTTTTCAATGCGCTGGTGTGGCTGACTTTCCCCCGTATCAAGCGGCAGTTGAATGCGTTGCAGGCGGCGCAGATCGCCCTGTCCGGCGTGGGTAAATCGCGCGGCCCGGCGCGCGACGGCGCCACGATTTTTGATGAAAATTCAGCCTTGCTGGTGCTGCGCGACAGCGATGCCGGGCGTGCGCTGGAAGAGGCGTTGCGCGGGCATGACTGGCGCAGCGCCTTCATCGTCCAGCGCGACAAATTTGGCGTCGGCGGAGATGCCGATGTCTGGCTGTTTGGCCACGCACTGATGGAAAAACTGGTGGCACCCTACAAAGCCATCACGGCGCACACGCGCGTGATCTTCGCCAGCGATGCCTATTTCGCGCTGGACGATGCGGCGCGGCGCGCCTGGCTCGACGAACGGGTAGCGCAAGACCTGGCAGAGCAAGGCTTGAGCACGGCCGATTTTACGCCACTGCCCGTACTGGGCTTGCCCGGCTGGTGCGAAGGCCAGGACGACGATTTTTACAATGACGCGGCGGTGTTTCGGCCGAAACGAAGAGCACCCGCAGAAAGAGACCATTAGCATGGAAAACATCATCCGCTGGGGCATCCTTGGTACCGGAAAAATCGCCCGCGCGATGGCCAATGGCTTGCGCGATGCGCCCGGTGCGCAATTGGTGGCGGTGGCCTCGCGCAGCAGCGCCGGCGCGCACGATTTCGGCGCCGAATTCGGCATCGAACGTTGCCATGGCTCGTATCAGGCGCTGGCCGACGACGCCGGCGTGGACGTCATCTACATCGCCACGCCGCACACCCTGCATGCGGAAAATGCCCTGATGTGCCTGGCCGCCGGCAAGCATGTCGTCTGCGAAAAGCCGTTCACCATGAACGCGCGCGAAGCGCAGGCCGTGGTCGATCTGGCGTACGAAAAAAAGTTGTTCCTGATGGAAGCCATGTGGAGCCGTTTCCTGCCAGCCGTGCAGGAAGCCAGGCGCATCATCGCCAGCGGCGAGATCGGCGTGCTGCAGCAGGTGCAAGCCGATATCGGCTTTGTCGCCGATTTTCCGCCCGAACACCGCATGTTCAATCCCGAACTCGGTGGCGGCGCGCTGCTCGATGTCGGTATTTATCCGCTATCGATGGCGGCCTTCTTCCTCGGCCCCGTGTCGCAGGCTCAGGCGCTGGCAGAGATGGGCGCCACCGGCGTCGATGAGCAGGTGGTGTTCTCGCTGCTGCACGCGGGCGGCGGCACTTCGTCCTGCGCCTGCAGCCTGCGCGCGCTGACACCTACCGAAATGACCATTTCGGGCAGCCTTGGCCGCATCCGCCTGCCCAACCGTTTTTATAAACCGGAGTACCTGGTGGTCGAGCCGATGGATGGCGAGCGCCGCGTGATCGCCGTGCCGCACCTGGGCAACGGCTACGCGCACGAGGCGATCGAAGCGATGCGCTGCATCCGCGCCGGTTTGCTGGAAAGCCCTGTCATGCCGCACGCGGAAAGCGTGGCGCTGATGCACAACCTTGACACCATGCGCGGGCAGATCGGTCTGGTTTACAGTGCCGATGACGGCGCCGACCACGCATAATCAGGAACCATCCATGACCACGCATTCTTCCCGTCCCAGCCTGAAAACCGTCCTGATTGCCAGCGGCGTCGTGCTGACCCTGGCGATGGGCGTGCGCCATGGCCTGGGTTTCTGGATGCAGCCGATTTCGCAAGCCAATGGCTGGACACGCGAAACGTATTCGCTGGCGCTGGCCATGCAAAACCTGATGTGGGGCGTCTTCGGTCCCTTCGCCGGCATGGCCGCCGACCGTTTCGGCACCATGCGCGTCGTCATCATTGGCGCCATCAGCTATATGGCGGGCCTGGTGTGGATGGCGCTCGTGACGCATTCGACCCTGTTCATCGCCGGCTCTGGCGTCTTCATCGGCCTGGCGATGGCCTGCACGGCCTTTGGCGCCATCAGCGGCATCATCGGCCGCAGCGCGCCGCCCGAGCAGCGCTCATGGGCCTTCGGTATTTCCTCGGCGGCCGGTTCGTTCGGCCAGTTCCTGATGATGCCGGTCGAGCAGCAGCTTATTTCCGCCGTGGGCTGGCAAAACGCCTTTTATGTGCTGGCCGCGCTGGTGTTGCTGGCGATGATACCGATGGCGTTTTATTTGCGCGAACCGCCTGTGACGCACGCCAGCGGCCCGCAGCAAAGCATCGGCGCCGCGTTCAGCGAGGCAGTCGGCAACCGCTCGTTCTGGCTGCTGCTGGCAGGGTATTTTGTCTGCGGCTTCCAGCTGATCTTCATCGGCGTGCATTTGCCGGCCTACCTGAAGGACCAAGGCCTGATGAATCCGAACATCGCCGTCACGGCGCTGGCGCTGATCGGACTGTTCAACATCATCGGCTCCTACTATGCGGGCAAGCTGGGTGGAAAAATCGCCAAACGCTATCTGCTGTCGGCCATTTACGTGGCCCGCGCGGTGGTCATTACGCTATTCCTGCTGGCGCCATTGTCGGCGTGGTCGGTGTACCTGTTCGCCGCTGGCATGGGCGTACTGTGGCTGTCGACCGTGCCGCTGACGAACGGTATCATCGCCGGCATCTTCGGCGTGAAGCACTTGTCGATGCTGGCCGGGATGGTGTTCTTCTCGCACCAGGTGGGCAGTTTTCTCGGCGCGTGGCTGGGCGGCTATCTGTACGAGCACCAGGGAACGTACCACGCCGTATGGCTGATTACCATCGTCCTGGGCCTGCTGGCCGCGCTGATCAACCTGCCCATCGACGAGCGCGCGGTCAAGCGTGCGGCGGTGGCTGCGTAATGGATTCCTGGCGCACCTGGCTATGGCGCTTGGCTTGCGCCGCGTTGCTGGCCATCGTCTTCACGGCGTATCTGCGGCCTGACTTCATGCTGGACCTGGCAAACCGTTTCTGGATGTGCATGTAGGTCAATTTGAGGATAGCTGATTTGATTTCCCCTTTTATTGCGGCCGATGTTGCCGCCAGTTTTGATGCGGGCACCTTGAATCGCGGCCGTGATTATGCGCGCCGCGGCAAGGTGCTGGCCGTCACGGTCGATGGCGATGAGATCAAAGGCAAGGTTAGCGGGAGCGGCAGTCAAAGCTACCGGCAATCGGTGCGGATCAAGCCAGGCCCGCGCGGCGTGCATTTCGACGGCGATTGCAGCTGTCCCATGGATTACAACTGCAAGCATGTGGTGGCGGTCTTGCTGCACCATTTGGAGCTGACGCCGGAACAGCCCGCTGCCGTACCTGAGGATGGGCTGTCGCCGTCGCTGTTTTTCTGGCTGCGCGGCTTGGCGCAGGCCGTTGCGCCAAAGCCTGTAGTCAAGCGTGCCGGCGCTACGGCGCAAGCCATGTATCGCCTGGTGTATGTGCTGATGCCAAACTCTTCCGGGCGGTTGGAGCTGTTGCTGTGCCGCGCACGGTTGCGCGCCGGCGGCGCCATTGCATCCGTCTCCGTGCTGGCCAATCTCTACGATATTCGTCATCACCCGCCGGCGTATGTGACGGCGGCTGATCGCTATTCTGCGCATCTGTTTTTCCTGCTGCGCGGAGGCTCCGAGTTTTCCACCGCCGTTGCCGATGTGCGCGGTGCCATCGGCGCCGAGCTGTTGCAGGACCTGATGCAAGGGCAGCGGCTGTTCCGCGCCGCCACGCGCGATGCGCTGAAGGCTGGCCAGCTGACCCCGATGCAGGCGACTGGTGCGCGCCATGCGCGCCTGGCCTGGGCCGTACAAGACGACGACAGCGTGGTGCTGCGCTGGGAGCTTGACGACGGCGCGCCGCTGGAACATGTACTGGCGACGGAGCCGGCGATGTTTGTTCAGGCCGGAGAAATCGGGCCGCTGAACCTGCCCGAAGGCTTGGCTGGCCTGGCGCCGAACGAACTGAGCGCGCTGGTGGCCAGCGCGCCGCGCGTCGCCGGAAAACAGCGTGCCGTACTGGCGCGCGAACTGATGGCGCAAGGGCTGGAACGGTTCGTTGCGCCGCCGCCAGCGCCGCGCAAGATTGTCAGGCGCGATCTCGCGGCGCGTCCTTTCCTGCTGTTGGCTGGCATCGATAGCGACACCGCCAGCGCGCCACCGCACGACTTCGCACTGCTGGCGTTTGATTATGACGGCATGCGCGCTTCGGCCGATGCGGCGCAAAAGCTGCAGCGGCATACTGCCAACGGCAACGAGACGATCAAGCGCGATATGGATGCTGAAAAGGCTGCCATGAGCAGCCTGCATGCGCGCGGTTTTGTCGCCCCTGATGCCAGCATATCGGCGCTGCAGTCGGTGGCAGGCATCCTGCAAATGCCGAGCCAGGCCGCCTGGCTCGATTTTGCCGCGCACGGCGTGCCTGCCTTGCGCCAGCAGGGCTGGCTGATCGAATATGGTCCCGGTTACCGCTACGATCTGGCATCGATTGACGATTGGTATGCCGATGTGGCGGAAGACGGCGAGGGTGGCAGCGCCTGGTTCGAACTGGAACTGGGTATCGTCATCAACGGGCAGCGCGTGCCCTTGCTGCCGGTGCTGCTGCAATGGATACGCGAGGCGCCGGATCACTTCGATCCGGCCGTGCTGGCCCTGCACGACGATGCCGAACACCTGATTGCCAGTCTGCCAGGCGGCATCAAGGTGGCCTTGCCGTGGAGCCGTATCAAACCCATCCTGCATACCCTGGGCGAGCTGTACTTCAAGGAGCGTATCGGCGAGGGGTTGCGCCTGCCTGTGCTCGATGCGGCGCGCCTGGCCGAACTGGAAGCGAGTGCGAAAATGCGCTGGACCGGAGGCGAGCGGCTGCGTCAACTGGGCGCCAGACTGCGCGGTTTCGACGGCATTGTCCAAGTGGCTGCGCCGGCCGGCCTGCAAGCAAATTTGCGCCCCTACCAGGCAGAAGGGTTGGCCTGGATGCAGTTCCTGCGCGAGTACAATTTCGCCGGCATCCTGGCCGATGACATGGGACTGGGGAAAACCATCCAGACCCTGTCTCACATCTTGCTGGAAAAAGAGGCGGGGCGTTTGACGACGCCGGCGCTGGTGGTCGCGCCGACCAGCCTGATGGGCAACTGGCAGGCCGAGGCGGCGCGCTTTGCGCCAGGCTTGCGGGTGCTGCTGCTGCACGGGCCGCAGCGGGCGCAGCATTTCGAGCAGATGGGCCAGTACGACCTGGTGCTGACCACGTATGCGCTGCTGCCGCGCGACGAAGAAATCTTGCGCGGCCAGCGCTTTCATTTGCTGATCCTGGATGAATCGCAATACATCAAAAATAACCGCTCGAAGGCTGCGCAAACGGCCTGCTTGCTGCAGGCGACGCATCGCTTGTGCCTGACCGGCACGCCGCTGCAAAATCACCTGGGTGAGTTGTGGGCACAATTCCATTTCCTGATGCCGGGTTTGCTGGGCGAGGAAAAGGCCTTCAATGCGGAGTTCCGCAAACCGATAGAAAAGCTCGGTGATGGCGAGCGCAATGCTTTCCTGATTCGCCGCACCATGCCCTTCTTGCTGCGCCGTACCAAGGACAAGGTAGCCAAGGAGTTGCCGGCCAAGACAGAGATGGTGCGCGAAGTCGAACTGGCCGGCGCGCAGCGCGATCTGTACGAGACGGTGCGCCTGGCGATGGATAAAAAGGTACGTGCAGCGATCACCGCGAAAGGCCTGGCACGCAGCCAGATCGTGATTCTTGAAGCCTTGCTCAAGTTGCGCCAGGTGTGTTGTGATCCACGCCTGGTGGCGGGCGCCGACAAGAAAGGCAGCGCGCCATCGGCCAAGCTGCTTGCGTTGATGGAGATGCTGGAAGCCTTGCGGGACGAAGACCGGAAAGTGCTGGTGTTCTCGCAATTTACCAGCATGCTGGCGCTGATCGAAGAGCAGTTGCGCGCGCGCGGCATCGTCTACGCCTTGCTGACGGGCGAGACCAAGGATCGCAGCGCTCAGGTCGCTGCCTTCCAGCAGGGCAAGGTGCCGATCTTCTTGATCAGCTTGAAGGCGGGCGGGGTTGGCCTGAATCTGACCGCTGCCGATACCGTGATCCACTACGATCCGTGGTGGAATCCAGCGGTTGAAAATCAGGCCACTGACCGCGCCTGGCGCATAGGCCAGGACAAGCCGGTGTTTGTCTATAAATTGATCGCCAAAGGCACGCTGGAAGAAAAAATCCAGGAGATGCAGCGGCGTAAAGCCGAACTGGCCAACGCGGTGCTGGACCAGGGTTCGGTGCAAGCGCTGGCGATCACGCACGACGATTTGCAGGCTATTTTCGCCCCGCTGTAAGGCGTTTACACTTTCAAGAACTCTTCTTTTCCACCCAGCCAGCGTGCCAGGTGCGCTTCCACGGTGGCTGCACTTGCCGCCGTGGTGGCATACAGCAGCTCGTGCGCCAGGTCGCGCGCCTGGTCGACCAGCCATTGGTCCGTTTCCAGGTCGGCGAAGCGCAGCATGGCCTGGCCGGACTGGCGCGCGCCGAGAAACTCGCCGGGGCCACGGATTTCCAGGTCGCGGCGGGCTATTTCAAAGCCGTCTGTCGTTTCGCGCATGGTCATCAGGCGCTGGCGCGCCACGCCGCCCAGCGGGCCCTGATACAGCAGCAGGCAGGCGCTGGCCGCCGAACCGCGCCCCACGCGTCCGCGCAACTGGTGCAGCTGCGACAGGCCAAAGCGCTCGGCATGCTCGATCACCATCAGCGAGGCGTTCGGCACATCGACGCCCACCTCGATGACGGTGGTGGCCACCAGCACGTGGATATGGCCGGCGATGAAGGCGTCCATCACTTCCTGCTTTTCCGCCGGCTTCAAACGGCCGTGCACCAGACCCACCTGCAGCGCTGGCAGGGCTTCGGCCAGCATCATGCAGGTGTCGGTCGCCGTCTGCAGCTGCAGCGCTTCCGATTCCTCGATCAGTGGGCAGACCCAGTACACCTGCCGGCCTTCCAGCGCGGCTGCATGCACGCGGGCGATGACTTCGTCGCGCCGGTTCTGGTCGATGGCGCGCGTGACGATGGGGCTGCGTCCGGGCGGCAGTTCGTCGATCACCGACACTTCCAGGTCGGCGTAATAGGTCATGGCCAGGGTGCGCGGGATCGGCGTGGCCGACATCATCAGCTGGTGCGGCACGGCCGCGCTGTCGCCCTTGTTGCGCAGGCTCAGGCGCTGGCCCACGCCGAAGCGGTGCTGCTCATCGACGATTACCAGGCCCAGCTTGGCGAACTGCACGTTATCCTGGATCAGCGCATGCGTGCCGATCACCAGCTGCGCTTCGCCCGATTCGATCAGGGCCAGCGAGGCGGTCTTTTCCTTTTTCTTCAGGCTGCCCGTCAGCCAGGCCACCTTCACGCCCAGCGGCTCCATCCAGGCGGCGATCTTGCGAAAGTGCTGCTCTGCCAGAATTTCCGTGGGCGCCATCAGCGCGGCCTGGTAGCCGCTGTCGATGGCCTGCGTGGCCGACAGGGCCGCCACCACCGTCTTGCCGCTGCCGACGTCTCCTTGCAGCAGGCGCTGCATCGGATATGGCTGACGCAGGTCAGCGCGGATTTCGTCGAGCACGCGCGCCTGCGCGCCCGTCAGCTTGAAGGGCAGGGCGGCGCCGAAGGCCTGCGACAAGGCGCCCACGACAGGCAACGATGCAGCGCCTTTCGAGCGGCGCGCACGCTGGGCACGTTTCAGCGACAGCTGCTGCGCCAGCAGCTCGTCGAACTTCATGCGCACCCAGGCCGGATGCGAGCGGTCCATCAGCGCGCTTTCATCGATGTCCTGCGGCGGATAGTGCAGCAGGTGCACGGCAGCCTGGAATGGCGACAGCTGCATCTGCAGCAGCAGATGTTCCGGCAACGTGTCGTGCCAGTCGATGCGGCGCATGGCTTCGGCGATTTCGCGCCGCAAGACGTGCTGCGACAGGCCTTCGCCGGACGGGTACACGGGCGTCAGCGCGGTGGGCAGCGGTGCGCCTTCGTTGACAACCTTATACGTCGGGTGCACCATTTCAGCGCCGAAAAAGCCGTGTTTGAGTTCGGCCCGGGCGCGCACGCGCGTGCCTTCGGCCAGTTGCTTGACCTGGCTGCCGTAGAAATTCATGAAACGCAGCAATAAATTGCCCGTTTCATCGGCGATCGTCACCAGCAATTGCTTGCGCGGCTTGAAATTGACTTCACACTTGGTGACGACGCCCTCGACTTGCCACGATTCGCCGCCGCGCAGGCAGGCGTCGCGTATGGTGTAGACGCGGGTCTCGTCTTCATAGCGCATCGGCAGGTGCAGCACCAGATCCATATCCGTGCGCAAGCCCAGTTTGGCCAAGCGGCTTTCCGTACTCACCACTTTTTTGGCGGCTTTCGGCTTCGCGGCGGGCTTGGCTGTGGGAGGAAGATCGGGCTTTGGATCGGGCATATGCAAGGTTTTGGTACCGTTAGCGCAGGTTTGGGTGCCGTTAAGTAAGTCGTAATAAATTATTATAATTTCTGACTGCCATAACCGGCGCTCTGCGGCGTTGCCCGCTGCTAGCAGTGCTCGCACTGCGTCGCAACGGACGCCTTTGCGGGAGTACTGCCCGTCAAGGGGCAGTACCGTTACGCAGGCGCGGGACTTGTCCCGCGAAACTCCTGCTGCACCATCCGGTTCTGTTCGTCATAACTTCACAATAATTTCCCACGACCTACTTAGCGTAAAATAGAGGGTTGTCCGGCACACCCTGTGCGTACCGCAGTCATATATTGTTGCGGCGGATTATTGTAATGCCTGTATAGGCGCACAGTATAGTGCCAGATGTTCAGTTGCGCACTCCTAATCATTTTTGATGTACTTTTGAAGCAAAAACGCATGTATTCGCTTTCCGATTTCGATTTTAATTTGCCGCAAGAAAACATTGCGCAAACTCCGTTGGCCGAGCGCAGCGCCTCGCGCCTGTTGCACCTGGACGGCGACACCCCGATAGACCGCAGCTTTGCCGATATCGTCGAGCTGTTGCAGGCCGGCGACTTGCTGGTGATGAACAACACGCGCGTGCTGAAGGCGCGTTTCTTCGGCGTCAAGGAAAGCGGCGGCAAGATCGAGGCGCTGGTCGAGCGCGTGCTCGACGAGCGCACCGTGCTGGCCCAGGTGCGCGCCTCGAAGTCGCCGCCGCCCGGCTGCCGCATCCGCCTGGCCGATGCCTTCGATGTGACCGTTGGGCAGCGCGCCGGCGAATTCTTTACACTGCACTTCGATGCCGACGTGTTCGAGCTGATCGAGGCGCATGGCCGCCTGCCGCTGCCGCCCTACATCGAGCACGACGCGGACGAGTTCGACGAGACGCGCTATCAAACCGTGTTCAACAAGGTACCGGGCGCCGTGGCTGCGCCGACGGCGGGCCTGCATTTCGACCAGGCCCTGCTCGACCAGCTGAAAGCGAAGGGCGTCAATTTTGCCTATGTGACGCTGCACGTGGGCGCCGGCACCTTCCAGCCCGTGCGCACCGAAGTGCTGTCCCAGCACAAGATGCATACCGAGTGGTACACCATGGCGCAGGAAACCGTGGACGCCGTGCGCGCCACGCAACTGGCTGGACGCGACGTGGTGGCCGTCGGCACGACCAGCCTGCGCGCGCTGGAATCGGCCTCGCAAAGCGGCCAGCTGGTGGCCGGCAGCGCCGATACGGCCCTGTTCATCACGCCCGGCTATGCTTTTAAAACGGTGACGCGCCTGATCACCAACTTCCATTTGCCGAAATCGACCCTGCTGATGCTGGTGTCGGCCTTTGCCGGCTATGCGCCGATCCGCAGCGCCTACGCGCACGCGATCGCACAGAACTACCGTTTCTTCAGCTATGGCGATGCGATGCTGCTGACCACGCAATCGCGCGCTCCGCTGAACCTTCATACTCCCGTGAAAGACTGACCATGCTGGAATTTACCCTTCTCAAGACCGACACGAGCGGCCTGACCAAGGCACGCCGCGGCACCTTGAAACTGAACCATGGCGTCGTGCAGACGCCGATCTTCATGCCAGTGGGCACTTACGGCACCGTCAAGGCGATGTCGCCGCTGGAGCTCAATGAGATCGATGCACAGATCATCTTGGGCAATACCTTCCACTTGTGGTTGCGTCCAGGCAATACCGTCATGGAGAAATTCGGCGGCTTGCATGGTTTCATGGGCTGGAACAAGCCGATTTTGACGGATTCGGGCGGTTTCCAGGTGTTTTCGCTGGGCGCCATGCGCAAGATCACGGAAGAGGGCGTGCATTTCAATTCGCCGATCAACGGCGACAAGCTGTTCCTGTCGCCGGAAGTGTCGATGCAGGTGCAGCGCGTCTTGAATTCCGACATCGTCATGCAGTTTGACGAATGCACGCCTTATGAGATTGAGGGCCGCCCGGCCACCCTCGAGGAAGCGGCCAAGTCGATGCGCATGTCCTTGCGCTGGGCGCAGCGCTCGAAAGACGAGTTCCAGCGCGGTGAAAACCCGAATGCGCTGTTTGGCATCGTGCAGGGCGGCATGTTCGAGATGCTGCGCGATGAATCGCTGGCCAAGCTGGAAGAGATCGATTTCCCCGGTATCGCCATCGGCGGCCTGTCAGTCGGCGAGCCGAAGGAAGACATGATGCGCATGCTGGCCCACGTGGGTCCGCGCCTGCCGGCCAACAAGCCGCATTACCTGATGGGCGTGGGTACGCCGGAAGACCTGGTGGCGGGCGTGTCGAATGGTATCGACATGTTCGATTGCGTCATGCCGACGCGTAACGCGCGCAATGGCTGGCTGTTCACCCGTTTTGGCGATATCAAGATCAAGAATGCCAAGTACAAGGAAGACCAGGCGCCGCTCGATGAAACATGCAGCTGCTACGCCTGCCGCAATTTCTCGCGCGCGTATCTGCACCATCTGCACCGCTCCAAGGAAATCCTCGGCGCGCGTCTCAATACCATCCACAACCTGCATTACTACCTGGACCTGATGCGCCAGATGCGTGAAGCGCTGGACGAAGACCGTTTCCACGCATTTACGCTGCAATTCCACGCCGAACGCGCGCGCGGAACTTAAGAATCACTTAGGGCCAAGGGTGCTGGCGCCGTGGCATGATGTTTTATGCATTGGTGCTTGGTCTGGGGCGATAAAGCATTGCATAATGCTTTTTTAGCCCCATATAAAGTTGCTATGCCTGCAATTCGGGTTATGACGTATAGCCAATGCTAGAATACAGCGCTATTTTTTCAAACTGATTAGAACTGGAGTCACCGTGTTTTTCATTTCCAACGCTTATGCGCAATCGACCGACGCCCTGGGTTTCGGCGGCAACCTGACCAGCTTCCTGCCGCTGGTATTGATGTTCGTGGTCATGTATTTCCTGATGATCCGTCCACAGCAAAAACGCGCCAAAGAACAACGGGCGATGATGGACGCGCTGGGCAAGGGTGACGAAGTCGTCACCTCTGGCGGCATGCTGGGCCGTGTTGTCAAGGTAGTGGACGCTTACGTCACCATCGAAGTGGCAACCGGCACTGAAGTCACCGTGCAAAAGAGCTCCATCACGACCTTGCTGCCTAAAGGCACCCTGAAGGCACTGTAATTCCTCGCTGTCATTATCAAGGTAATGACGACCGGGGCGGCTATCGGCCGCCCCTCGCGACGCCTCCGACGCTCAACACTGAACGCTGAATCAATATGAATCGCTATCCTGCCTGGAAATACATCATCATCGTCGTCGCCTTATTGCTGGGCGCACTCTATACGGCGCCCAATTATTTCGGTGAATCACCGGCGCTGCAAGTAACCAGTGGCAAGTCGACCGTCAAAGTGACGAGCGAGCTGATGACGCAAGTCGATCAAATATTGACGAAAGAGAACGTCAAGTCGGAAGGTGTCACCATGGACGGCGCCGGCAACCTCGTCTCCGTACGCGTGCGTTTCGCCGATCCTGATACCCAGTTCAAGGCAAAACTGGTGCTGGAAAAGGATCTGAACATGGATCCGAGCGACCCCGCATATATCGTGACGGTCAACCTGCAAGCCAATACCCCGCTGTGGATGCAAAAATTGCATGCCTTGCCCATGTACATGGGCCTGGATTTGCGCGGTGGCGTGCACTTCCTGATGCAGGTCGATGCAAAAGCCGTGCTGAACAAGAAAATCCAGGGCGTCCAGTCCGCCGCGCGTAGCGTGCTGCGCGACAAGAATATCCGCCACGCCGGCATCGAGCGCGTGGGCGACAGCGTCCAGATCAACTTCCGCGACGCGGAAACGCGCCTGAAGGCAAAAAATGTGCTGTCCGACCAGATGTCGGAACTGGCCTTTGCCGATGCGGGCGAAGGCAGCGACCTGAAACTGAACATCACCCTGAAGCCGGCGGCCCTGAAGGCCACCATCGATGAAGGCGTGAAACAAAATATCTCTACCCTGTCCAAGCGCGTCAACGAGCTGGGCGTATCCGAGCCACTGATCCAGCAGCAAGGTCCTGACCGTATCGTGGTGCAACTGCCTGGCGTGCAAGACGTCGCCCGTGCGAAAGCCATCATCGGCCGTACGGCGACGCTGGAAGTGCGCCTGGTCGATGAAGGCATCGTGCCTGGCACCGAACTGTCGAGCGCCATCCCGTTCAATTCGGAATTGTTTACCGTCGGCAAGGGCGTACCTGTCGTACTGTCGAAAGACGTGATCCTGACGGGCGACTATATTTCCAGCGCCACAGCCAGCTTCGACCAGAACCAGCAAGCGGCCGTATCGATCGACCTGAACGGCGACGGCGGGCGCAAGATGCGCGAAGCGACGCGCGAACGCGTCGGCAAGCGCATGGCCATCGTGCTGTTTGAAAAGGGCAAGCCGGAAGTGCTGTCGGTTGCAACCATCCAGCAGGAACTTGGTTCGCGCTTCCAGATCACCGGCATGGGCGGTGCGGAAAACGCCAACGAACTGGCGCTGCTGCTGCGCTCGGGCGCCTTGTCGGCACCGATGAGCGTCATCGAAGAACGCACGATCGGACCGCAACTGGGCGCGGAAAATATCGCCAAGGGTTTCCACTCGACGCTGTACGGCTTCATCGCCATCGCCATCTTCATGATCGCCTACTACATGCTGTTCGGTGCCTTCAGCGTGCTGGCCCTGGCCTCGAACCTGTTGTTGCTGATCGGCTTGCTGTCGATGATCCAGGTGACCTTGACCTTGCCCGGTATCGCCGCTATCGCGCTGGCGCTGGGTATGGCGATTGACGCCAACGTCTTGATTAATGAACGTATCCGCGAAGAGCTGCGCGCCGGCAATACGCCGCAAGCGGCGATCTCCGCCGGCTTCGACCGCGCCTGGGCCACGATTCTGGACTCGAACGTGACCACCCTGATCGTCGGTGTCGCCCTGCTGGCCTTCGGCAGCGGTCCGGTGCGCGGCTTTGCCGTGGTGCATTGCCTGGGCATCCTGACCTCGATGTTCTCCTCCGTCTTCGTCTCGCGCGGCGTGGTCAACCTCTGGTATGGCCGCAAGAAAAAGCTGACCACCTTGTCGATCGGCACGGTCTGGGTACCGGACGCCAGCAAGTAAGCGACAAGTAAGCGACGGCCCAGCCCAACCTAATAGCGTCAACAGCGAGCGTCAACAGCGATAGCGTCCGGTGGCACAGCCGCCGGACGCACAGAACAGAACTCAGAGGATTTCATGGAATTTTTCCGCATCAAAAAAGATATTCCCTTCATGCGCCATGCGTTGATTTTCAACGTCATTTCGGCGGTGACCTTCATTGCCGCCGTGTTCTTCCTGGTGCACAAGGGCTTGCACCTGTCCGTTGAATTCAAGGGCGGCACCGTGATGGAGGTGAAGTACCCGAAAGCGGCCAACCTCGAAAGCATACGCGGCACCCTGATCGGCATGGGCTATGAAGAGCCGGGCGTGACCAGCTTCGATACGGCGCGCGACGTGATGATCCGCCTGCCGGTGGAAAAGGGCGTCAGCGCCGCGAACAGCTCGCAGCGCGTGTTTGAAGCACTGTGCAAGGCCGAGCAAGGCACGACCAAGGGCATCGATACCGTCACCGACAAGGGTGAGCATGTGCTCAAGAGCGCGTGCATGGACGCCGCCGGCAACGAGGCGGTCGTCTTGCAGAAAGTCGAATTCGTCGGCCCGCAAGTGGGCGAGGAACTGGCGCAGAATGGCTTGAACGCGCTGGTGATGGTGATTCTTGGCGTGATGATCTACCTGGCCATCCGCTTCGAGTGGAAATACGCCGTCTCGGCGATTATCGCCAACTTGCATGACGTGGTGATCATCCTGGGTTTCTTCGCCTTCTTCCAGTGGGAATTCTCGCTGACGGTACTGGCGGCGATCCTGGCGGTGCTGGGCTACTCGGTCAATGAATCGGTGGTCATCTTTGACCGTATCCGCGAAAACTTCCGCAAGCAGCGCAAGGCAAGCGTACATGAAGTGATCGACAACGCGATCACCAGCACCATTTCGCGTACCATCATCACCCACGGTTCGACGCAGATGATGGTGCTGTCGATGCTGGTCTTCGGTGGCCAGACGCTGCACCACTTTGCCCTGGCATTGACCATCGGTATCTGCTTCGGTATTTACTCGTCCGTGTTCGTGGCGGCATCGATTGCCATGTGGCTGGGCGTGAAGCGCGAAGACTTGATCAAGCCGGTCAAGGAAAAAGACGAAACTGACGGCGCAGTGGTGTAAGCGCAGCTTGTTGCATGTGGAATTGAAGAACGATCACCCTCGCGGTGGTCGTTTTTTTTTGGTAATGGATGACGATGAAGCGTTTCTTATTGATGGGCGACCGAGCCTTGCGGGACTGCCCATGAGCCGCAGCGGCCGGCTGTTCTTGCTGATGGACGCCATGCGTGCGAAACGGGTGCCCGTCACGGCGGCCCAACTGGCGCAACAGCTGGGCGTGTCCGAACGTACGATTTACCGCGACATCCAGACCCTGGCCGAACTGGGCGCGCCGCTGCAGGGCGAGGCCGGCATTGGCTATGTGCTGCGCCGTGGTTCCTTCTTGCCGCCGCTGATGTTCGGCCCTGATGAACTCGAAGCGCTGGTGCTCGGTGCGCGCTGGGTGCGCCGCCAGGGCGATGCGGGCCTGGCGCAGGCGGCCGAAGCTGCCCTGGCGAAGATCGCCGCCGCCTCGCCGCGCGACCTGCGCGACAGCATGGCCGACACCAGTTTGTGGGTGCCGCTGGGCCGCCCCGCCGATGGCACGGAACCGGCCGACCGCTATGTGCAGCCGGTGCGCGAGGCCATCCGCCATGAACAGAAGCTGACACTGGGCTACCAGGACGAACACGGCAGCGTCACGCAGCGCACGGTATGGCCGTTCGCCCTGGCCTTTTTTGAAGGCAAGCGCCTGCTGGCGGCCTGGTGCGAACTGCGCAGTGATTATCGCCATTTCCGCATCGACCGCATCGCCAGCGTGCAGCAGCATGCCGAACGCTATGCCACGCGCCGCCATGCGCTGCTCGATACCTGGCGAAAAATGTACGCTATCGACCCGGAAGGGTAGGTGTCGCGGCAGGCAGGCTCCTGACAAAAACTGTCAGTGCATGGCCCTACGATGGTGGCTTCTTCACTCACCGGAGTCTTGCATCATGCGCCTGTACCACCACCCCATGTCATCGAATGCCCGCCGCGCCCTGATGACGGCGATCCACCTCGATTTGCCCCTGGAACTGGCCGAAGTCGACCTGATGAATGCGGATGACCGCCGCCGCCTGGCCGAACTGAACCCGAACGGCAAGCTGCCCGTGCTGGCCGATGGCAATTTCCTGCTGTGGGAGTCGTGCGCCATCATGCAATACCTGGCCGAGCAAGTGCCGGGCCAGACGATCTATCCTTTGGTGCCGCAGACGCGCGCCGACGTCAACCGCTGGCTGTTCTGGGCCGCGCAGCACTTTGCGCCGGCCATCGGCGTGCTGGCCTGGGAACGCGCGTGGAAGGGCATGACGGGCGGCGGCCCAGCGGATCGGCTGGAAGTGGCGCGCGGCGAGCGCGAACTGGCTGAGTGTGCCCTTGTGCTGGACGCGCATCTGGCGGGGCGCAGCTGGCTCAGTGGCGATGCCTTGACCCTGGCCGATTTTGGCGTGGCCGCGCCGCTGATGTACAGCGAGGCGGTGCAGCTGCCGCTGGGGCAGTATCAGCATATCCAGGCCTGGTTTGCACGCGTGCGGCAACTGCGTGCCTGGCAAGAAACGGAAGTGGACCTGACTGCCCGATAAATGTGTGCGCTAAGTGTGCCAGCGCACGGAGTCGTTGCTGCGCTGGGCATAAGATGGGCTTGTCTCTTTCAGGACATCCCTAGCTTTGGACTTTACCCGCTTTCGAGCGGGTTTTTTTTGTTCACAGATTAGTGCACCAGCACCTTCAGCAGTGACTGCACTTCGTCGTCCGATTCTTCCATGATGCTCGACAGGGTCGCGTCATCGCCGATGACGCAGTCGATGCTGCGCGCGGCGCGGGCGGTGCGCACGGCGATGGCGGCAGGATTTTCATTCAGGGGCGAGGCCACCGGCGCCAGGTCGTTCGCCAGCAGCAGGGTGTCGCCCAGCGATTCGGGCGGGATGGCGCGCAAGCCTTCCCACAGCGCATCGATGGCCTGCATCACCGCTTCTGGCACCTTGAGCTTGGTCAATACGCCGTGGCCGATGGCTTGTTCGCCATGTTCGATCCAGTCCTGCGGTTCGCCGTCGAGGATGCCGGGAAATTCGGCCGCGCGCGACAGCATGTAAAAGCCGCCCACTTCATGCATGATGCCGGCAAACAGGGCCGTATCAGGATCGACCTTGGTGACGCGGCGCGCGATGACCTGCGCCAGTGCCGCCACATGGGCCGTATGCTCCCACAACTGGTTGGCCTTGGCTTGCAGCACGGGGTCGGTGATCGTGCTGCCCAACTGGCGCACGATCAGCGACGCCACGACCGACTGCAAGGTGCGCACGCCGAGCCGCTGCACGGCATTGCGCACGCTGGTGATTTCGTTGCCGGAACGGTTGAAGGCAACCGAGTTGGCAATCGCCACCGTGCGCGCCGCCAGCAGCGGGTCGGCCTGCACCAGCTTGGCGGCTGCTTCGATATGGCAATCGGGATCGGCCAGCGCCTGCTGCAGCTTGAGCGAAGCGTCCACATTGGCGGGGAAAGTGAGCTCGCCGCGACCGGCAAGTGCAGCGATACTTTTAAAGGCGTCGAGTCTATTCATTGAAAAAATTATACTCGCAATATTTCCGTACGGAACTTTTTAAGCGTGATCTTTTCGCCAGCAAGCACGCAAATAAGCACGCAAATGGCGAGTAAAGCCCCACAAACGAAAAAAGGGCATGCCGCTGGATCAGCGGCATGCCCTTTTTGCAGAGATGGCTATTTAGTCAGCTTCGCTGAAAATGGCATCGCAGCCTTCGACCAGTTCGTCGCTGTCTTCCAGTTCATCGGTCAGGCCCAGGTCGAACAATTCTTCGACGGCGTTCATGAAACTGTTGTGCTTGGTAGCGCCGATCAGGCGGTAGATTTCGCCGTCTTCATTGCGTACGCCGATGATCAGCTTTTCCTGGCGCACCAGCTCAGGCGTGCTGGCGTTGAGCAACAGGTTGCCGATGATGTGCTTATCGAAATGAGCGGGCTTTTTGCCTTCGAGCAGGGAGGTTTTCAACTTGTTTCCTTTGTCTTGTTTGAATTTGAATCTGTGCTTGGTGAATTTTCAGCTGTGACCGTTAGCAATGGCGCGTTTCAGGCCCGTCAGGGTCGTTTCCAGGCGACTGAAATCGTCGTCCGTATAATTGGCAAACAGGCGCTGGCCTTGCCTGGTCAGCTTGGGGAACACGTCCTGGAACAGTTGTTCACCCTCGCAGCTCAGGCGCACGAAGTAGGAGCGCTTGTCGCGAGGACAACGTTCCCGTATTACCAGCCCCTTTTGTTCCAGGCGGTCCACCACGCCCGTCAAGGTGCCCTTGGTAATCAGGGTTTGCTGGCCCAACTCCTTGTAGGACATGCCAGAGGTGTTGCCGAGCGTGGCAATGATGTCGAATTGCGCATGCGTCAAGCCGTACTGGCGCACGAAGTCGCCTGAAAACCGCTCGAAGTCTTGCATGCATTCGGCCAGCAGCCGGATACTTTTTAAATATCGTTCACCCATGGGGTGTGATTATATCCTTCCGCCCCGCTTTTTTTCCGCTGCGCCACAGCGCGCTATTGCATGAGGGGTTCGCTGGGGCTGAAGTCCGGTATCATGTGGGCAACTCAGCCCTTGCCCCGACTCTGCCCCGCCGATGTCTTTCGCTAATCTTTCCCGTATCGGCCTCGACAAACCGCTGCGTTTGCTGTTGGTGCATGCCGGCGATGCCGAGTCGATCACCTGGGCCGGCCTGGTGCAGCCGCTGCGCCTGTGCGCACGCGCGCTGGGGCCGGATGCCTTGCAGCTCGATGTGCGCACACCCGAGCAAGTGGCCCAGCAGGGCGGCAACTGGCATATCGCGCTGCTGGTGGCCGATGAAACGGAGGCACCCCTGCGCGCAGAGCTGTGCCGTGCCGTGATCGAGCGGTGCCGTTCGGCGCCGTTCTGGGGCGGCGTGGGCGCCGCCGTGCTGTGGCTGGCCGATGCGGGCGTGATGGATGGCGTGCGCATCGCCTTGCCCTGGGCCCTGTATGCGGACGCGGAAGCAAAGGCCGAGCGCGCCATCCTGACGCCGCACCTGTTCGATATCGACGGCCCGCACATCACCTGCTGCGGCGGCGCGGCCAGCATCGACTTTTCGCTGACCCTGATCGAGACCATATTCGGCGCCGACGTGCAGGCGCTGGTCAAGGAAGCGCTGTGCGTGGACAAGGTGCGTGGCAAGGAAGAGCGCCAGCGCGTGGCCCTGCAGGCGCGTTTCGGCGTGCTGCAGCCGAAATTGTCCGAAGCGGTCACCTTGATGGAGGCCAATATCGAGGAGCCGCTGTCGACCGATGATATCGCCAGCCTGGTGGGACTGTCGCGGCGCCAGCTGGAGCGGCTGTTCAAGCAATACCTGGGTAGCCTGCCGTCGCGCTACTACCTGGAGCTGCGCTTGCAACGCTCCAGGAAAATGTTGCTTGATACGCATTATTCTATCGTGCAAGTGGGGCTGATGTGTGGTTTTTCGTCCGGTTCGCACTTTTCCACGGCTTTTGGCACCCTGTTTGGCAATACCCCCCGTGAAGAGCGGCAAAGAAAGCTCATGCCTCCGGCCTAGCCGGCGCAATGCCAGCTGTGATGAATTGTGAAAATCCTTGTCGCAGATTCAAAAGAGTTTTAGCATCCCGCTTTTTATAATGCTGTACACACGTAGCTGTCGTAGCTGCGGGAGTACCTAACATATTGATGGGGAAATGCTATGAATGCCAAGCTTGAATCGACCGTAACGGCTCGTCCAGTCACCCGGGAAACCTTTGACCAGGTCCTGGTTCCTACCTATGCTCCCGCTGCCATGGTGCCCGTGCGCGGTGCCGGCCTGGATCTGTGGGACCAATCGGGCAAGCATTACCTCGATTTCACCTCCGGCATCGCTGTCAACAGCTTGGGCCACTGCCATCCGGCCCTGGTCGACGTGCTGACCAAGCAAATCAACAGCCTGTGGCATTTGGGCAACGGCTACACCAACGAACCCGTGCTGCGCCTGGCGCTGGCACTGACGGAAGCGACTTTCGCCGACCGTGCCTTCTTCTGCAACTCCGGCGCGGAAGCCAATGAGGCGGCCCTGAAACTGGCGCGCAAATACGCGCACACCAAGTTTGGCGCGCACAAGTCGCGCATCATTTCGTGCTTCAGTTCCTTCCACGGCCGCACCCTGTTCACGGTGTCCGTCGGCGGCCAGGCCAAGTACACGGAAGGCTTCGAGCCGCTGCCGCCATCGATCGACCATATCGCCTACAACGACATCGAAGCGGCGCGCGCCGCCATCGGTGACGACGTATGCGCCGTGATCGTCGAACCGGTGCAAGGCGAAGGCGGCGTCGTGCCGGGCAATCCTGAATTCCTCAAGGAGCTGCGCGCCCTGTGCGACAAGACCGGCGCCCTGCTGATTTTCGACGAAGTCCAGTGCGGCATGGGCCGCACTGGCGCGTTGTTCGCATACATGGGCTATGGCGTCACGCCGGACATCCTGACGGCCGCCAAGGCGCTGGGCAATGGCTACCCGATCGGCGCCATGCTGACCACCGATGCACTGGGGCAAACCCTGGCCGTCGGCACCCATGGCACCACCTACGGCGGCAACCCGCTGGCCGCTACCGTGGCCTTGAAGGTGCTGGAAACGATCAACACGCCAGCTTTCCTGGCGCGCGTCAAGGAAGCCAGCATCAACACCATCGCCATGCTGCAAGGCTTGATCACGGATTACCCGCAAGTGTTCTCGGTGGTGCGCGGCAGCGGTTTGCTGCTGGGCCTGGTAGTCAGCGATGCCTGGAAGGGCCGCGCGAAAGACATCCAGAAAGCGGCCGAAGCGCAAGGCTTGATGGTGCTGATCGCCGGCATGGATGTGGTGCGCCTGGCACCGGCCCTGATCGTCTCGGACGAGCAGATTGCCGAAGCGGGCCGCTTGCTGCGTGTCGCCGTCGACGGCATGCTGAAAGCCTGAGGCTAGCCTCGCTCCCTGTTTGAGCACCGGCCCGCCGCACTGCTGCGGGCCGGCTTGGTTCTACCCGGGTTTTCTGCCCAAGTATTGTCAGCATTGAAGGAGTACCCATGTATGTTGTCCGTCCGGTAGAAATTGCGGATATTGCAGCCCTTGAAGCGCTGGCTGCGGTGACCATGCCGGGTGTCCATACCCTGCCGAAGACGCGCGAGAAAATCGCCGCCTCCGTCGAGCGTTCCCTCGCCTCGTTTGCCGCCCACGTCGATATCCCCAGCGAAGAGTCGTATCTCTTCCTGCTTGAATCCCTGCTCGACAAAACCATCTTTGGTACGGCCGCCATCTTCGCCTCGGCCGGCTCGAACGGCACCTATTTTTCCTTTCGCAACGACGTCATCCAGCAAGTCTCGCGTGACCTGAACATTAGCCACAGCGTGCATGCGCTGACCCTGTGCTCGGAGCTGACGGCCTATTCCCAGTTGTCCGGCTTCTATGTGCGCAACATGGAGCAGGCGGGCCTGGAAGCGGCCTTGCTGTCGCGCGCGCGGCTGCTGTTTGCCGTGCTCGCGCCGCACCGTTTCGGCGATCGCTTCTTCGTGCCGCTGGCCGGTATCACGGATGCCAACGGCCAGTCGCCGTTCTGGGATGCGCTGGGCCGCAAGTTCTTCCAGATGGATTTCCTCGATGCCGAAAAAGTCATCGGCGGCGCGCGCAACCGCACCTTGATCGTCGAACTGATGCCGCATTACCCCGTCTATGTGCCGCTGTTGCCCGGCGACGCGCAGGCGGCCATGGGGCAGATTCACCCGAGCGGCGAACTGGCCTTCAACCTGCTGACGGAAGAAGGTTTCGAGGCCGACGATTACATCGACATCTTCGATGGCGGTCCGATCCTGCAGGCGCACAAGAATTCGCTACGCTCGTTTACGGGCTCGCTCACGCGCCGCGCGGTGCCAGGCGCCACGCCGAGCCGCACGGGCATGAAAGTCAATTATGCGATCGCTTCCGGCGCCGAACGCAACTTCCGCGCCGTGACCTTCGCCTGCGATGCGCTCGAAGCGCAAGACACCGTCGGCTTGCCGGCCGAGCTGCTTGACGCGCTGGCCGTCGCCGAAGGCGACAGCGTCATTTGCGTGCGTATCTAACCGAGAGAATCTTATGCTAGTAGTACGCGCCATCAACGCTTCTGACCTCGATGCCTTGTACGGCCTGGCGAGCCAGGTCGGCACCGGCATGACCACCCTCAAGGCGGACATGAAAATGCTGGGCGACCGTCTGGCGATTGCCTGCGCCTCGTTCGCCGAAACCATTCCGCCCGAAAAACGCGACTACATGTTTGTCATGGAGGATACCGACACGGGCCGCCTGGCCGGCGTGTGCGCCATCAAGGGGGCCGTGGGCCTGGAAGAGCCATTCTATAACTACCGTATCGGCACCCTTGTGCATTCGAGCCGTGAACTCGACGTGTTTACGCGCATGGAGACGCTGTATTTGTCGAACGACCTGACGGGTAGTACGGAACTATGTTCGCTGTTTTTGCACCCGGATTACCGCAGCGGCAACAATGGCAAGCTGCTGTCGAAAAGCCGTTTTCTTTTCATCGCCCAGTTCCCGCACCTGTTCACGGAAAAGCTGATCGCCGAAATGCGTGGCTACCAGGCGCCGGACGGCAGCTCGCCGTTCTACGAGGGCCTGGGCCGCCATTTCTTCAAGATGGATTTCCATCACGTCGACGATTTGACCAGTTTGGGTAAAAAATCCTTCATCGCCGAATTGATGCCGCGCCAGCCAATGTACGTGGCTTATCTGCCAGACGAAGCGCAAGAAGTGATCGGCAAGGTCCATCTGAGCACCGCGCCAGCGCGCCGTTTGCTGGAGCAGGAAGGCTTGCACTTCGAAGGTTATGTCGACATCTTCGACGCCGGCCCCGTGTTGCAGGCGCGCGTCTCCGAGCTGCGCGCCCTGCGCGACAGCATGCCGGCAGTGCTCGATGCCGAGGCGGCCGCAGATAGCTGCGAGGTGGTGCAAGCCGAACCGTACCTGGTGTCGAACACCGACCTGAAAAATTTCCGCATGATCGTCACCAACGCCAATCCCCACAGCGGCAAGATCGCGCTGGACGACGCTGAACTGCATCTGCTGCGTAGCCACAACGGCGACACCGTGCGCACGCTGTCACTCAACCCGAGGAAGCATACCCATGTCTCAATTGTCCTACCTTAACGTGTTTAATTCATCGACCGCCGCATCTAACTTCATCGACGGCGCCTGGCTGCCGGGCACTGGCCGGGAACTGGTCACCATCGACCCGTCGAACGGCAAGCAGACCTGGGCCAGCCTGGAAGCGACGGAGAGTGACGTGGAACAGGCTTGCCAGGCTGCCCGCGCTGCCTTTGCGGCGTGGGCCGACACGCCCGTCGAAGAGCGCATCGCCATCTGCGTGCGCTTTCGCGAGCTGCTCAAGGAGCATGCCGAGGTCTTGGCGCAGTTGATCTCGGAAGAAGTGGGCAAGCCGTTGTGGGAAGCCGTCACGGAAGTGGCCACCATGGCCAACAAGATCGACATTTCGGTGCAGTCGTACAACGCGCGCACTGGCATCGCGCAAAGCAAGATCGCCGATGGCGACGCCGTGCTGCGCCACCGCCCGCACGGCGTGTTCGGCGTGTTTGGCCCGTATAACTTCCCAGGCCACTTGCCGAACGGCCACATCGTTCCGGCCCTGATCGCCGGTAACACCATCGTCTTCAAGCCCAGCGAATATGCGCCCCGCACCGCCGTGAAAACCGTGCAGCTGTGGCAGCAGGCAGGCTTGCCGGACGGCGTCGTCAATCTCGTCAACGGTGGGCGCGACACGGGCGTGGCGCTGGGCGCGAATGCCTTGCTCGATGGCGTGCTGTTTACCGGCTCCTGCCAGACGGGTATCAGCCTGCACCGCCAGTTCGGCGGCCAGCCGGGCAAGATGCTGGCACTGGAAATGGGCGGCAACAACGCCCTGGTCGTGTGGGATGTCAAGGATGTGGACGCTGCCGTGCACCATGCGGTCTTCTCCGCCTTTGTCTCGGCCGGCCAGCGCTGCACCTGCGCGCGCCGCCTGGTAGTGCAAGACAACGCCGCCGGGGTTGCTTTCGTGGCGCGCCTGGTGGAAGTGGCGGCGAAACTGGGCATCGGCGCCTCCGACGCCCAGCCACAACCGTTCATGGGGCCTGTCGTATCAAGCGCCGTGGCAGCACGCCTGGTGCAGGCGCAAGCCGACATGGTCGCCAAGGGCGGCACCACCCTGCTGCAGATGCGCCAGTTGAACCCGCAAGCGGGCTTCGTCACGGCCGGCATCGTCGACGTCACCCATGCTGCCGGCATCGCCGATGAAGAATGGTTTGGCCCCTTGTTGCAAGTGATCCGCGTCGCCAGTTTTGACGCGGCCCTGAAGGTCGCCAACGCCACCGAATTCGGCCTGGCCGCCGCGCTGCTGTCGGACGATCCGGCGCTGTGGCAGACTTTTCAAACGCGTGCGCGCGCCGGCATCATCAACTGGAACCGTCCGACCACGGGCGCGGCCAGCACGGCGCCGTTCGGCGGCATCGGCAAGTCGGGCAATCACCGTCCGAGCGCCTATTACGCGGCCGATTACTGCGCCTATCCGGTCGCCTCGATCGAGAACAGCGTGCTGGCAATGCCGGCCAAGCTGTCGCCTGGCCTGAATTTTTAAGTTTTAAAGGAAATACCCATGCACAGCACGCGCGAATACAACTTTGACGGCCTGGTCGGCCCATCGCATAACTATGCTGGACTCTCGTTCGGCAACGTGGCCTCGTTCAGCAATGTGAAAAGCGCTTCGAATCCGAAGCAGGCCGCCTTGCAGGGCCTGGCCAAGATGCGTGCGCTGGCTGCGCGTGGCTTTGCGCAAGCCTTGCTGCCGCCGCAGGAGCGGCCGAATTTTCGCCTGCTGCGCAGCATCGGCTTTACGGGGAGCGATGCGGAGGTCCTGGCGCGTGCTTACAAGGAGTCGCCCGTGATACTGGCCTGTGCGTATTCCGCTTCGCCCATGTGGACGGCGAACGCCGCCACGGTCAGCCCGTCGGCGGACACGCAGGACGGCCGCGTACATTTCACGGCCGCCAACCTGAATAACAAGCTGCACCGTGCCTTCGAGCACGCGCAGTCGGCGCGCAGCCTGCGCGCCATCTTCAATGATGACAAGCACTTTGCCGTGCACGCTGCGCTGCCGTCGACGCCAGCCTTTGGCGACGAAGGCGCGGCCAACCATACGCGCCTGGGCGCTGGCCACGGCGCGCCATCCGTCGAGATGTTCGTGTATGGTCGGGTGGAGTTCGATCCATCGGCAACTAGCCCCAGGCGCTACCCGGCGCGCCAGACCCTGGAAGCGTCGCAAGCCGTGGCGCGCCTGCATGGCCTGGACGCCAGGCGCACCGTGTACGTGCAGCAGAATCCAGAGGTGATCGACCAGGGCGTGTTTCATAACGACGTCATCGCCGTTGGTAACGGCAATGTACTGTTTTACCATGAGCAGGCATTTGCCGACGAGGAGGCGAGCCTGTCGCAGCTGCGCCGCGCCGTCGCCACCACGGGCGTGCAACTGAATGCGCTGCGCGTCGATACTGGCCAGGTACCGATTACAGACGCCGTCAGCAGCTATCTGTTCAACAGCCAACTCTTGAGCAAAGAGGGCGGCAAGATGGCGCTGGTGATCCCGCAGGAGTGCCAGGAAAACCGCGCCGTCTCGCGCTACCTGGAAAGCCTGGTTGCCAGCGGTGGGCCGATCGATGAACTGATTCATTTTGATTTGCGCCAGAGCATGCGCAACGGCGGCGGGCCTGCTTGCCTGCGTTTGCGCGTGGCGCTGACGGAAAACGAAGCGCGCGCCATGCACCAGGGCGTGATCATGACGGAAGCGCTGTACCATCGGCTGGTGGCCTGGGTGGAAAAACACTACCGCGACCATCTGCAGCCGAGCGACCTGGCCGACCCGAAGCTGGCGCTGGAAGTACATGCGGCGCTTGAAGAATTGACGATCATCCTCAACTTACCGGGATTGTACGACTTGTAGGCGACAGAAAAACACAGAGAAAACCGAGACTCCTACCCGCAACACCGCATAACAAGAATTGGACGGGTGACCCCTGTCTCACACATCGCTGCCGCCCAGCCATAAGCCCGAACGACAGCGTTGGACATTCACATTACCGTAATGGAGATGCAAGATGAATCACACGCCACAAGATTTGCGTACACAGACGCTGGAGCTGGTCAACGCCGCGAGCAATGCAGGCAAGGCGGCAGCGCCCGTGACCGCGCTGGTGCAAGCCTGGCTCGCTTCCCTCGACGCCGAAGACCTGGCCGACATCGCACCCGACAGCCTGGCGCCCGTACTGCTCGATGGTTTTGCGCAGGCGGCCAGGCGCACCGGCAACGGTTGCCAGATCGCCACCTTGCGTTATGCGGATGGCCGTGGTGGCCAGGCGAGCGCCTTGCTGATCCTGAACGAAGACATGCCTTACCTGGTCGACTCCATCGTCATGGCCATGCGCCGCCAGCACCTGGCCGTGCGCGGCGTGATGAACACCGTGCTGCCCGTGCGCCGCGCCCTTGACGGTAGCGTGGAAGCGGTGCGCCAGCCGGGCGACCCGCTCGAATCGTATGTGCTGGTGCTGCTCGACGAAGAGCTGGCGCCAGACGCGCTGGCCGCACTGGTTGCCGCCATCGACATGGTGGCGCGTGACGCCTTTGTGGTGCGCCGCGATGCCGCCGCCATGAGCGAGCGCCTGGCTGCCGTCGCCAAGGTTATTGACACTGCGACCGCCCCGCATGGCGAAGAGGGCGCGGAAGTTGCCGCCTTCCTGGAATGGGCCCGCAGCGGCGGTTTTGAAGTGTTTGGCTACGCCTACTACCGCGTCAAGCCGGGCGTGCGCGAACTGGAGCGCGATATCCCTAGCCGCGTCGGCGTGCTGCAAGACACGGCGCACCCTGTGTACGGCACCTGCCTGGCGAATATTCCCGGCGACTTCGACACCCTGGCCAAGCGCGAATCGGCGCTCTCCATCGTCAAGGCCGACGTGGCTGGCACCCTGCACCGCGACCAGCAGCTGGACTTCATCGGCGTGCGCGACACGGATGCGCAAGGGGCGATTTTGGGCGAGCATTGCTTCGTCGGCCTGTTTACCCGCGCCGGCAACTCCACCCCGCTGGCGGCGCTGCCTTACGCGCGCGGCCGCGTGGCCAAGGTACTGAGCCTGGCCGGCGTGCGCCAGCAAGGCTTCCGCGCCGAGAAATTCCGCGAAATCCTCGAGTCGCTGCCGCGCACCGAAGCGCTGGAAGCGGATCTCGACTGGCTGGTGCAAGTGTGCGGCGCCGTCGTCTCGCTGTACAAGCAGCCGCGCACCAAGGTCTTCGCGCGCCGCGACGTGTATGCGCGCCATCTGAATGTGCTGGTGTATCTGCCACGCGAGCGCTACAGCGCCAGCGTGGCTTCGAGCCTGGCGAAAGCCCTGCAAGCGAGTTCCGGTGCGACCCACGTCAGCATGCAGACGCTGGTCGCTGATGGCCCCCTGGCGCGCGTCTACCTGATCGCCCATGCCGCGCGCTATCCGCTGGACCTGGAAACGGATATCCAGCAGCCGCTGCTGGGCGTGCTCGATGGCTGGCATAACGGCTTTTCTGCCGTGGCCGACGCCGTGCCCGACGTGGCGCTGCGCACCAGCCTGCGCAAACTGTGCGCCACCTTGCCGCTCGACTACGTGGCAGCCACCGCGCCGGCCGTCGCCTTCCGCGACCTCGACACCATCTTGCGCAATACCGATCCATCGCACGTGGCCGTGCGCATCGAGACGGGCAACGTCACCACCATCCGTTTGTATTCGGCCAATCGCGTACCGTCCCTGTCGACCATCCTGCCGGCGCTGCACAACGCGGGCGTGGCCATCGACCGCGAGCAGGCGTACTCGATTTCGCCAGCCGAGGGCACGCGTTATTTCGTCACCAGCCTGACGGTCGATGCCGCCAGCGCGGCGAAACTGGCGCAGCCGGAAGTCGTCGCCGTGGCGCAGGAACTGTTTGCCGCGTTGTTCAACGATGAGGCCGAAGATGGCCGACTGAATGGCCTGGTCATCGAAGGCGGCCTGTCGACGCGCGAAGTGCAACTGGTGCGCGCTTACACCAGCTACTGGCGCCAGGCGGGCAGCAGTTTCTCGGTACGCTACATTGCCGAAAGCCTGCGCAAGCAGCCGGCCCACGTGAAAGCCCTGGTCGATGCCTTCTTGCAGCGCTTCGACCCGTCGCTGCCAGGCGAGCAGCATGCCGCTGCACTCGAGATGATTGCCACCATCAAGGCCGGCCTGCCATCCGTGAACCACGCAGATACCGAGGAAATCCTCGGCGCGCTGGCCGACCTGATGGCCGCCACCCTGCGCACCAGCTACTTCCAGAACAATCAGGCCGGCGACAAGATCATCTTCAAGTTCGACACCAGCAGCCTGGCGCTGGTGCCGGAACCGCGTCCTTACCGCGAGATATTCGTCTTCTCGCGCCGCTTCGAAGGTGTACACCTGCGCGGCGGCCCTGTCGCCCGCGGCGGCTTGCGCTGGTCCGACCGCATGGAAGACTACCGCACCGAGGTGCTGGGCCTGGTCAAAGCCCAGATGGTCAAGAATGCCGTCATCGTGCCAGCCGGCGCGAAGGGTGGTTTTGTCTGCAAGATGATGCCGAAAGACGCCGTGCGTGAAACCATCGCGGCCGAAGGCGAAGCCGTCTACCGCCTGTTCATTTCCAGCCTGCTGGAAGTGACGGACAACCGTTCCTTGGGCAATATCGTCCCGCCAGTCGACACCGTCTGCTTCGATGAAGCCGATCCTTACCTGGTGGTGGCTGCCGACAAGGGCACGGCCACTTTCTCCGACATCGCCAACGGCATCGCCGTGCAGCGCGGCTTCTGGCTGGGCGACGCCTTCGCCTCGGGCGGCTCGAACGGTTACGACCACAAGAAGCTGGGCATCACCGCCAAGGGAGCGTTCGAAGCCGTGAAGCGCCATTTCTATGAAATGGACCATGACTTGAATACCACGCCGATCACCATGGTCGGCGTGGGCGACATGTCGGGCGACGTGTTCGGCAACGGCGTACTGTTGTCGCGCCAGCTGAAACTGGTGGCCGCATTTGATCATCGTCACATCTTCCTCGACCCGGCACCGGATGTCGCCGTCTCGTTCGCCGAGCGCGAGCGCCTGTTCGCCTTGCCGCGCTCGTCGTGGGATGACTATAACAAGGAACTGATATCAAGCGGCGGCGGCATCTATCCGCGCTCCGTCCGCACGATCGAATTGTCGCCGCAGATCCGCGCCGCGCTCGATATTGCGGAAACGGCGCTGTCGCCGGAAGAACTGATGCACCGTATCCTGAAGTCGCCCGTGGACCTGTTCTACAACGGCGGCATCGGTACCTACATCAAGGCCTCAAACGAGACCCACGCGCAAGTGAAGGACCGCGCGAATGACCATATTCGCGTCAATGGCAATGAGCTGCGCGTGAAAGTGGTGGCAGAAGGCGGCAACCTGGGTGCGACGCAGGCGGGCCGCATCGAGTTCGCGCTGGCGGGTGGGCGCATCTTCACCGATGCGATCGACAACTCGGCCGGCGTGGATTGCTCGGACCATGAAGTTAATGTGAAAATCTGGCTCGATGTGGAAGTCAATGCCGGCAAGCTGACGGAAGAAGAACGCAACCGCGAACTGTATGCGATGACGGATGACGTCGAGCGCCTGGTCTTGCGCGACAACACGCAGCAGACGCATTTGCTGGTGCGCGAATTGCAGGCGCAAAGCGAGAGCGCCGTGCAGGATGGCTATGCCGCGCTGATCGCCAGCCTGGAAGAAGAGGGCGCCCTGTCACGCGAACTGGAGCAATTGCCGTCGGTGGCCGAACTGGCGCGCCGCAAGGCCGACGGTCGTGGCTTGACTACGCCGGAACTGGCGGTGGTGATCGCCAACGTCAAGAACCGCTTCAAGCGCATCCTGTCCGCGCTGCCGTTGACGATTGAGTCCTGGGCCGAGCCGGTGCTCAAGCCCTACTTCCCATCCCTGCTGGTGGAAACGCGTTCGGCGCTCGATCACCCACTGGCCAACGCCATCCTGGCGACCGTGCTGGCCAACGAGGTGATCAACCGCTGCGGCCCGTTGATGATACGCGACCTGGCGTTTGAGCATGGCGTGGATGAGTCGGCTGTGATCCTGGCCTGGGGCCAGGCATGGGTGGCGTTGAACCTGGCGCCCGTGTTTGACGCGCTCGATTTTGACGCCTTGACGATTCCGCGTGACGTGTCGATCAAGGTCGATGCGCAAACGCGCGTGCTGCAGCAGACGATGATCGCCGGCGTGCTGTCGGTGCCCGCCGAGCAGCTGCGCGGCGCCGGTCTGGCCGAACTCACGCGCCTGTTTGGCGCGGAATCGAAGCGCGAGCTGCTGAAAGCGGTCGGCATCAAGTCCGAAGCGGCGCTGGTACCTGGCCTGACGCCGGCCTTCGTGCAGGCGTGGGATGCAGTGGACGCGCTGGACGTCGTTGCCGGCTTCCTGTTCCCGGCGCTGTCCGTGCCGCGTCCTGCCAGCATGGACCTGGCGGCCTTCTTGCAAGTGGGCCTGGCCCTGCGCAGCCAGGCGGGCATCGATACGCTGGAACGTGGCCTGAAGCTGGCCGCGCAAGGCAAATCGCAGGAACAGCTGCGCAACTACGCGCAGCAAGCCCTGCGCCGCACGCAACAGCGTTTGCTGACGCAGGTGCTGGCGCGCGCCGAGCAAGGCAACGCTGGCCAGGCCGTCGATGCGGTGACGGGCGCACTGGGCCTGCCGGCTTACGTGGCGGCGACGGAACTGGAGCAAGCCATGCTGGACGTGTGGACTCTCTCCGAAGCGGTGAATAAAATCGCGGCGAAAGTCACAGCGGAAGCGGCGGTGTAATGACGCAAGAAGCAATACAGGCAGTCCAAGCCGCTGGCGGCTTGCCGCCAGCGGTGCAGGCGCTGGCCGAAGCTGATTTCAGCGCCGTGGCGCAGCTGTTCGCGGACGCCGGTTTCACGGTCGCCTTGCCGGCGCCAGGCATGCTGCAAGTCGTCAAGCCGCAGGCCGATCACGGCCGTGCCAGCGTGGTCGTCTCGGTGGGCGTGCATGGCGACGAGACGGGTCCGATCGAAGTGCTGGCGCACCTGCTCGACGCCCTGTCGCGCGATGCGTCTGCACTGGCCGTCGACTTGCTCGTTTGCGTAGGCAATGTCGATGCGATCCGGGCTGGCAAGCGTTTCATCGACGCCGACCTGAATCGCATGTTCCGCCCCGTGCGCGGTTCCCTGGCGCAAGCGGCGGAAGCGGCGCGCGCCGATGACATGATCGCCGCGACGCGCGACTTTTTCAGCGCCGCCGGTCCCGTGCGCTGGCATCTGGATCTGCACACGGCCATCCGTCCTTCCGTGTATCCGACCTTTGCCATCGTGCCAGACCTGGTGGCCGACGAGGCCAAGGCGCAGCTGGTAGCCTGGCTGGGCCAGGCATCCATCGGCGCCATCATCATGAATCCGCAATCGGCCGGCACGTACAGTTATTATTCGGCCGAGCATTTTGGCGCGGCCGCCAGCACGGTGGAACTGGGCCGCGTGGGCACCCTGGGGCAGAACGACCTGAGCCTGTTCGACGACGTGTCGCGGGCGCTGGACGCGCTGTTGCGGCGGCTGCCTGCGCCGCCCATCAAGGCGCAACCGCACGTGTTCAAGGTGGCGCAGGAAATCATCAAGCATAGCGATCAATTCCGCATGGCGTTCGACCGCAGCACGCAGAACTTCACGTCGCTGCCGCAGCACGCCGTGATCGCCAGCGATGGCGGCCATGTGTATACGGTGCAGCACGCGGAAGAGCTGGTGGTGTTTCCGAACCCGGATGTGCGCGTGGGCCTGCGCGCGGGCCTGATGGTGGTGCGCGTGTCCTGACGGATGGAAACTGCAGCATGGCATGGCATGGCGCCAGCGGGGGAAACCCGGCTGGTGCCATTTTTCTTGCGGGGCGTGCGCAGCCGTTGACGCGGCCTCGGGTACACTGGTTCATCGTTCACTATCGAGGAGTTTGCCATGTCCGTGTCCATGTATCAAGCCAGCGTCCCCGTCTTCATCCGCGGCTTGCGCGTCGTCTCCGCCTTGCTGGAAAAAGCGCAAGCGCATGTCGAGCAGGACGGTATCGTGCCGGAAATTGTCCTGGGTGCGCAGCTGGCGCCCGACATGCTGGACTTGACGGCGCAGGTACAGCGCGCCAGTGATACTTCCAAGATGTCCATCGAGCGCCTGAGCGGCGTGCCCGCGCCGACATTCGAGGATAACGAAGCGTCATTCGAGCAATTGCAGGAGCGCATCGCCAACACCATTGCCTATATCGACAGTGTCAGCGCGGGGCAGATGGCAGGCAGCGCCCAGAAAGAAGTAGTGCTGAACTGGACCGACGAGGGAAAAAAATTCTCGGGCGGCGATTATCTGCTCAGCTTTGCCTTGCCCAATTTTTACTTCCATGTTGCCATGGTGCACGCCATTCTCAGAAACAATGGCGTGGCCGTGGGCAAGCTGGACTATCTCGGCCCATACGATTAAGTTTGCTTAACGTTGCGGTTGCTGGACCTGGTTTTGCACCGCATTGCCCAGCATGCCGCCGCCGATCACGCCGGCCACCGTGGCCAGTGCCTTGCCGCGGCCGCCACCTACCTGATTGCCGATCAAGCCGCCGATGACGGCGCCCGTGCCGATACCCACGTAGTTGGGTTGGGCGGGAGCTGGCGCTGGCTGCTGCTGGCGCACAGGCTCGCGGTAGCCATTATTGCTGTCATTGTAGGATGGGCGCGCTTGCGCCACTTGCGTGTGCTGCACGACGCGCTTGTGCACGACTGGCGCTGGTGCCGGTGCCGCTTCAGGTGCGGCCTGCGCCACGACGGGGGCGGCCAGCGGTGCTGGCACGGAAGCTGCCAGGGCTGCCGCGCTGGCCGGCGTCAGGGCTGCCACATCGGCTGGCACGGCAGGGACATTCGCCCGCGAATTGGGCAAGATGCCGGCGATGGACGCCGCGCCCACCAGGCACAGGACCGTGACGGAAATGGCGGCGCCGGCCATCAAGGGGTGGATGCGGTTGGCGGTGGTCGTCGTGTTCATGTGTTCTCCTGGGGTGGCGATGCCGGTGTTGTTGATGCGTCCAGATTAACTGGGCGCCGGCCGCAAGGCTAGACCTTGCGCTGTATCAAACGTAAGCAGGTGTAAGCCGCCGATTTCCAAAGCACAGTAGAATCGGTGCTTCCCTTTTCACGGAGTGTGCCATGAGCCAGTTATTCACGCCGTATGCGCTGGGGCCCTTGCAGGTGGCCAACCGCATCGCCATCGCGCCCATGTGCCAGTACTCGGCCGACAATGGCAGCGCCACCGACTGGCACATGATCCACCTGGGCCACCTGGCTTTGTCCGGCGCGGGCTTGCTGATGACGGAGGCGACGGCTGTCTCGCCCGAGGGGCGCATCTCGGCCGATGACCTGGGCCTGTGGTCGGACGCCAACCAGGCGGCGCTGGCAAACGTGGTGCAGGCGATACGCCGCCATGCACCGATCCCGCTGGTGGTGCAACTGGGCCACGCGGGGCGCAAGGCGTCGAGCCGCGCGCCATGGCAGGGCGGCGCTTGCGTGCACCTGGCCGAGGGCGGCTGGCAAACGGTGGCGCCGTCCGCCATCGCCCATGCGCCGGGTGAAACGGTGCCGATCGCGCTCGACGAGATGGGCTTGCTGCAAATCAAGGGCGCCTTTGTCGCCGCCGCGCAGCGCGTGCATGCGCTGCGCGGCGAGGGTATCGAACTGCATGCGGCGCACGGCTATCTGCTGCACCAGTTCCTCTCGCCGTTGGCCAACCAGCGCACGGATGCGTATGGCGGCAGCCTGGAAAACCGCATGCGCTTCCCGCTGGAAGTGTTCGAGGCCGTGCGTGCCGCCGTGCCGGCCAGCGTGGCCGTGGGCGTGCGCATTTCCGCCACCGACTGGGTCGATGGGGGCTGGGAGATCGAGCAAAGCGTGCGTTTCGCGCAAGAGCTCAAGCGCCTGGGTAGCGACTTCATCCATGTTTCCAGCGGCGGCATTTCGCCGCAGCAGCAAATTCCCGTCGCTCCCGGCTACCAGGTGGCGTTTGCCGAACGCATCAAGCGCGATAGCGGCCTGCCCACCATCAGCGTCGGTCTGATTACCGAAGCGCAGCAGGCGGAAGATATCATTGCGCAAGGCCAATCCGACATGGTGGCGCTGGCGCGCGCCATCCTGTTCGACCCGCGCTGGCCATGGCATGCCGCGGCCCAGCTGGGCGCGCAGGTGCAGGCGCCGCCCCAGTACTGGCGCTCGCAACCGCGCGAATTGAAGACTTTGTTCGGCGACACGACGCTGGGCCAGCGCTGACAGGCAAGGAGCCGCGTGTGATCGGCAACGCACGCCATCTTCTGCTAAAATGACGCTTCTTACCTTATTCCCACGGATGATTTCGACATGCGCCATTGATACTGCCGTGCTGTGCACGGCCTAGCCCTTCCCGCCAATGCGTCTTGCGCCGCGCGGGTTTGCCAGCCTTGCTCAAGGAGTATCCATGCCTGCATTACTACAACTCGATCGTCTTTCCTATCTGCTGCCCGATGGCCGCGCCCTGTTTTCCAATTTGCAATTGAACTTTGCCCCGCAGCGTATCGGCCTTGTCGGCGATAACGGCGCGGGCAAGAGTGTCTTGGCACGCCTGTTGGCGGGCCTGGCGCAGCCGTCCAGCGGCACCGTGCGCTGTGACGGCACGCTGCATTATGTGGCGCAGGAACTCGACCCGGAACGCTATCCCACCGTGGCGGCGCTTGCCGGCATGGGCGCTTTGCTCGCTGCGCTGGCCCGCATCGCCGCCGGCAGCGTCGACGCGGACGACTACTCCCTGGTGGGCGAGCGCTGGGATGCCCACGCCCGCCTGCGCCAGGCGCTCGATGAGCTCGATTTACGCCATGTGGAGGCGGACACGCCGACAGTCAGCCTGAGCGGTGGCGAACGCCAGCGCATCGCGCTACAGGGCGCCTGGCTGTCGCAGGCGGACTGGATCGTGTTCGATGAACCGAGTAACCATCTCGATGCGCAGCAGCGCGCACGGCTGGTGACGCAGATGGCGCGCTGGCCGCGCGGCTTGCTGCTGATCAGCCATGACCGCGGCTTATTGGCGCACGTCGATGAAATCGTCGAATTGTCACAGCAAGGCTTGCGCAGTTATGGCGGCAATCATGCTTTTTACGCACACCAGCGGGCGCTGGAGCAAGCCAGCTTGACGGCCGTCCTGCAAGCAGAAAAGGCGAATGCCAAACGCGAGCAGCGCGAGGCGCAGCAGCAGGCCGAACGCCAGCAGAAAAGAGTCATGCGCGGCGAGAGAGAAGGGCGTGAAGGCAATCAAAGCAAGCTCTTGCTCGATGCGCGTAAGGAAAAAAGCCAGGGTAGCCAGGGCAAGCTGCGTTTGCACGCGCTAGAGGCGCAGCAAGCGCGCCAGCAGCGGGTGCTTGAGGCCAGCGCCCGCTGCGCACCAGATGCCGAACGCCTGCTGCTGGCGCCAGGGAGCGGTGTGCCCAACGGCAAGCTGATGCTGGAGTTGCACCAGCTGGTCTTGCCGCATGGCCAGGCGCAGCCCCTGGAGCTGGTGCTCAGTGGTCCGCGCCGCCTGGCCGTCACGGGCCAGAACGGCAGTGGCAAATCGACCTTGCTGCGCGTCATCGCCGGGCAATTGGCGCCCGCCAGCGGCGAGGTGCGGTGCCATGCGCGGGTGGCGTGGCTGGGCCAGCATGCAGGGGCGCGCGAAGGGGGCTGGAGCGCCGTGCGGCGCTTGCAAGAGCGCAACAGCACCCTGGCGGAAGGCGAGTTGCGCACGCGGCTGGCGCTGCTGGGCATTGCCGGCGCGCGCGCTGCCATGCCCAGCCGTTTGCTCAGCGGTGGCGAGCGCATGAAGGTAGCGCTGGCGGCCGAGCTGTACGCGCAGGCGCCGCCCCAGTTGCTACTGCTTGACGAGCCCGACAATCACCTGGACCTGGCCAGCCTGCAGGCATTGGAGCGGATGCTGCTGCAATATCAAGGCGCGTTACTTGTGGTATCGCATGACCAGGCTTTTTTGGACGGCTTAAACCTTGACCCGCAAGGCTTGACATTGCATAAGTGATAGTTGAATGAAAAAATACACGTACGATGCCTGTAGAGCATGCTTCATGAAACGATGCTGAATTTTGTTTGATTGTCGGTATAATCCACTGAATAACCGGGCCTATTTGTGAACTAAAACTGCTGGTTCACCAATATGATGACGTTTAATCTGGCACTGTTGGCGCTCCATTAACGCGCTGCCGTGACGTCTTCATCTGTGCCCCGCCGCTCATATAGTCGGTTTCGTTTATATTGTTTTCTTGGAGAAATAGCATGTCGTTTTACGAAAAACTCAAGGCTCTCAACATCGAATTGCCAGTCGTTGCCGCACCTGCTGCCGCCTACGTGATGCATGCCCGCACGGGCAACACCGTCTTCCTGTCCGGCCACCTGGCCAAGAAAGACGGCAAGATCTGGGTCGGCCAACTGGGCAAGGACGTCACCACGGAAGAAGGCAAAGTGGCCGCGCGCGGCATCGCCATTGAACTGATCGCTACCCTGCAAGACGCGTGCGGCGGCGACCTGAGCAAGGTCAAACGCATTGTCAAGGTCATGAGCCTGGTCAATTCCACCTCCGCATTCACGGAGCAGCACCTGGTCACCAATGGCGCCTCGGAACTGTTCGTCGAAGTCTTCGGCGACAGCGGCAAGCACGCCCGCTCCGCCTTCGGCGTGGCGCAAATCCCGCTGGGCGCTTGCGTCGAGATCGAACTGATCGCCGAACTGGCCTGATCATCTGAGCATGCCGGCGCTCACCCGCCGGCCAGTCCTTTCCTCCTTTCCAGCAAGAGCGGAACCGCCATTGGGGTGGAGGGATAGGTGCATTCAAGAAAAAACGGAGACACGTAATGAAAACGAGTGAACAAGGCTTGCACCGCGGCCTGGGCGAGCGGCAGATCCGCCTGATGGCGCTGGGCGCCGCGATTGGCGTGGGCCTGTTTCTGGGTTCCGGCAACGCCATCAAGATGGCCGGTCCCGGCATCATGCTGTCGTATATTATCGGTGGCGCGGTCATTTTCATGATCATGCGCGCCCTGGGCGAAATGGCCGTGCACAACCCGGTCGCCGGCTCCTTCAGCCGCTATGCGCAGGACTATCTGGGCCCGCTGCAAGGCTACCTGACGGGTTGGAATTACTGGTTCCTGTGGCTGGTTACTTGCGTAGCGGAAATTACTGCCGTCGCCATCTACATGGGCATCTGGTTCCCTGACGTGCCGCGCTGGATCTGGGCCCTGGCGGCCCTGGGTTCCATGGGCGCTGTCAACCTGCTGGCAGTGAAAGCCTACGGCGAATTCGAATTCTGGTTTGCCCTGATCAAGGTGGTCACCATCATCCTGATGATCATCGGCGGCACCGGCATGATCGTCTTCGGCCTCGGCAACGATGGCGTGGCCATCGGCATTTCCAACCTGTGGACGCATGGCGGCTTCTTCCCGAACGGCGCGCAGGGCGTGCTGATGTCCTTGCAGATGGTGATGTTTGCCTATCTGGGCGTGGAAATGATCGGCCTGACGGCCGGCGAAGCGGCGAACCCGAAGAAATCGATCCCGGACGCCATCAATTCGGTGTTCTGGCGCATCCTGATTTTCTACGTCGGCGCGCTGTTCGTCATCCTGTCGATCTACCCATGGAATGAAATTGGCACCACCGGCAGCCCGTTCGTGATGACGTTTGAGCGCCTGGGCATCAAGACGGCCGCCGGCATCATCAACTTCGTCGTGCTGACGGCGGCCTTGTCGTCGTGCAATGGCGGTATCTTCAGCACGGGCCGCATGCTGTACAACCTGGCGCAGCAAGGCCAGGCGCCGAAAGCGTTTGCGCAAACCACGGCCAGCGGCGTGCCGCGCCGCGCCATTTTGGTGTCCGTCGTGGCGCTGCTGCTCGGCGTGTTGCTGAACTACATGGTGCCAGAGAAAGTATTTATCTGGGTCACCTCGATCTCCACTTTCGGCGCCGTCTGGACCTGGGGTGTGATCCTGGTCACGCAGCTTCAGTTCCGCAAGACCTTGACGCCGCTGGAAATCAAGAACCTGGCTTTCCGCATGCCGTTCGCGCCGTATGGTTCCTGGATTTCCCTGGCCTTCCTGGCGCTGGTGATCGGTTTGATGGCGTATTTCCCCGATACGCGCATCGCCCTGATGGTGGGGCCTGCCTGGCTGGTCCTGCTGACGGTGCTGTATTACGTGCTGGGCCTGGCGCCGAAAGAGCGCCACGATGACGTGCCGCAGGGCTATGAAGCGGGCTGGCCGCCGGCCGATGCGCCGCACGGCAAAAAGTAATCCAGCTGAATGTAGCTGACCCTAGCGCGCCCCTGCTCTTGCAGCGGCGCGTTTTTTATTTCATATTAACAATTCCACACCCCACTAGCCGCCCATGCACGTTTGGCGGCGCACCCCTGACGTTGTTTCCGTACATCAAAGTTCTGTTTAGTTGAGCCGATGAAAGCCCTATAATCGCTTAGTTTCGAAAATGGATGCGATCTTTCCGGTTTTTTGCCAGGTAGGGCCGGAGCGCCGTTTTCTCTTGTTTTTACCCGTCATGTGCCTAGCAACACCTACCAAAACCGTAGCGAGCGGATGTGAGTTGTGGTTGAGAAGCGCAGCTGTGCGGATGCACAGTGAGCATCGCAGGCCGCAAATCGCGACGCGCAGTAGGTTTTGGTAGGTGTTTAAGTGCATGCCTCATAAAGGAATGTTAGTGAGCCAAACCCTGGTCCAGAAACTTTGCCGCACCAAGCCGATCGATACCACGGTCGAGTATGGTGAAGGCCTCAGCAGCAGTGGCTTGAGCCGATCCATCGGCCTGTTTTCCCTCACCATGATCGGCGTCGGCGCCACCGTCGGTACGGGTATCTTCTTTACCATGGTTGAAGCCGTCCCCAAGGCGGGCCCGTCGGTCATCCTGTCGTTCCTGATCGCCGCCATCACGGCCGGCCTGACGGCCTTGTGCTATGCGGAACTGTCGTTTCGCATCCCCGCCTCCGGTTCTTCGTATTCGTTTGCCTATGCCACCGTGGGCGAGTTTCTCGCCTTCATCATGGCTGCCTGTTTGCTGCTCGAATATGGCTTGGCCGGCAGTGCCGTGTCCATCGGCTGGTCGTCCTACCTGAACAACTTCCTGGAAAACGCGTTTGGCTGGCATATTCCCGAGATGCTGCGCACGCCGATGATCGTCTCCGGCCCCCATGGCATGGAGTTTCATGCCGGCCACATCAATCTGCCGCCCATCTTTTTGATCTGCATGTGCGGCTTCCTGCTGTTGCGCGGCGCCAAGGAATCGGCCCTGATGAACGCCATCATGGTCATCATCAAGCTGGCGATCCTGGTGTTTTTCATCGTCATCGCCTTTTCCGGCTTCAATGCCGATAATTTTGTGCCCTTCTTTAATACCGACAATAGCAAGGGCTTTGCCGGCATGACGGGCGTGACGGCGGCTGCCGGCACCGTCTTCTTCTCGTTCATCGGCCTCGATACGGTGGCCACGGCGGGCGACGAGGTGAAAAATCCCAAGCGCAACGTGCCGCGTGGCATCTTGTATGGCTTGCTGATCGTCACCGTGTTTTATCTGCTGGTGGCCATGGCCGCCCTGGGTGCGCAGCAGGCAAAACTGTTCGAGGGCCAGGAAGCGGGCCTGTCGGTAATCCTGCAAAACGTCACGGGCAAGACCTGGCCAGCGCTGGTGCTGTCGGCCGGCGCCGTCATTTCCGTCTTCAGCGTGACCCTGGTGACGATCTACGGCCAGACGCGCATCCTGTTTGCCGTCAGCCGCGATGGCCTGATCCCGAAATCGTTCCAGAAGATACACCCGCGCACGCTGGTGCCGGTCAGCAATACCATCATCGTCTGCCTGGTGGTGGCCGTGGTGGCGGGCTCGGTCGACGCCACTTACCTGTGGGACATGGTCAGCATCGGCACCCTGACGGCCTTCATGGTGGTCTCGATTGCCGTGCCCGTGCTGCGCCACAAGCAAGGCGCAAACCGCATCGAAGGCTTCAGCGTGCCGTTCGGCCCGTACGTGATACCCGGCACGAGCGTCTTTGCCTGCCTGTACATCATGCGCGACTTGCCGCATACGACGTTTGTCGTGTTCAGCATCTGGATGGCGGTGACCGTGGCCATTTATTTCCTGTACAGCATGCGCCATTCGCATCTGGGCAGGAACGCCAAACGATGATTGTTGTTGCATCCAAAACCGCCGCGCTGCTTGCAGTAATGCCGTTCAGTCTTAACTGAACGGCATTACCGTCCGAGGGCGGCCTTTTGCGTACTGGGTGAGGCAGATCAGGTATCGAGGCGCAACTGCAAGCCCGTTTCCGTGTAGGTCGGCGTGACCTTGAAGCCGTCGACCGTGATGCTGTCGAACTTGCCTTTGAGGCTGGCAGCATTGATGACACTCAATGTGTCGCCTGCGGCCGGCTTGTAGCCAGTCTGGAATGTAACCTTTAAGCTACCGCCAGCGACTGTCATCAGGCCCGCCACGCTCAAGCGTCCAGCTTGGCTGCTGCCCAGCTTCAACTCCAGGTTGCCCGTGGATAACTGCGTGTACTTGCCGGCCAGCGCCAGGCTGCTGGCCGCATTGCTGACCAGCGTGCCGCCGCTGACATACACGTCGCCCTTGCCGAAGGCCGTAGCCGAGAGGCCTTCCAGGCTGCCTGCTTCCACTTGCGTGCCGCCGCTCCAGCTATTGTTGCCGCCCAGCTTCAGGGTACCCGTGCCTTGCTTGTTCAGCTTGCCGGTGCCACTGATGTCGTTGCGCCAGCGGTCGATGGCATAAAAGCCGCCCTTGGCCGCATCCATTGCCACCACGACACTGCCCGTGAAGACGGCATAGCCGTCGGCGGCGGCAAACAGGTTCAAGCGGCCCCAGCCCTCGGCATCGTCCATTACCGGATAGCCCGATGGCAATGCCGTGGTTTTCAGCACCACGCGGCGTTGCGCGTCGGACAGGTAGGGCAAGCGGGTTTCCAGCAGCACTTCCGCGCCTTTCGGCACCACGGCAGGCAGCGTGGTGACACCCGTCTGCGCGAAACCGAAGGTCAGGCGGCGGAGGTAGGCGGCCTTGGTGCTGGCGTAATCTGAAAAACGGTCGTTGGCGGGTGTGCCGGAATGGGCGTAGTCATAGAAGGTGTCGGCCGTGGCGCCCGTCCTGGTCATCAGGGTGGTGTGCGCCTGTGTCACGGCGGCCGCCTTGGTGGCGGCCGTGGCCGGGTCGAGCAAATTGGCGGCGACGATGGCTTGCGCCTGGACGCGGCCGCTGATCACGTCGAGCGGCGAATGCATGCCGGCGATGATGCGGTTTTCGCCCAGTTCCAGTCCCCGTGCCACCATTTCCTGGTAGCGCTCGGGCAAGGCATAGGCCATGCCCAGCGCGCCGCGCACGGCTTCGGCCGAGTGGCCACTGGTAAAGCCGCCATCGGTGGATGGCGTGGCACTCTTGGCCGGCACCAGCGCCGGAATCAGCACCACATTGCTGCTCCAGCGGAACGGACGCGCATATTTGTAGAAGCGCTTGGCCGGTTCCGTCGAGCCATTGTTGCCCATGGCATTGACCAGGCCGACCACGTTTCCGAATTCGGCATTGCCGCTGCCCGCCACGCCCGTGTTGCTGCCGCTGTCGTTGTACAGCACGCTTGTTGCATCGGGCGCGATGGAGGTGATGCTGGTGCTCTGGCGCGCTGCGCTGCGCCAGGCGTCCGTCAGCGGACCCATGCCGTCGGTGATGCTGTAGCCCTTGCCGCGGCGGTCATCGAGGTAGGCGGCCAGTTCCTGCGCCGGGGTGCGGCTGGTGGTGGCTTTCACGACGAAATCGATATTCGCACTGTGTACGCTGGCATTGACGATGGTGCCGCCCGGCGTGCCATCGTTGGGCACGCCTGTCCAGGCGGATGGCACGACGGCGGGGAAGCCGTCCACGGCCGGCGCCGAAACACCTGCGTCGACGATTTCAGTCAATGGTTTCCAGATGTCGAGCATGCCGATCAGCACGCGCACGCCAGCATTCGTGGCCGCCGTGGCGTAGCGGGCATCGCCGCGCTGGTTGCTGGCGATATTGTCGACAAAGGGGATGGCCGTGGCCGATGGCGGCGCCGTATCGGGCGCTCCCTGGTCGGCGGGTGCGGCGGGGATGACGAGCGCCGTTTCCTGGTGATCGGAACCGCCGCAGGCGGCGAGGGCGAGGGCGGCGCTGATGGCCAGCGCCAGTGGCAGGCGCCGGGTCAGGGGAAATGCGTGCATGAGTAGCCTTGGCTGGTGGTTGAAAAAAACCATCGCAGCATAGAGGCGGCATATGACCCCCTGATGACATCGGGTCCGGCAATTCCTTACCTGGGGGCCACAATATGCACGATCGCCGCACTATGTATCACGATCTTTTCGGCATCGGCTTGCAATAGCCTGATGCGCCTTTTAACCAGCGGCCATCCCGACCAATCCACCTCGCTGACGGGCGGCAGGGCGGGGGTGGCCAGTGGCGCACTGATCGTGGCCTGCTTGTCGAGCTGCTCCAGCGCGCGCGACAGGGTCAGGCACACTTGCGTGTGGCTGTGGCTGAGCAAGGCGTTGACGGGCGCCACGGGCAACTGGCTGGCATGGCGGCCCAGGATCGAGCGCAGCGCTGCCACGTGGGCCACCAATAAGTAGTTTTGCACGATGAACAGGTTGATGTCTTCCACGGCCCGCTGCTTGCTGGCCGGTTCGTCGAGCATGCGCACCAGCGCCGAGCTGAGCGCGGCCAGGCTATCCATCAAACGCTTGCGTTCGATACGGTAGGCGAAATCATCGAAACACTTGCCCTGCAGCAGTTCGAAACTGGCTTGCATGTAGGAAAGATTTACGTTGAGCACCTGGCGCACCAGCCGTGGCAGACTCTGGTATTCCCAGTTGGCCAGCACAAAGCTGAATACGGTGGCCACCGCCGCGCCGATCAGGGTATCGATCAGGCGCTCGCTGACCAGGTTCGGGTTGCTGGGCGCCACCAGATGCATTTGCAGCAAGATCATCAGGCTGACGGCAATGGCCGTGTAGCGGTAGCGCAAGTAAATGAAGGTGGGCGTGGCGACGATGGAGAGGAACAAGATGGCCATCAGCACGATATTGCTGTGCACAAAGCGGATCACGATGGCGGTGATCACGCAGCCGATGATGGTGCCGATGATGCGGTCGGCACGGCGCTGGCGCGTCATGCTGAACGTGGGGCGCAGGATGATGACGATGGTCAAGACAATCCAGTAACTGTGCGCCGCATACGGCAGCCAGTGGCCTATCAGCAATCCGACCGAGATGGCCATCGATACGCGCAGGGCGAAGCGGAACACGGGCGAGTCCGGGCGCAGGTTCGACAGCAAGGTTTTCAGCTCGTATTTTTGCTGCGACAAAAACGGCGCCATGTCTGCGCCGCTCCAGAACGGTACGTCGGCGTAGACTTTCTGGCTGGCCAAATGCAGTTCGGCGATCATTTTCAGGATGGCGCGGATCTTGTTGCGCTGCGCGCGCAGGGTCGCCAGCGCTTCTTGCGCGCTGTCGCCCCTCGCTTGCAGGCGGGCAATTTTTGCTTCGATGTCGGCCCATTCCTTGTCGTAGCGTATCTGCGCATACGAGGCGCGCTTGCGCGTGACGGCGTAGGCCACCGATTCGATGTCGCGCGCCGCCTTGTAGGCCAGGTCGTGCAAGGAGGTCAACACGTCGGAGTCGGCCAGGTGCTGGCGCAGCAGCGCGTAATCGGTGTGCGTGGACAGTATCAGTTCGTACAGGTCGAGCATGCACACGTGCACCTGCACCACGATGGCATCCTTGCTGTTCTTGTGGCTGCGCAAGATCAAGTCGCGCGACGCTTGCTGGCGGTCGGCCAGGATGCTTTGGTGGCGCACCAGCTTGTTGAATTGCTCCGTCAGGTTAAAGCGCGTGTCGTAAAAGTCGGCCTTGATGTCGATATACGCGGCCAGCTCGAACAGGGCTTCGGCCAGCACTTGCTGCTTGATGCGGTGGCGCAAGACCCAGGCGATGGCCATGGCGTAGGCGAGATAAATCAAGCCGCCCAGCATGAACAGGCCAGCATGGTGGAATGATTGTTGCCACGTCATTTGATGCTCCATCGACATGGTCATGATGAACAGGGCAGCCAGCTGCAAGGGCATGGATTTCTTGCCGTACACCACCATCATGCTGGCGAGAAAACTCACCAGCACGAGCACCGTCAGCAGCAACCAATGCACGGGCCCGCACAGGCTGATTAATAAGGTGACGGCGCTGCACAGCAGCACGGAGGCCAGCATTTCGTTCAATTTGTGGCGCAGCGGGCTGGGCATGTCCATCAGGGTCGTGCACAGGGCGCCGATGCACACCGTCATGGCGGTGTTGCTGTCGCTGATTTCCAGGGTCAGCAAGGCCAGGCCGACGAGGCCGATGGCCACGCGCAAGCCCAGGTAAAAATAATGGCTGTAAATGAAGGTGCGCAGGTTCAGTGCGTAGTGCATGGGAATACCTTGTGGGCAGGGCACAGAAAGAGGCGCCGCACCGGGGTCTCCGATGCGGCGCCAGGATGTTGCAGTTCTTCTAGTCGGACTTACATCAGGGCGATGACCGGATAACGGCGCCATTCCGCTTCGGCAAAGCGCTGGCAGTGTTCGAAAATAAAGTCGAGCACGGCTTCCTGATTGCTCAGCAAGGCCGGGTTGGCTGCTTTCCAGTCGGCAAACTTGGCTGCCAGCGCCGGTTCGTCGCGCAGCAGCTCGGATGCCATGTCTTCGAACACGTAATCGGAAAACGCTTCTTTTTTCTCCAGCACGCTGTTGAAGAAGCCCCAGCGGAAGAAGCTGTCGTGCGCCTGCGGCTCCAGGGTTTCCACGGCGTAGCGCGCATTGTCCTGGTCCAGGGTGATCATATAATCGCCCGCGTGCAGGGTGAATTGCCCTTCGCGCGTGTCGAGTTCGACGCTCTCGTGGAACATGTGCCCCTCGTAGGCGCTGGCCCGCGTGCCGACCTCCTTGAGGTGGTAGTAGCGCGCCGTTACCGTCTGTTCGGCGGTGATGCGCTGCATTTCAACGCCATTCCAGCGCAATCGCTCGATGACTTCGCGCCATGCCTGCGGCACCACATAGGCTTTCGGCGCGGCGACGGTGACGTCAGCATCGAAACGGTTGTAATACGCGATATCGCGCTCCCACGGCTGCGAGCGGTCATATGACAGGCGCTGGTAGTCGCCCAGCACGCTTGGCGTGTACTTCGCCGCGTAGCCCTTGAAGGGGAAGGTCGATGGCTGTGCTTCGTTCATCTTCCAGCTGACGGGCCAGGCGGCCTGTGTGCGGCCCGCCGCTTTTGCCTGCGCGCGCAACTGCTGGATCTGCTCGCCGTGTTTGACAGTAAACGCCATGCAGATGTCCAGCAGGGTGCGCATGGAGGCATAGCGGTCGGCAAACGGTTTCAGCATATGCGTTTCCGGCATGAAGCCGATGACGTGATGCAGGGCCGCAAAACCCGTCGAGAAGCGCGGTACTTCGAGGAATTCGGCGATGCCGTGGTCGGGGCTGTCCTTGACGGGATTGACATACGGGCAGGTGGGCCAGCCGGCTTGTTCCATCTGCGCAAAGATGTGCGGCAGCATGGTGTCTTGCAGGAAGGGGCCCAGGCCATTACCCAGCTTATCCGTCTGCGTATGGATCAGGGTCATCGTGTACGGGTAGTCGGCGCCGTTTGACGTATGCGTGTCGACCATCACGTCCGGGTCCCAGCTTGCCAGCAGGCGGTTGAACACTTGCGCGTTAAGGCTGTCGCACTTGATGAAATCGCGGTTCAAGTCCAGGTGGCGGCTATTGCCGCGGAAACCGAATTGCTCCGGGCCATCCTGGTTCACGCGCGAGGTATTGGCGCGGTTCAGGCTGCCATCGACGTTGTAGATCGGAATGAACAGCAAGACTGTCTTGCCCAGCGCCGCCAGGCGCTCCGGCTGCGTGCAGAGGTCGCGCACGATGGCCATGCAGGCGTCGATGCCTTCCGGTTCGCCCGGGTGGATACCGTTATTGTTGAAGAAAACCGTGCGGCCTTCGCGCTTGATCTGCTCGCGCTCAAAAACGCCGTCCGCGCTGACGACGCCAGCGTGGATCGGTACGCCCGAGTCGGACAGGCCGATCTGTTCGAAATGCAGCATCTGCGGATAGCGTGCGGCGAGATCTTTGTAGAAAGTGATGCATTCCAGCCAGGTCGTGGTCTGGTTGTGATTACCGAGTTCGTAGGTCGTGCGCAAGTCTGATGGCATAGCGGTCTGAGTCTGGGAGGGGGAAGGCGCGCTGGGTAAGTACGCCCGCTAGGCGCCAATTGTAGCACCGGGGCCCTTGCATTGAGGCGCAGCAAAGGCCCAGGCCAGCACTTGTGTTATGAATACGTTTCACGCGTAAGGGGAGACGGCATGGGCAAGAGTGCGGTAGCGGCGCTGGTCATGTGGCTTTGTCTGGCGGCGCAGGCGGCGCCGCTGCGTCTCCCTGCGGGCAAGGAACCCGTGGCAGAGGGCGGCAGCGTCACGGTTGCCGCGCAGGGCGTACTGATACGCTACCGGGGCTGGTTGCTCGCCGTCGATGGGGCGGCCTCGCCGGAGCGGCCTGACGTTATTCTGAATTCAGCGGACAAGCTGCAGGCGCCGCGCCTGCAGGCCGGGTCCACGCGGCGCGATTTGCCCCTGTGGTCGGCAGTCGAACTGGTCAAGGGGGCCACGCGCCTGCGCATCTCGGCGCTGCCGGGGCCGGACGAGACACCGGCCCTGTTGCTGGACTTTGGCGACAGCGACTACCGCATCGTGATGCCTGCCGCCGTCATCGAGCGGCACGATTATCCTGCGCTGGCGCAGCGCTTCCCCGGCGCCGACTTAGCCTTGCTGCTGCAGGATGGGCGGCGCGTGATGCTGCCGCTGGAAAGTAGCCGCGCGCAAGTGTTTGGCGCGGAGCAAGCCGTGCCATACCGGTTTGCAAAAGTAAAACGTTAGGCAAAAAAAAGCCACTCCCGCGGGAGTGGCTCAGGCTACAAGCGCCCGTTGCCGGGTTATTGCTTCTTGTTATTCAGCGCCCATTTCTTTCAGCAGGTTGTCTGCGTGGTCGATGTGTTTCATGTTCCACAGCATGTAGCGCAGGTCGACCTGGATCGAACGGGTGTTGGCCTTGTTGTAGTCCCAATCGGAGATGATCGAGTCCAGCGTGCCGTCGAATGCCAGGCCGATGAATTCGCCTTTGGAGTTCAGGGCAGCCGAGCCGGAGTTGCCCCCGGTGATGTCCAGCGTTGCCAGGTAGTCGACCGGCACGGTTTTCAGCTTTGGATCGACATATTTGCCGAAGTCCTTGGCTTTGATCGCGGCCAGTTGATTCGCCGGGGCATTGAATTCGCCCTGGCCCGTGGCTTTGGCAACGACGCCATTGACGGTGGTGAAGGCGGTCCAGGTGGTGCCATCGGCGCCATGGTCGCGGCCGGCAACTTTGCCGAACGTGACGCGCAGGGTGCTGTTGGCATCAGGATAGACGGCGAGTCCCTTGCTCTTCATGAAGGCGATCTTTGCTTTCATGTAGTTGGCGTAGGCTTGCTGGATCTTGCCTGCCAGTTCTTCGTCTTCCGCTTCGTTTTTCAGCGAATCCGGGTACATGGCCACCGCTGCCTGAATGAAGCTGTCGGTGCTGGCCTGGAACTCGGCTGGCGTGCGTTTCAGCCATGCTGCGCGCTCGGTCTTGTCGCCCAGCTTGCTGCCGGCATACAATTTGTCCAGGGCGCCAGCCAGGTCGGCTTGCGACATGCCGTCCTTGATGCCGATGGCGGCGTCGAAGCTGGCGCGGCGCTGTGCTGCCGGTTGCGCGGCGTACTTGGCCAGGCTGTTCAGTACCAGCGCCTTGTCGACTTTTTCATCATAGGTGCGTTCGACCGAGGTGACGCCCGCTTCCAGGCGTGGCAAGTCGCGCGTCTGGTAGCCCGATTTGCGTTCCGTATCGGCCTTGGTGCTTTCGTTGGACAGGCGATACAGGCTGCGTGCCGTGTTTAGCAGGCGTGGCTGTGCGTAGCCCAGGAAGAAATCGCGCTTGGTGTCGGCATCGCGCTCGGCGATCAGCTTTTCCACTTGCTCGATGTCGCTGGCAAATTCTGCCTTGCGTGCAGGATTGGCGTTGACCCAGGTTTTCAGTGCTTCGTGTTCCGTCGTCTTGCGCGCCAGGAAGTCGCTGCCGGCGTAGGAATCGAGCATGCCTTGACGGTTCTTGTAGTAATTGTTCACGCCGGCAACTTGACCCGCGTATTTCAGGGCAACATCTTTGTTGTCCTTGGTTTCGCGCGCAATGATGGCCAGGGTTTCGCCCGACGCTTTCACGAAGGCCGGGTAGTTCCAGTCAAACGTGAATGTCACTTCCGATGGCAGGCGGTGGCGGTTGGTGCGGCCTGGGTAGCCCAGTGCCATGACGAAGTCGCCTTCTTTCAAGCCATCCTTGGCCAGTTTCAGCACGTGTTTTGGCTGGTAAGGCACGTTGTCCTTGCTGAAGTCGGCAGCTTTGCCGTCGCCGCTGACGTAGGCGCGGTAGAAACCGTAGTCGCCCGTGTGGCGTGGCCACATCCAGTTGTCGGTATCGCCGCCGAATTTACCCACGCCTGCTGGCGGCGCGTGTACCAGGCGCACGTCGCGGATTTCCAGTTGCTTGATCAGGTAGAACTCCAGGCCGCCGTAGTAGCTCGACACGGTGCAGCGGAAACCCGCTTCTTTTTCGCATTCGGCGACCAGTTTCTTCTGGTTTTTCTCGATCGCGTCGATGCGTGCCTTGCCTTGCAGCTTGGCCACGTCCGCCGTGATGATCTTGTCGCTGACATTGGTCACGGCCGAGGTGACGAAGATGCGGCTGCCTGGGGCGGCCGGCAATTCTTCAGCGAAGGTCTTGGCCAGGAAACCGTTGGCCAGCAAATCGCGCTCTTTGGTCGAATTGACCGCCACGCTGTTGTAGACACAATGGTGGTTGGTGGCAACCAGGCCTTGCGGCGAGACAAACGAGGCAGAGCAACCGCCCAGGCTGACGATGGCGCCCATCGGGAACTCGGTCAGCTTGGTCAGGGTGGTCGGATCGAGTTTCAGTCCGGCCGCTTTCAGTTCCTTGGCTACTTGTGGCAGCTGTTGGGGCATCCACATGCCTTCATCGGCGTGTGCGAAGTTGCTCAGGATGGCGAGCGCGATTAGAGATTTTTTCATTCGATTTCTTGTCTTTTACATGGTGGGAAGTCGGAATCAGCGTGCGTACCCAGTGTTTTTCTCAGCGGGCGACCTAGAGTATCCGTATCGAACTCGCACTAGTCAATCACATTTTCCGGACAGCATGTTTGCAGCAGATGGCATAAATGACACAATTTCTCCTCTGGTGCGGACGGGAATGAAGTGGAAAGGCGCATGTTTCCGTGCTGGCGACTGTGGTATTGTCCAGACAATTGTCCAGCTGGCAATAAAAATGGCCGGGCGCTTGCGCGGCCCGGCCATCCTGCGAGCTGGCGCAGTGTTATCCGTCTAGCGTATTTTGCCGCGGCGCAAAAGATTCACGATGCCCAGCAGGATCACGGCACCCAGGAACGAGACCAGCAGCGAGGATAGGCTGAAGTTGTCGCTATTGATGGTACCCGTGCCAAACAGGGGCGCCAGCAGCCAGCCGCCGAGGAAGGCGCCGATGATGCCGACGATGATATTGAGGAAGATGCCCTGTTGCGCATTGGTTTTCATGAACATGCTGGCCAGCCAGCCGATGACGCCGCCAATAACGATCCAGATAATGAAATTCATGTATTCCTCCGCGCGATGGGTGAGTGGATGTTCCATGTTAGAAAAGCATCATGGCAATCGATACTGATGCCGCACGATAGAAAAGTCCAGCGAAAAGTTGTGCGCAGCATGCAAAAGCCCGCCTGGCTGCGGACAGCGAGACGGGCTTGATCTGCGACAAGGTGACACAACACCTTTAGTCGGCCTTGATGGCTTCCACCTGGATGGCCAGTTTGACTTCCGGCGAGAAGGCCGGCAAGCCGTAGCTCAGGCCAAAGTCGCTGCGCTTGAATTGCGCAGTAGCATCGGCGCCGCACACTTCACGCTTGTAGCGCGGGTGCATGATGCACTTGAATTTGCTGACGTCCAGCTTGACGGGCCTGGTCACGCCCAGCAGGGTCAGTTCGCCATCGACTTCCACCAGTTGCTCACCGTTGAACTTGAACGATTTGCTCTTGTAGGTGATTTCCGGGAATTTCTCGACATTGAACATATCCGCTTTTTTCGCGTGCGTGTTCATGGCGTCCAGGCCGAAATCGATTGAATCGGCATCGATGACCAGGTCCAGGCTGCCCGTCTTGGCGGCACGGTCCAGGGTGACGCTGCCCTTGGTCTTGTTGAACTTGCCGCGCCAGACAGACATGCCCATGTGATCGGCTTCAAAGCTGGGGAAGGTGTGCGTCGGGTCGAGGTTGTAGGTCTCGGCGGCGGCCATGGCCGAACCCGCGCTGGCCGTTGCCAGTACGGCGATCATCAAGTGCTTCAATTTCATTGAATTCCTAACTAAGTTAAACAACAGATTTTTTGGCGTTGATCTGATATGTAACGCCTGAAAAACGTTCAGGACAAGGCGCCTTGCCGCAGGCAGTACGAACGTACGGCCAGGCAAGAGCAACGCCGTCATGGACGTTTTCTCAGGTGTTACTGTGCTGCGACGTGGAACTTGATGGTGACTTCATCGGCAACCATGCTCGTGTCTTTCCACTCGCCTTCGCCGATGTTGTAGGTCAGGCGCTTGATCGGCAGGGCGCCGTCAAATGCATATTTACCGCCGTCGGCTTTCACCGTCAGGGGGAAGGTCACGTCGCTGGTCTTGCCTTTGATGCTCAGCTTGCCCGTCACCGTCAGCTTGCCCGCGCCGGCCGCCTTGATGCTGCTCGAGATAAACGTGGCTTTCGGGAACTGGGCCGAGTTGAACCATTCCTTCTTGGCCACTTCCTTGTTGTACTCGGGATCGCCGATATCGATGCTGGCCGTCTCGATTTCCACCGACGCTTTCGACGCGTCCGGCGTGGCCGGGTTGTAATCGATGGCGATATTGAATTTCTTGAACTTTGCTTCCACCGGCACGTTCATTTGCTTGAAAACGGCCGAGACGCTGGACTTGGCGGGATCGACTTTCAGCAAGCTGGCGGCGGTGGCGGCCACGGATAGGCCAAGCAGGGAAGCGAGGATGATGCGTTGGGTGGTTTTCATCTTATTTTTCCTGGAGTTTCAGTGAGCAAGGGGAAGTCGGGCTTATGGCAGCATGCGCTTGAGCACGCCGTCGCGGTCGATGAACTGGTGCTTCAGCGCCGCCAGTACATGGGCGGCCACGGCGGCGGCCATCGTCATGTTCAGAACATAATGAATGTCTTTTAAGAGCGGCTTAAGTTCCGGGTTCGGTGCCATGATGACAGGCAGCTGGAACAGGCCCAGGTAGACCACCGGGACGCCGGAGGCCAGGGTGTACAGGTAGCCGGAGATGGGCACGGCGAAGATCAGGAAGTACAGCAGCACATGCATGGCATCGGCCGCCTTTTTTTGCCAGGCAACCATGCCGGCCGGGTGCGGCGGCGGCACGTTCGCGCGGCGCCACAGCAAGCGGATGGCGGCGAGGGTCAGCACGGTCACACCGAGCCACTTATGCCACGAGAAATATTTGAGTTTGGTGGGTGTCAGGCCGGCAATATCCGTCATGACCAGGCCCATGACAAAGGCGCTGATGATCAGCAAGGCTGTCAGCCAGTGCAGGATGATGGCGGTGGTGGTGTAGCGTTGCATCGGCAGCTTTCTTGAAAGTAGTACGTGTTAGGACTAATTCAGCCTAATATACCAAAGAAAAGCAAATTGCGCAGAGTGCAGGAGATTTTACAAGAAAGAGCGGAAGAAAAACTGCGGGGCGGGCAGCATTTGTGTGCTGCCCGCCCTGCGGGATTGGATCGGAGTAATACCAATGTGGACAATACTTAAATGGCTTTCGCCAGTTGCGCGGCGATGCCGATGTAATTGCCTGGCGTCATGGTCAGCAGCACGTCTTTGGCATCTTGCGGGATGGCCAGGCCGTTGACGAAGGTTTGCAGCGCTTCTTTCGAGATACCCTTGCCGCGCGTCAATTCTTTCAGCTGCTCGTACGGGTTCTCGATGCCATAGCGGCGCATCACGGTTTGTACGGGTTCGGCCAGCACTTCCCAGGTCGCGTCCAGGTCTTGCGCCAGGCGCGCATGGTTCACTTCCAGCTTGTTCAGGCCGCGCAGGCAGCTGTCATAGGCCAGCAAGGTGTAACCCAGGGCGACGCCGATATTGCGCAGCACGGTCGAATCGGTCAGGTCGCGCTGCATGCGCGAGACGGGCAGCTTTTCCGACAAATGTTTCAGTACAGCATTTGCCAGGCCCAGGTTGCCTTCCGAGTTTTCGAAGTCGATCGGATTGACCTTGTGCGGCATGGTCGACGAACCGATTTCGCCTGCTTTCAGCTTTTGCTTGAAATAGCCCAGCGAGACATACGTCCAGATATCGCGGTTCAGGTCCAGCAGAATCGTGTTGACGCGCGCGAAGGCGTCAAACAGCTCGGCCATGTAGTCGTGCGGCTCGATCTGGATGGTGTACGGGTTGAATACCAGGCCCAGGCGCTGTTCGATGACAGCCTTGGAAAACGCTGGCCAGTCGAAGTTGGGGTAGGCCGACAGGTGGGCGTTGTAGTTGCCGACGGCGCCATTCATCTTGCCGAGGATTTCCACTTGCTCGATGCGCTTGACGGCGCGCTGCAAGCGCGCCACGACGTTGGCGAATTCCTTGCCCAGGGTGGTCGGGCTGGCCGTCTGGCCGTGCGTGCGCGACAGCATCGGCACGTCGGCATTGATGTGTGCGATCTGTGTCAGCTTGGCCACCAGGCCTTGCAGGGCCGGCAACATCACGCCATCGCGGGCGGCTTTCAGCATCATGCCGTGCGAGGTATTGTTGATGTCTTCCGAAGTGCAGGCGAAATGGATGAATTCCGACGCCGCCACCAGTTCCGGCACGTCCGCGACTTGTTCCTTGAGCCAGTATTCGACGGCCTTGACGTCATGATTGGTCACCGCTTCGATGGCTTTGATGCGGGCTGCGTCGGCTTCCGAGAAATCAGCTGCCATCTTTTCGAGCAGGGCGTTGGCCGTGGGCGAAAACGGCGCGATTTCAGCGAAACCGGCTTGCGACAGCGCTTGCAGCCAGGAAATTTCCACTTTCACGCGGTGGTGCATGAAACCGGCTTCGGACAGGATCGGGCGCAGCAGATCGGTCTTGCTGGCGTAGCGGCCATCGAGCGGAGACAGGGCCGACAGCGTGGAATACGGAGTAGTAGAAGTCATGAGAGCGGACGCAAGTTAAGGAAACGGTTGGCGTGTGGCGCGCGGGGAGGGCAGCGCTATTTCAATATAGCAACACTGACGGCGCCACAGTAAAGGGCGATTTTACCACCGCTGGCGTGCTGCCAGCCGTCTGTTGGCCTCCGGCGGGGCGCATTCTGGCCGAATCCGGCCCCGATGCGGCGCGCCTGCCACACCCTGGGGCGCGCCAGCGGCGCACTGCCAAATGCGGCTGCCGCCGATGCTATACTGGCCACTGCTCCTTTACCTTAAAGCGTCTATGAAACTGATCGGTTCCCTCGCCAGCCCGTATGTCCGCAAAGCCCGCATCGTGCTGGCGGAAAAAAAGCTCGACTATGTCTTCGAGCTGGAAAACGTCTGGGTGCCGGAAACCCGCATCGCGCAGGCCAATCCGCTGGGCAAGGTGCCCTGCCTGGTGATGGAAGACGGCAGTGCGCTGATCGATTCGCGCGTCATCGTCGAATACCTCGACACGCTCACGCCTGTGTGCAAACTGCTGCCGGCCGGCGGCAATGGCCGCGAGCGGGCCGACATCAAGAACTGGGAAGCGCTGGCCGATGGCATCGTCGACGCGGGCGTGCTGGTGCGCCTGGAGCGCACTCAGCGCCCGCCCGAGCAGCAAAGCGCGGCCTGGATCGCGCGCCAGCTGGAAAAAATCACCCTCGGCCTGGCGGCGCTGGAAGTGCGCCTGGGCGAGAGCGCTTACTGCGCCGGCCGCAACTACACCCTGGCCGACGTGGCCGTGGGCTGTGCCCTGGGCTGGCTCAGCTTCCGTTTCCCGGAAATCGACTGGCGCGCAGACCACCCTGCGCTGGTGCGCCTGTTCGACAAACTGTCAGAACGCCAGTCCTTCAAGGACACCGTGCCGCAGTAACAAGGTACGGACGAAAAAAAACCGGCAAGCTTGCCGGTTTTTTTTACGCCCATGCGGGCATTAAATCATTTGATAAAACCGTAGCGAGCGGCAGTGATTTGTGGCTAAGAAGCGCAACCGTGCTAGAGCACGGGGGCGCCGAGCCGGTGAGCATCGCAGGCCGCAAAGCGCGCCGCGCCGTAGGTTTGATCAAGTGATTTTACTCGTCGGCCGACATCTGGCTCTGCAGGTAGTTCTGAATGCCAACTTTGGCGATCAGGTCGATCTGCGTTTCCAGCCAGTCGATATGCTCTTCCGTGTCTTCCAGGATCATCAGGAACAGGTCGCGCGAGACGTAGTCGCCCGCTTTTTCGCAGGTGGCGATGCCTTCCTTGACGGTGGTGTGCGCGGCGCGTTCCAGTTTCAGGTCGCATTCCAGCATTTCCGGCGTGTTCTCGCCGATCAGCAGCTTGTGCAGCGCTTGCAGGTTCGGCAAGCCGTCGAGCATCAGGATGCGGTCGATCAGCCTGTCGGCGTGTTTCATTTCGCCGATCGATTCTTCGTATTCCTTCTTGCCCAGCTTTTCCAGGCCCCAGTGCTTGTACATGCGGGCATGCAGGAAGTACTGGTTGACGGCGGACAGTTCGTTGGTGAGCTGTGCGTTGAGCAAGCGGATGACTTCTTTATCGCCCTTCATGGGATTTCCTTTGTTCTGTGTTGCAATGATGATGAAACCGGCCACTGTCGGCGGCCACTGCCGGGTAGTGTAGGACTGCCTGGTGGCGCGCATGTTGCCGGTCTCGCTATGTCCGCATGATAGCGCAAAATGGTGGCGATTTCTGCTGTAAAACGGCATTTTCCCGTGTTTTTAGCGTAAATATCGTGCGAATAAAACCCATTCTCAAATAAATTGTCAGACTTCTCCGTTTTTTATTTGTTAAGGAAAATGAAGGCCATTCTCATTCGCGTTCATGCTGTCTTTTTGTATTTTCAGCGGGTCCGGGCTGCAGCGGGAAAAGGGTAAAAAATGTTTGCGCCATTCTTGCCTTTCGCTATTCTTCGGGCGTGCCGGCGATGCGATAATCAGGCAGCGATTTTTTCTGAAAAGGATAGCAAGATGATGCTGCACATACCCGGCGTGCTGACGCCGGAACAGGTCACGCACTTTCGCCAGCGCCTGGCGCAGACGGACTGGGTCGATGGGCGCGCCAGCGTGGGGGAGCAGGGCGCGCAAGTCAAGCGCAACCGCCAGCTGGCCGAAGGTTCGCCCCTGGCGCAAGAGCTGGGCGAGATGGTCAGCCGCGCTTTGATGGCCAATCCGCTGTTTTTTTCGGCCGTGCTGCCGCTGCGCATCCTGCCGCCATTTTTCAATAGCTATGCGGGCGGCGAGCACTATGGCCTGCATATCGACGGCGCCATCCGCACGCCGAAAAACGGCATGCAATCGATGCGCGCTGACGTGTCCTCGACCCTGTTCCTGAGCGAGCCGGACGAATACGAAGGCGGCGAGCTGGTGGTGGTCGATTCCTACGGCACGCATGAAGTGAAACTGCCGGCCGGCGACGTGATCGTGTATCCGTCGAGCAGCGTGCACCAGGTCTTGCCCGTCACCGGCGGCGAGCGTATCTGCTCGTTCCTGTGGACGCAAAGCATGGTGCGCGAGGACTGGAAACGCAGCATGCTGTTTGAGCTTGATCAAAACATCCAGGCCGTGCGCGGCGCGCATGGCGATTCACCGGCAACGGTGGGGTTGACGGGGCATTACCATAATTTACTCAGGATGTGGGCGGAGATCTGACGCAAAACGCGCATGGCGGCGTTGCTTAGGCTCGCCGTACATGCGTACTGTCTTCGCTGTCGCGCCTTGCCCTGCGCGCTTCGCGGTGCAGGCCGCAAATGCGCGAAAAAAAAGTCTGCCCGGCCCGGGGATGTAGTCTGGCAGACTAAAACAAGCAGTTGCTTGACTGGTGCAGAAAAACAGGGGCAGCGAGCAGGGCACATCGTGCGGTGCCAGCGCCGCTGGCAGCGGCGCGCCCCCGCCGTGGGCTAGCTCAGTTGGAAGGTCAGCGGGACTAAAACGTAGACTGGGACAGCCTTGCCGTTTTCCACCATCGGCTTGAACAGCGCGCGCTGTGCGGCCTGGCGGCCCGCTTCGTCGAGGTTGTTGTAGCCGGTCGATTTATGGATCAGGATTTGCTCTGGCAAGCCCTTTTCGTTGATCAGGATGCGCAGCACCACGGTGCCGCTCTCGCCCAGGCGGCGCGACAGGTTCGGGTAGATCAGTTGCGGCGCCTTCAGGTATTCCACGCCGCTGACGGTGCGCGGCGCCGATGGTGCCGCAGGGGAAGGTGCCGGAGCTGCCGGTGCCATCGGGGCGGTGGTCGCCACGGGCGCCGCTTCGGCGCGCGTCGGCTGCGGTGGCGTAATCGTCGGTTCGGTGGGCGCCACGGCGATCAGCGGCAGTGGCGGGATCACGGCGCGCGGCACGGGCGCGCTCAATTCCACGGTTTTCGGTACGGACGGTGCCGGCAATTTCGCTTGTGCTGGCGGGGCGATGATGCTGATGGTTGTGATGGTCGGCATGGCGACCGAGACGACGCGGCTCAAAAGGCCGCTCTGGATGGCGTAGAAACCGGCAAGATGCAAGACGACGATGGCCATCAGTGGCATGAATTTGCTGCGTTTCTTGTCGAAATCGGCAAATTGCTGCACGGCCTGCACCGTTACGGGCGGGGGCATCATCGTCATGGCATGGTTCCTTAGTTTGTCAGCACAGCTCGCATCAAGACGGTTTCTTGCAGCACGGCCGTGGCGCTCAGGTGATCGTTCAGCACTTCCCGTGCGCAGCTATGGCATTTGCCGCAGCAGGTGGCCACGCCCAAGTCGCGGCGTAATTCGGCCATGCTGGACAGGCCGAGATCGACGGCTTGACGGATTTCACGATCAGATATGTTGTTGCAGACACATACAATCATTGATACACCTTCTGGCTGGATGATGAAAAGACACTAGTGCTGTGAAGCATTGTTGCCAGTGTTTTAATGAGAATCATTATCATTACGTTTCATTGTCGCGCAAAGCGCAGGACAATGCAAGCGATTTTGATGCAACGTGCAGCAGCAGGCGCCGCTGGCGCGGCGCGGCGGCAGGGACGCTGTCATGCCTGGCTTGCGCAAGACGCAGCCCTTGGCGCGGGCGGCTCTCCGGGCTAAATAAAAACTATTCGCATTCATGTTTATAATGCTGGTATTGTCTAGAACGGTCGCCGTCTGGACATATTGAAAGGCCGCTTGTCGGTAAAGCGCAACAGTTGCGTTTTACCTCACAACACCCAGGGCATGCGCTTAACGCAGCAGCTTGTCTCCGGTGTTCTTAATTTGAACGGAATTTGCTCATGACTCTAGTTCCACCCTTGATGACGCTCGATGCGCTGGCAGTCGGCCAGAGCGGCACGGTGTTGCATATCACGCCCTACGCGGCCGGACAGACGGAGGACGGCGTCGACCTCGCCCGCCGCTTGATGGAGCTGGGATTCGTTCCCGGCGAACGTATCCGCATGCTCAAGCGCGGCATTCCCGGTGGCGACCCGCTCGCCATCAAGGTTGGGAACGCCACGTTCGCCCTGCGCCGCTTCGAAGCGGCGCTGATCACGATTCAACCGTTGACTCAACCGGAATAACCATGGGTGCTGTAGAAAACATCGTCGATGTAGGCGTGCACAAGCCGCCGCATCAGCCACAAATCGCCTTGCTGGGCAATCCGAACTGCGGCAAGACTGCCCTGTTCAACCGCTTGACGGGCGCGCGCCAGAAAGTGGCGAACTACGCCGGCGTGACCATCGAACGCAAGGAAGGCCACTTCACCTCGCCAGCCGGCAAGCCAGTGCGTGTGCTCGATCTGCCGGGCGCCTACAGCCTGTCGGCCACCACGCCCGATGAAGCCATCACGCGCGATGTGGTGGGCGGCTTGCGCCCCGGCGACCCGCGTCCGGACGCCATCATTTGCGTCGTCGACGCCACCAATTTGCGCCTGAATCTGCGCCTGGTGCTGGAAGTCAAGCGCCTGGGCCTGCCAATGCTGCTGGCGCTGAACATGACGGACGTGGCGCGCAAGCGCGGCATGCTGATCGACACGGCCAAGCTGTCGGACGAACTGGGCATGCCCGTGGTCGAGACGGTCGCCGTGCAGCACGATGGCGAGAAAGCCCTGCTAAATGCCATCGACGCCATGCTGCCGCTGCCGCAGGTGAACGCCAAGCCGCTGGCCGCCATCGACGCCGTCTCGGTCGAAGAGACCCAGCGCGAAGTGCGCCGCATCCTGGCCGCCGTCAGCAATGACGCGAGCGACAAGGGCAATCTGACGGAAAAGATCGATGACGTGGTGCTGCACCCCGTCGTCGGCCCCATCATCCTGGCCGTGCTGATGTTCCTGATTTTCCAGGCCGTGTTTGCCTGGGCCGCCACGCCGATGGAAATGATCACCGACGGCGTGGGTAAGCTGGGCGCCATGCTGACGGCGAACATGCCCGATGGTCACCTGAAGAGCTTGCTGGTGGAAGGCATCATCGGCGGCGTTGGCAGCGTGCTGGTGTTCCTGCCGCAGATCCTGATCCTGTTCTTCTTTATCCTGGCGCTGGAAGATTGCGGCTACCTGCCGCGCGCGGCCTTTTTGCTGGACCGCATGATGGGCGGCGTGGGCCTGTCGGGCCGCGCCTTCATCCCGCTGCTGTCGAGCTTTGCCTGCGCCATTCCCGGCGTGATGGCGGCGCGCACCATCCAGAACCCGCGCGACCGCCTGGTCACCATCATGATCGCGCCCCTGATGACATGCTCGGCGCGCCTGCCCGTGTATGCGCTGATCATCGCCGCCTTCATTCCAGAACGCCAGGTGTGGGGCTATTTGAGCCTGCAAGGCCTGGTGCTGTTTGTCCTGTACTTCGCCGGCATCATCTCGGCCATGGCCGTGGCCTGGGTCATGAAGCGCAGCATGGGCGTGCGCGGCAACCAGCCGCTGATGCTGGAGCTGCCCGCCTACCACTGGCCGCATTTGCGCAACCTGGCCGTCAGCCTGTGGGAGCGCGCGAAGATCTTCCTGACGCGCGTCGGTACCATCATCCTCAGCCTGATGATCATCCTGTGGTTCCTCAGCACCTTTCCCGGCCCGCCGGACAACGCGATCCACCCGCCTATCTATTACAGCCTGGCCGGTATCCTGGGCCGCGCCCTGGAAGTGATTTTCGCGCCGATCGGTTTCAACTGGCAGATCTGCATCGCGCTGGTGCCGGGCATGGCGGCGCGTGAAGTGGCCGTCGGCGCCCTGGGCACCGTGTACGCCCTGTCGCAAAGCGGCGACGCGCTGGCCTCCACGCTGGAGCCGCTGATCGCCCATTCGTGGTCGATGGCTACCGCGCTGTCCCTGCTGGCCTGGTATGTCTTCGCGCCGCAGTGCCTGTCGACCCTTTCTGTGGTGAAACGCGAGACGGGCGGCTGGCGCTATCCGCTGCTGATGGCCGGCTACATGTTCGCGCTGGCGTATGCCGCCTCGTTCATCACTTACCGCGTCGCCCTGCTGGCCGGCGCATAGGAGAGCATCATGTGGCAAACCATTATCGTCGCCCTGATCGTCGCAGCCGCGCTGCTGCATTTTTCAACCAAGTACCTGCCGGCAGGCGTGCGCCGCGGCATCGTGCGTGGCCTGGTGCGCTGCGGCCTGAATGAGGCGAAGATGTCGACTTTCTTCAAGGTGGTGCCAGGCTGCGGCAGCGGCTGCGGTTCCTGCGGCTCTTGCGACAGCCCGCCACCTCCGTCCGCCATTCCGCCAGCCGACGGCAGCAGCAAGCGCGTGATCCTGATGCAGGTGCAGCGCTAAAGCTGGCGTTTCAGTGTAGCCACGGGCCTGCTCGTGGGCTACACTGGGCTTTCCGCATGGCAAGGAGTGGCAATGGCGATACTGTTGATCTTCATGTTTTTGTTTGCGATCGCCACCTGGCTGCTGGCCAGCCGGCGTGGCCGCCACGGCGGCCTCTGGTTTGGCATCGGCCTGTTCCTCGGCCCCTTTGCCTTGCTGGCGGTGGCGGCACTACCGCCCGTGCCAGCCGTACCACCGGTTACGCAGCCCTGAACGAAAAAAACCCGCACTGCGGGTTTTTTTACGCCTGCGCGCTGCGTTTAAATCTGGCCGGCCAGCTTCTCGACCACCGGTACCAGTGCGGCCGGGCGGCAGCCGAAGGCGGCCAGGCGGCCTTGCGCGTGCGGCGCCAAGTCCAAGTCGTAGGGCAGGCGGCCCGCCACCAGCCACAGTTTATCCTGCGGCAAGGCCTCGACCAGGCGGCGCTGGCCGTCGACGAACATGGCGTTGTATGTTTGCAGCACGATTTGCTGCGCACCTTGCGCAAAATCAATGGCAGCGTCCACTTCCTCGTCCAGCGCTTCGGCCGATAGTGCATATTCGCGCACGTCCAGGCCCGCTGCCAGCAGCGCCGGCAGCATCGAGCTGCGCGCTTCCTTGTTGCGGCCCAGCGCCACTTCGTCGATTTCGCTGCGCGAACGCACTTCCACCGTCAGCAGGGTCACGGGCAGGCTGGCATCGAGCGCGCGGTAATCGCCTTGCACGCGCAAGGCAGTTTTTTGCAGCCGCTGCGACAAGGCCATGGCGGCCGGCTGCATCAGCGCGACTGGCGCGACAGGGCGCTCGCGCCAGTCGCGCACGGCGCGGTTGCGTTTGAGTTCGGCCACCCGCGCGACGGCTTCGTCGATGCGGGCGAGGCTGATGTCGCCCTGTTCCACGGCGGCGATGACGGCCTCGATGGCGGCATGCTGCTGCGCTTCACGGTGCGAAACGAGGACGATGTCGGCGCCAGCCTGCAAGGTGGCGATGGCACCCTGGGCGATGCCGATGCCGCCGGCAATGGCCGCCATTTCCAGGCAGTCGGTGATGACCACGCCCTTGTAACCCATCTCGATGCGCAGCAAATCGGTCAGCACGCCCTTCGACAGGGTGGCTGGCACGCTGGTGTCGGCCTCGAACGCGGGGAAAACCACGTGCGCCGTCATGATGGCGTCGACGCCGCCGGCAATGGCGGCGCGGAACGGCGCCAGTTCCACGGCGCGCAGGCGTTCCTTGTCGTGCGCTACCAGTGCCATGGCGTAGTGCGTGTCGATGGCCGTGTCGCCGTGGCCGGGGAAATGCTTGGCCGTCACGGCCACGCCGCTGGCGCGCTGGCCGCGCATTGCCGCCATGCCGTATTCGATGACGGTGGCGGCATCTTCGCCATAGGCGCGCACGCCGATGACGGGGTTGTTGCGGTTGTTGTTGACGTCCAGCACGGGGGCCAGCAGCATGTTGATGCCGACCTGGCGCATTTCGTCGCCGCTGATCCGGTTCATGCGTTCGCAGTCAATCACGGAGCCGGCGGCCTGGAAGGCCATCGCGGCAGGAATCGGCGTGACGCCCTGCTCGATGCGCATCACCATGCCGCCTTCCTGGTCGATGGAAATGAGCAGCGGCGTCTCGGATACTTCCGCGTTGATCTCCTGCAATTCGCGGCACAGGGCTGATACTTGTGCGGGCGTGTGCACATTGCGGCGGAACAGGATCACGCCGCCCACTTTCTTTTGCCGTATCAAGGTCTTGATATGCTCGTCCGCCTGCAGGGCATCGAAGCCTACCATGAACAACTGTCCTACTTTTTCGCGTAAACCCTGCTCCATGCTGCAACTCCTCCGGTCTTCATTTTATGTTGGCATACGTATTGTGGCCCGTGGTGACGCGTTTTGGCGATCACCGGAAAAGCTGCCTTCGTTTTGTATTTATTTTGGTATTGTATTGGATTTATGTATTTGCGCAAGTGGTTATTAAGTGGTATTACTTCTGTGGCCTCAGTCCAGGCGCTTGAACGATACCGCCTGCGCCTTGGGCCAGTACAGGCCGAACACGGGCGGCAGCTGCGGCAGCTGGCTCGGGTCGAGCAGCTGGCCCGCTTCCAGGAAGGGCAGCAAGGCCGAGGCCAGTTTTACCTGGTTCGGCGAGATGCGCCGCACCAGGTGATGCGGGCGCAGCTCCTGCGGGTGTTCCAGGCCTGCGGCGGCGATCAGTTCGGCCAGTGCCTTCATGGTGTTCTGGTGGAAGTGCGCCACGCGGGAAATCTTGTCGGATACCACCAGCGCGCGCTGGCGCTGCGGATCTTGCGTGGCCACGCCCGTGGGGCAGCGGTCCGTGTGGCAGCTTTGCGACTGGATGCAGCCTAGCGCGAACATGAAGCCGCGCGCCGAGTTGCACCAGTCGGCGCCCAGCGCCAGCAGGCGGGCGATGTCGAAGGCCGTGATGATCTTGCCCGAGCAGCCGATCTTGATCTTGGCGCGCAGGTTGGCGCCCACCAGCGTGTTATGCACCAGTACCAGCGCTTCTTGCAGGGGCGTGCCGACATGGTCGGTAAATTCCACGGGCGCCGCACCCGTGCCCCCTTCGCTGCCATCGACGACAATGAAGTCGGGCGTGATACCGGTGGCCAGCATGGCTTTCACGATGGCGAAAAATTCCCACGGGTGGCCGATGGCCAGCTTGAAACCCGTCGGTTTGCCGCCCGACAGGGTGCGCAGGCGGTCGATGAAGTGCAGCATTTCCAGCGGCGTCGAAAATGCGCTGTGCGCCGCCGGCGAGACGCAATCCTCGCCCACCATCACGCCGCGCGTGGTGGCGATCTCGATCGTCACCTTGGGGCCGGGCAGCACGCCGCCGTGGCCCGGCTTGGCGCCCTGCGACATTTTCAGCTCGATCATCTTGACCTGTTCGGCGCTGGCGCTGGCGATGAAGCGTTCTTCCGAAAACGTGCCATCCTGGTTGCGGCAGCCGAAGTAGCCGGAACCGATTTCCCATACCAGGTCGCCGCCGTTTTCGCGGTGGTAGGGGCTGATGCTGCCTTCGCCCGTATCGTGCATGAAGCCACCGCTGCGCGCGCCGCCGTTCAGGGCCAGGATGGCGTTGGCCGACAGGGCGCCAAAGCTCATCGCCGAGATATTGAAGACGCTGGCCGAGTACGGCTTGTCGCGCGGGCAGTCCGGATGGTTGCCGATGTCGATGCGGAAGTCGTGGCCCGTCACCTTGGCGGGCGCGATGGAATGGTTGATCCATTCATAGCCGGCCTGGTACATGTCGAGCTGGGTGCCGAACGGGCGTTTGTCCGTCTGCTCCTTGGCGCGCTGGTAGACGATGCTGCGCTGGCTGCGCGAGAACGGCGTCGCCTCGGTATCGCTTTCCAGGAAGTACTGGCGGATTTCGGGGCGGATGCTCTCGAAGAAAAAGCGGAAATGCGCGAGGATGGGGTAATTGCGGCGCAGGGCGCGCTTCGTTTGCAGCAAGTCGCTGAGCCCCACCAGGGTCAGCGCACCGGCCAGCACGGGCAGCCAGTAATGATCGTAGAAAAACACGGACAGGATAAAGATGGCGGCCGTCGTAATGAAGGTCAGGTAGCGAAATGGTACTAGGTGCATGGGCACTCCGGTGAGGTCGGACGGATAGCTGTCGAGTGTAGCGGTGATTTGTAATTCATGCAGCTCACACAGGACCCGTATGGTATCAGCGCGGCGTGGCCGTCCCGGCTATACTAAAACTCAATCAACGCCTAACGGGAATGCCATGATCGTCGTCCACCATCTGAACAACTCGCGCTCGCAGCGCGTGCTCTGGCTGCTCGAGGAACTGGGCCTCGAGTACGAGGTCAAACGCTACCAGCGCGACCCGAAAACCATGCTGGCGCCGGCCTCGCTGAAGGCCGTGCATCCACTGGGCAAGTCGCCTGTGATCACGGACGGCGCCAACACGATTGCCGAGTCGGGCGCCATCATCGACTACCTGGTCGAGCGCTACGGCAATGGCCGCCTGGTGCCGGCGGCGGGTACGCCGGACAAGCTGCGCTGGACTTACTGGCTGCATTTCGCCGAGGGCTCGGCCATGCCGCCGCTGTTGATGAAGCTGGTGTTCGACAAGGTGGTATCGTCGCCCATGCCCTTCTTCGCGAAACCGGTCGCGCGCGGCATCGCCAGCAAGGTCATGAGCAGCTTCATCATGCCCAATATCAATAGTCAGCTGGCCTACATGGAAGCCGAGCTGGAAAAAGAAAAATGGTTTGCCGGCAATGAATTTACGGCGGCCGATATCCAGATGAGCTTTCCGCTGGAAGCGGCGGCCTCGCGCGGCGGACTCGATGAACGCCTGCCGAAACTGACGGCATTTTTGCAGCGCATCCACGCGCGCCCGGCCTACCAGCGCGCCTTGGAGCGGGGTGGGCCGTACGATTTCGCCAGGTAAGGGCTGTTGAAGGGTGATTCGCGGGGCGTCATACGTTGACATACTCCCCCACCTCAGCCTTGCGGCTGCCGCTTAGGCGGAAAGGAAGGGGATTCCTCCTGCGAGACGCGCATATCCGCGCGCGAGAATGATATTTGCCGAGTTGACGTCGCGGTCATGCACTGCACCGCAGTTCGAGCAGCTCCATTCTCTTATTCCAAGACCTTGCAGCCCTCTCGGGCCGCTGTGTGCGTCGCAGGCAGAACAGGTTTGGGTTGAATAAGCTTCGTTGACTTCCTCGAACCACACGCCAGCGTCATCGCTTTTGTAATGCAGCATGGTTCGGAACATCGACCAGCCGGCGTCGAGCACGGATTTTTCCATCCGTGTCTTGGCCAGGCCGCTTGCGTTCACGTCGCCAACGAAGATAGCCCCGTGCTCGGCGACGAGTCGGGTGCTGAGTTTGTGCAGGAAGTCCTTCCTGCGGTTGCCGATTTTGGCGTGTATCGCCCGTGCGCGGTCCGTCTTGCCTGCGCGCTGGGCCAGCGCGAGCGCCGGTTCAAGGTCCCGGTAGAACTGCTGGGCGGCAATCTTGACGCCGCCGGAGGTGGCCGCGAAGTCTTTCAGGCCCAGGTCGATGCCGACGGCGGCGCGGCCCGTGGAGCGCGCCGCCTTCTGGGTCTTGACCGTGATATTGATGTACCAGCGTCCGCGCGCGTCCTCGCTGAGGTTGCCGGCGCCGAGCTGGTAGGCCGACAGGCCGTAGCTGTCCCATAGGCACAGTGGCGTGCCCAGTCCGGACAGCAGCAATTGCCCGTTACGGTAGCGCAGCGCAGAGGCCTTGAAGGGAATCCAGCCCAGGCTGCGCCGGCTGCCGCGCGAAATGCGCCAGCGCAGCTTGACCTTCTTGAACTGGCGGCGCCGCGTAACGAGTTCTTTCGAAATCGCCTGGACCGTGGTCGAGTGCAGGTTCAGCCCTTCCTTGGTCGCGCCGGCGGTGTACGTGTCGATGTCGTATTCACTCAGGAACCGGCGCTCGCGCTGCCAGACCTTGAAAGACAGGTCGTTGGCGTAGTTCCAAACGAAGTTGACGTCCCGTGTCATCGCCGATAGCGCCGCAGCGTGCTTGTCCTTGAGGCGAAGCCTCAGGACGCGCGTCGAGTGCGTAAGCGATTTTTTAAAGGGCATAGACGTTTGACTTGAGCGATATCTGATTGGTTCAGGGCCGCACGAAAACTTATTCAGAGCAAGGCGGCCTTTCGGCCGCCGCGCTATCCATCCCCGACCGGAAGGACGGGGCTTTTCGCGCTATTCGGGTAAAATGCCCGATTCAACCAGCATCAACATACACCCGCATGGCCAGACTCCTCGCTATCGACGGCTTGAATATCGTACGCCGCGTCTACGAAGCCAGTCCAGAACCCGATTCCGACCTGAAGGCCGAGATCGCGCTGCGCCACGCGCTGTCGTCGTTCCGCACCCTCATCAACGACCACGAGCCGACGCATATCCTGCCCGCCTTCGATTTTGGCGGCCCCACCTGGCGCCACGCCCTGTATGCGGGCTACCGCGAAGGGCGCCAGCCCATGCCGCAAGTGCTGCGCGATGCCTTGCCCGGCTTTTACGCCACCCTGGCCGGCTTCGGCCTGAACGTCGTCAGCATTCCCGAAGTGGAAGCGGACGACGTGATCGGCACGGCCGTCATGCGCTGGCTGCACGAGGGGCGCGGCGCGGCCGTCATCGCCACCACCGACAAGGATTTGCATGGCCTGATCGCGCATGGTGCGCTGGTGTGGGACCATTTCAAGGGCATCTGGCACGACCACGCCTGGGTCGAGAAAAAGTTCGGCGTGCCGCCGGAACTGCTGCCCGACCTGCTGGCGCTGATGGGCGATGTGACCGACAGCATTCCTGGCGTGTCGAAGATCGGCCTGAAGACGGGCGCCAAACTGTTGCGCGCCTACGGCAATATCGACGCCGTGATGGCCGGCGCGGGGATTTTGCCCGGTACGCTGGGCGAAAGCCTGCGAAGAGAGCGCGAAATACTGTATCTTTCAAGAAAGTTGGTAGAACTCAAGACCGACGTGACCCTGGGTGTTACCTGGAACAAGCTGGTCTGGGAAAAATAGCGCGCAACGCAAGACAAGAATATTCAAGCAAGGGATGTAATCATGATGTTAAAGGCAGTCCTGATCGATAGCAGCGCCGTGGCGCGCGGCCTGCTGAACACGGTCCTGACCGATGGCGGCTACGAGGTCTGCGGCCAGACGCATACCAGCGCGCTGGGGCTGGCGCTGCTGGTCAAGCATCGGCCGCATTTCGTGTGTGTTGCGCGCGAACAGGTGGAAGATGGCAGCAACGTGGTGCAGGCCATACGTGAGCAGTACCCGAAGACGCTCATTTTCATGATTTCAGGCGGCATCGACGCCGCCTCGCTGCAGGCGGCGCACGCCATGGGCGTGTCGGGCTTCATCGTCAAGCCCTTCATGGCCGACACGGTCTTGAAAACCGTGCGCAACACGGTGATTGCCATGGTGCGCAAGCAGCAGGCGCTGGCCGCTGCTGCGCAGGGCAGCGCCTAGAAAATTAGGCCAGGCCGGTCGAGCTGGCGATAATCGCGCCACCGAGGCACACGTCGCCATCGTACAGCACGGCCGACTGGCCCGGCGTCACGGCCCACTGTGCCTGGTCAAACGCCAGGCTGAAATGTTCATTTCCATCCGGCAGCAACTGGCAGGTCACATCGGCCTGGCGGTAGCGGGTCTTGGCCGACAGGGAGCCTGCCTGCGGCGCGGCGCCTGCGACCCAGCTGGCCTGGTCGGCCATCAACGCTTGCGACAGCAGCCACGGATGGTCATGGCCCTGCACCACGTACAGGGTGTTGTTGGCGATATCCTTGCGCGCCACATACCAGGCGTCGCTGCTGCCGTCCGCGTTCTGGTACGACTTCACACCGCCGATGCCGATGCCCTTGCGCTGGCCCAGCGTATAAAAACTCAGTCCCACGTGTTCGCCCACGGTCTTGCCGTCGGCCGTCTTCATGGGACCCGGTTTGTACGACAGGTAGCGGTTCAAGAATTCGCGGAACGGGCGTTCGCCGATGAAGCAGATGCCGGTCGAGTCCTTCTTTTGCGCATTCGGCAGCGCCAGCTTTTCGGCGATCTGGCGCACTTGCGTCTTCGGTATTTCGCCCAGCGGAAACAGCGTCTTGGACAATTGCGCCTGGTTCAAGCGGTGCAGGAAGTAGCTTTGATCCTTGCTGGCATCGACGGCCTTGAGCAGCTCGAAGCGGCCCGCGTCCGTCGGTGCCTGGCGCACGCGCGCATAGTGGCCGGTGGCGATCAGGTCGGCGCCCAGCGTCATGGCATGGTCGAGGAAGGCCTTGAACTTGATTTCGGCGTTGCACAGCACGTCCGGATTCGGCGTGCGGCCGGCCTGGTATTCACGCAGGAAGTCGGCGAACACGCGGTCCTTGTATTCGGAAGCGAAATTGACGGCCTCGATATCGACGCCGATGACGTCGGCCACGCTGGCCGCATCGATCCAGTCCTGGCGCGTCGAGCAATATTCCGAATCGTCGTCATCTTCCCAGTTTTTCATGAACAGGCCGATGACTTCATAGCCTTGCTCCTTCAGCATCCATGCTGCGACCGAGGAATCGACCCCGCCCGACATGCCGATAACGACTTTCTTCTTGCTCATCTTGCTTTCCAGTTACTTTTAGATAATGTTGCTATGCACTGTTAAAAACGGACACATGCGTGTGCAGCAGGGCCAGCGGCGCGCGCCGCCCGGCCAGGTATTCGTCCACGCACTGCAGCACCAGCGGGCTGCGGTGGCGTTCCTGGCACGCTGCCAGTTCGTCGCGCGTCATCCACAAGGTGCGGATGATGCCTTCGTCCAGCGGGCGGTCATGTTCGGCGCCGGCGGTGCCGCAAAAGGTGAAGCGCAAATAGGTCACGTCCTCGCCCGTGCGCAGTGACTGATAGCGCGACATGTACATGCCGACCAGTGCCGTGGGGATGAAATCGTAGGCCGCTTCTTCCAGCGTTTCGCGGATCACGGCCTGCTCCAGCGACTCGAACGGGTCGAGGTGGCCGGCCGGCTGATTCAGCTTGATGCCTTCGCTGGTCTCTTCTTCAATCAGTAAAAACAGGCCATCGCGCTCGACGATGGCAGCAACGGTGACAGAGGGTTTCCAGATTCGCGGCATGATTCCATCCTTGAAAGAGCCGACATTTTATCTTGTTCTGCGCGCGCGGTTTGAACGCGGCCTTTTGTTGCGCGGACATATTGATAAATGACAACGTTTTAGCAAATAACGGTGGGAGGCACTTATGCATACCCGGGGCGTGCACTAGCATGTGCCTGTTTGGCGGCAAGGTGGCAGGAAGCGCCCGCCAATATAGGCTTTCTGCTTGGTCAAAACAAGCGCGCGCGTCCGTTGGGCTGTGGTGAAATTGACACACCTTTCCCACAATACGGTCGCCGCACCGCATGGCGGAACGGGCAGTGGTATTACGGGGCAATTAGTGTCCAGCGCCTAAAAGTTGCTGGTACGCAAAGGTTTAACGCACGGCTTTCCGTGTTAGATTCTAGTCAGTTTATTAATTAGCGGAGGCATCATGAGGATAGGCATACCGGCCGAAACGCGACCCGGTGAGACCCGGGTGGCAGCAACGCCCGAGACAGTCAAGAAGCTGGCGGCCAAGCATCAGGTCGTCGTACAGGCGGGCGCGGGCGTGCAGGCATCGATCCCCGATGACGCGTATGTCGCTGCCGGCGCGCAGATCGGCACCGCTGCGGAAAGCTACGCTTGCGCCATCGTGCTCAAGGTGCGCGCGCCGGACGCCGGTGAACGGGCCTTGATGGCCAGCGGCACGGTGCTGATCGGCATGCTCAACCCGTTTGACGCGGACAATATCGCGGCCATGGCCACGGCTGGACTATCCGCCTTCGCCCTGGAAGCCGTGCCGCGCATCACGCGCGCCCAGTCGATGGACGTGCTGTCTTCGCAGGCCAATATCGCCGGCTACAAGGCGGTGCTGGTGGCAGCCAATACCTATCAACGCTTCATGCCCATGCTGATGACGGCGGCCGGCACCGTGAAGGCGGCGCGCGTGCTGATCATGGGCGTGGGCGTGGCCGGTCTGCAGGCGATCGCCACGGCCAAGCGCCTGGGCGCCGTGATCGAGGCGTCCGACGTGCGCCCGCCCGTCAAGGAGCAAGTCGAGTCACTGGGCGCCAAATTTCTCGACGTGCCTTTCCTTACCGACGAAGAAAAGGAAATCGCCAAGGGCTCGGGCGGCTATGCGCGCGCCATGCCGGCCGACTGGATGCGCCGCCAGGCCGAACTGGTGCACGAACGGGCCAAGCTGGCCGACATCATCATCACCACCGCCCTGATCCCCGGCCGCGCCGCGCCCGTGCTCATTTCCGAGGAGACGGTGAAAGCCATGAAGCCGGGCTCCGTCATCGTCGACCTGGCCGTGGAGCAAGGCGGCAATTGCCCCCTGTCCGAACTGGGCAAGACGGTCATCAAGCACGGCGTGTATATCGTCGGCGAGCCTAACCTGGCGACCCTGGTGGCGGCCGACGCTTCGGCCCTGTACGCGCGCAACGTGCTCGATTTCCTGAAGCTGATCATCGACAAGGATGACCAGTTGCTGATCGACCGCGAGGATGAAATCATCAAGGCCAGCCTGGTTTGTGCGGATAACAACATCTTACGTAAATAACGCGGTGCCGGAGAGAACAACACCATGGAAATCAGTCACACCATCACTAACCTGATCATCTTCGTGCTGGCCATTTATGTCGGCTACCACGTCGTCTGGACCGTCACGCCGGCACTGCATACGCCGCTGATGGCCGTTACCAATGCCATTTCCGCCATCATCATCGTTGGCGCCATGCTGGCGGCCGGCCTGACGGATGGCCCGCTGGCGCAGGCCGCCGGCACTTTGGCCGTGGCACTGGCTGCCGTCAACGTGTTCGGCGGCTTCCTCGTCACGCAGCGCATGCTCGAAATGTTCCGTAAAAAAGAACCGAAAGCCAAGCAAGGAGCGAAAGAATGAGTCATGCCATGAGCTTCGTCACCATGAACCTGGTGACGATGATGTACCTGATCGCCTCGGTGTGCTTCATCCAGGCCTTGAAAGGTCTGTCGTCGCCATCGACGGCGCGCCGTGGCAATGCCTTCGGCATGAGTGGCATGGCCATCGCGGCCGTCACTACCGTGGCGCTGATCCTCAAATTGAAAGAGCAGCAAACGGGTGGCATGGGGCTGACCCTGGTCATCATCGGCATCGTCACGGGCGGCGCCATTGGCGCCTACCTGGCGAAAACCGTCGAAATGACGAAGATGCCGGAACTGGTCGCGGCCATGCACTCGCTGATCGGCCTGGCGGCCGTCTGCATCGCCGTCGCTGCCGTGTCGGAACCGTGGGCCTTCAATATCGCCAAGCATGGCGAGGCGCTGTCCGTCGGCAACCGCTTCGAACTGTTTATCGGCACTTTTGTCGGCGCCATCACCTTCTCCGGTTCGGTGATCGCTTTCGGCAAGCTGTCGGGCAAATACAAGTTCCGTTTATTCCAGGGCGCGCCCGTCAGCTTCAAGGGCCAGCACCTGCTCAACCTGGTGCTGGCGCTGGTGATGGTAGGCCTGGGCCTGGCGTTCTGCTTCGCCGATGGCGTGGAACCCGCGTGGACGCCGTTCGTCATCATGACCCTCATCGCCTTTGCCCTGGGTGTGCTGATCATCATCCCTATCGGCGGCGCCGACATGCCGGTGGTGGTCTCCATGTTGAACAGCTATTCGGGCTGGGCAGCGGCTGGTATCGGTTTTTCGCTGAATAACTCGATGCTGATCATCGCCGGTTCGCTCGTCGGTTCTTCCGGCGCGATCCTCTCCTACATCATGTGCAAGGCCATGAACCGCTCCTTCTTCAACGTCATCCTCGGCGGCTTCGGCGGCGCTGCACCGGCCGCTGGCGTGGCCGGCGCGCAGGAGCAGCGGCCAGTGAAATCGGGGTCGGCCGACGACGCCGCCTTCATCATGGGCAATGCGGAAACCGTCATCATCGTGCCTGGCTACGGCCTGGCCGTGGCGCGCGCGCAGCATTCGCTGAAGGAGCTGGTGGAAAGACTCACCGAGAAGGGCGTCACCGTCAAATATGCGATTCACCCGGTGGCCGGGCGCATGCCGGGCCACATGAACGTGCTGCTGGCCGAAGCCGAGGTGCCGTACGACCAGGTCTTCGAGATGGAAGACATCAACGGCGAATTCGGCCAGACCGACGTGGTGCTGGTGCTGGGCGCGAACGACGTGGTCAACCCGGCGGCAAAAGACCCGAAATCGCCGATCGCCGGCATGCCGATCCTGGAAGCCTATAAAGCCAAGAGCATCATCGTCAACAAGCGCTCGATGGCTTCCGGCTATGCGGGCCTGGACAACGAACTGTTCTACCAGCCGAACACGATGATGGTGTTTGGCGATGCCAAGAAGGTGATCGAGGATATGCTGAAAGCCATCGACTAGATTCCGCTTGCAGCTACCAGACGGCCCGCCTTGCGCGGGCCGTTTTTTATAGGGCAGGCGAGGTTGCCACGACCTGGTTGCGGCCCTGGTGCTTGGCCACGTACAGGGCTTTGTCCGCTTCGGACATGGCCGCGTCCAGGGTGGCGCCTTTTACCAAAGGCGCCAGGCCGATGCTGATGGTCACCTGCAGCGTACCGCCATCGGGCAGCACGGTGACGGCGGCTGCCACGGCTGCGCGGATGCGTTCAGCCACTTTGTACGCCTGTTTCAAGGTCGCGTCGGGGAACAGCAGGCCGAATTCCTCGCCGCCCATGCGCGCCGCCACGTCCGTCACGCGCCCCGTCTCGCGCAGCACCTGCGCCACGTTGCGCAGCACGGCATCGCCCACGGCGTGGCCATGGCGGTCGTTGATTTTCTTGAAATGGTCAAGGTCGGCCACGCCCACCGTCAGCGCCGCGCCGCTGCGTGCCGCGCGCGCCATGGCTTGCTCTGCATGGGCTTCATAGGCGCGCCGGTTGGGCAGGGAGGTGAGCGCATCGGACAGCGCCTGCTGTTCCATCTGCGCCAGCAGGCTGGCATTTTTTGCCGCCAGTTCGCGCCGTTCGCGCACGTCGAGCAAGAAGGCGCCGAAATAGCGCATGCCGTCGACCGCGCCCAGGTCGAGTGCCTTCATTTCGATGGGGATCATCTGCGCATTGCGGTGGCGGATGGCGAATTCGCGGATTTTTCCCAGCACGCTGGAGGGGCGCGAGTTGCCGATGTAGTGGATGACGTGGTTGTCGTGCTGCGCGGCGACGGCGTCGGGCAGCAGGCCGTTCAGGGGCTGGCCCAGCAATTCGCCGCTGGCATAGCCGGACAGCGCCTGCATGGCGCCGTTGATATAGCGGATGCGGTACTGTTCATCGATGATGATGACGGCGTCGAGCGCATCTTCCAGCAGGCGCGAAAAGAGTACTTCGGGAAGTGCGGCAGGCGGTGCTGCGGGCAATGCATCTGTCATGGAGCGGTCGCCAAAATCCAGGTGAAGCCCATTGTCGCATCCACGGGCCGTTTATTCCATGTTGAATCTCCCGCCTGTTTCTTTTTCGCCCTCAGCGGTGGCCGTACATCATCAGTTCTGCGAGACCCTTGCGCGCCGGGCTGACGGCGTCGAGCAATCCCAGCGACAGGCCTAGCAAGCCTTGCGTGGGAGCGCTGCCCGTGAAGATGCGCGCCATGGCGTCGGTTACGCGTACGGTCAGCCCGCGGTCGGCCTGGCGCAAGGCTACATAGCGTTCCAGTGCGGCTGGGCTGCTGTCCTGCGCCAGCACGCGCGCCAGCACGGCGGCGTCGCGCAGGCCCAGGTTCAGGCCTTGTCCCGCCACCGGGTGCAGCGTTTGCGCCGCATTGCCGATGGCGACCGTGCGCGCCGTGCCGTCCACCTGCGCATTCAGGCCCAGCGGATAGGCCAGGCGCGGCGTGGTGTGGCTAAAGCGTCCCAGGCGGCTGCCGAAAGCGGTGCCCAGGCGCGCCAGGAATGCCGCGTCGTCGAGGGCCAGCAATTGTTCCGCGCGCGTGGGCGGCATGCACCAGACCAGCGCGTAGCCGTCGTCCTGCGGCAGCAGGGCCAGTGGCCCCTCGTCGGTGAAGCGTTCATAGGCCCGGTGGGCGATGGGGGCGCTGCTACGTACATGGGCGATGATGGCGCTTTGGCCATAATCGCGGCTGACTGCGCGTTCCAGCTGCTGGCCAAACAGGCCGCCCTCGGCCTGCACCAGCAGGCTGGCGCGCAAGCTTGACGTGGCGCCGCCCTGTTCGATCTGCACGCTCACGCCGTCGCCGTCTTGCGTACTGCCCGTGACCAGGGCAGGGCGCACGGTGGCCACGCCGAGGCGTTCGCAGACGTCGGCCAGCACGCTGACCACGGCGCCATAGCGCGCCACGTAGCCGAGCGCCTCGACGCCGTGTTCGCTGCGGTCCATCAGGCTGCGCCCAAAACGGCCGCGGCGCGAGACGTGGATTTCATGGATCGGCGTCGCGGCCACGGGCCAGGCGCCTGCTTCCTCGAGAATCTGGCGGCTGCCGTGCGACAGGGCGATGGTGCGCGGATCGCGCCTGGCCTGCTCGACGGACTTGGCGTCGAGCAGGGCGATGCCGGCTGCGCGTGCTCCCCGCTGCACCAGCAAGGCGGCCAGCGCCATGCCGACGGGGCCGGCGCCGCAGATGGCGAGATCGAAAGAAGACGGTGTATGCATGCTGCTGCGTTAATCCTGTGACATCAGTTGTTCGATTTCAGCCACGCTCTTGGGCGCCGTGCTGAACACTTCATGGCCTTGCGGCGTGACCAGCACATCGTCCTCGATGCGGATGCCGGTATGCCAGAACTGTTCCGGCACGCCCGCGCCGGGACGCACATAGATGCCCGGCTCCACCGTCAGCACCATGCCCGCTTCGAGGGGGCGCCACGGCTTGCCGGGCACGCGCGTGTCGCGGTAGGCGCCCACGTCGTGCACGTCCATGCCTAGCCAGTGGCTGGTGCCATGCATATAGAACGGCAGGTAGCCCTTGTCGGCGATGACGTCCTGCACGCTGCCGCTTTTTTGCCGGTCCAGCAAGCCCAGGTCCAGCATGCCTTGCGCCAGCACCTGCACGGCAGCTTCGTGGATGGCGCTGTGCGGCAGGCCGGGGCGCACCATGTCCAGCGACGCTTGCTGGGCCGCCAGCACCAGTTCATACAGGGCCCGCTGCGGGCCGCTGAAACGGCCGTTGACGGGCCAGGTGCGCGTAATGTCCGAGGCGTAGCCATCGAGTTCGCAGCCGGCGTCGATCAATACCAGCTGGCCTTTCTGCAGGAGCGCGTTATTGGCGCTGTAGTGCAGGATGCAGGCATTGTCGCCACCGGCCACGATGGACGAATAGGCGGGGAACTGCGCGCCGCTGCGGCGAAACTCGTACAGCAGTTCCGCTTCGAGCGCATATTCCCGCATGCCGGGCCGCGTGGCGCGCATGGCGCGCACGTGGGCCGCGCTGGAGATGGCGGCTGCGCGGCGCATCAGCGCTTGTTCTTCCGGGTCCTTCAGCAGGCGCATCGCGTCGAGCATGCCGTTGATGTCATGTGCGATGGCTGGCGCCGTGACACCGCTGCGTGCCTTCTTGCGCACATTGTGCAGCCAGAGCTTGACTTGCGCATCGAGGCTGCCAGCCAAGGCGTAATACAGGGCTGGCGCGTCGGCCAGCAAGCGTGTCATTTCCACATCGAGTTCTTCGATGGGAAAGGCGCCATCGAAACCGAAACTGGCGCGCGCCGCCTCGGGGCCGTGACGCAAGCCGTCCCAGATTTCGCGCTCGGTATTTTTGGCGCGGCAAAACAGGATGGCGCGCGCGGGCGCCGTGGCGCTGGCAGCGACCAGCGCCACGGCGCTGTCAGGCTCCGTAAAGCCGCTCAGGTAATAAAAATAACTGTCGTGGCGATACGGATAGTCGCAATCGCTGTTGCGCGGCACCTCGGGCGCCGTGGCAACGATGGCCACGCTGCCTGGCAGCATCTGCGCCATCAGCGCCGCGCGCCGGGCCGCGTAGTTGGCCATCATGCTGCCGGCGCCGTTGCGCTGGTGACGCCGTTGAGCGCATCGAGCTGCTGCGGCGTACCGACATTGGTCCACTCGCCCGGATAGACTTCGCCGCCGACGCGGCCCTGGTCTGCATGCTGGCGCAGCAGGTCGCCCAGCCTGGCGTGGCTGCCCGCTTGGACGCCGTCGAACATTTCAGGACGGTACACGCCGATATTGGCGAAGGTCCATTTCGGCTCGTCCGTATTATTGATCGCAAACAAGGTCAGGCCGAAGTCGCCCTTCGGGTGGTGTTCGGGGTTGGCCACCAGGTAAGTCCAGGCGATGTCGCGCCGGTCGGCCGGATAGGGCGTGCCCAGCACGTCCTTGTCGGCCAGCACACCCTGCACTTGCGTGAAATCAAAGTAGGGGCAATAGATGTCGCCGGAAATGGCGAGAAACGGTTCTTCGCCCAGCAAGTGGCGCGCCTGGGCGATGCCGCCTGCCGTTTCCAGCGGCGTCGTTTCCGGCGAATACGCGATGCGCGCGCCAAAGGCACTGCCGTCGCCCAGGGTTTCCTCGATCAGATGGCCCAGGTGCGAATGGTTGATGACGATGTCGGTGATGCCGGCGCGCACAAGGTTCAGCACATGCCAGACGATCAGCGGACGGCCGCGCACTTTCAGTAGCGGTTTGGGGCAGGTGTCGGTGAGCGGACGCATCCGTTCACCGCGGCCTGCGGCGAAGATCATGGCTTTCATGGAATATTCGTTTTCTGGTTTATTTTTGTAAATTGCTCTGTCATCAGAAAGTGTAGCCGACTTGGGGCGTTTTATTTTCCAGGGCGTCCAGCAGGCGCACCAGCGGCTTGAGTTCCGTGTAGCGGTTGGCCGTCTTGCGCACGTAGTCGAGCACGGTTGGCAGGTCGCCCATGTACACGTCCTTGCCGTCGCGGTAGTTCAGGCGCGCAAACAGGCCGAGGATTTTCAGGTGGCGCTGCAGGGCCGTGAATTCGAAATCGCGGTAGAAGGCGTCGATATCCGGATTGACGGGCAGGCCCAGTTGCTTGGCGCGCTGCCAGTAGCGGATCACCCAATCGAGCACCAGTTCTTCATCCCACTGGATATACGCGTCGCGCAGCAGCGAGGCAATGTCATACGTGACGGGGCCGAAGACGGCGTCCTGGAAGTCGAGAATGCCGGGGTTGGGCAACGAACCATCGCTGATGTGCATCAAATTGCGCGAATGGTAGTCGCGGTGCATGAATACTTGCTGTTGCGACAAAATATTCGCCGTGATGGCCTCGAAGACTTTGTCCAGCTGGGCTTGTTGTACATTCGTCAAGGTAGCGCCCAGGTGCTTGCCGATGAACCATTCCGGGAACAGATTCATTTCGCGCAGGATGAAGGCGCGGTCGAATTCGGGCAGCACGTCGGGTTGGCTGGCCAGCTGGATCTTCATCAGGGACTCCAGTGCTTCGGCGTACAGCACGCTGGCATTGTCGTGATTCAGGGCATCCAGATAAGTGCTCGTGCCCAGGTCGGTCAGCAGCAGGAAGCCGTTGTCCAGATCTTGCGCGATGATTTCGGGCACGGATACGCCGGCGGCCTTCAGCAAGCCGGCTACCTTGATGAAGGCGGGTACGTTTTCGCGTTCGGGCGGCGCATCCATGGCAATCAGTGTACTTGCTGGCAATGTTGCATTGCCTGGCAGCACGTCGAGGCGGTAGTAGCGGCGGAAGCTGGCATCGCTGGAGGCGCGGCGGGCGGAATCGGGCGCGACGAGGTTAAGCGAGGTCAACCAGGCTTTCAACAGGGTCAGGCGAGCGTCGGCTTGGGCCGGCGCGGTGGAGGAATTGGAAGAGAATGACATTAAGCGGCCTGTGGAATCGGGTTGATGGTGCAGATTCCCATATAATAAGGGATTCAAATCAAAAAATCGCCTGTCAATGGTGCTTGCCCCTTCCAATTCATGAGCTGGTTTTCGGCCTCCCCCCCTTCGCAGCGCTGGGCTTTCGCCATCAGCGCGCTCGTCGCCGCCACGACGGTGCCTGTCCACGCCCAGAAGGTACCGCGTCCGGTCCATGTGGAAGACCCGGATGCGCCCACCGTCATGACGGCGGAAAGCATGAGCGGCCGGCCGGAACGGGAGATCAATCTCGACAAAAATGTCGTGATTGAGCGCGGAAAAACCACAAAAATGACGTCCGATACAGCTTGTTACAAACAAGTTGAAGATCAGTTCGACGCCGAAGGCCACATCAAGATGTGGCGTTTTGGCAATTATTACACGGGCGATGTACTCAAGCTGAACATGGAAACGGGCAAGGGTTTCCTGCTCAACCCGACTTACCGCTTCGAAGTGGGCGGCGGCCAGGGCAAGGCCGAGCGCGTCGACTTCATCAATCCCGACGAAGCCAATGTCATTGACGGTACCTACAGTACCTGCGAGGGCCCGAATCCGGACTGGTACCTGAAATCGAGCACCTTGAACCTCGATACGGGCCGTGACGTCGGTACCGGTGGCAAGACCATCATCTATTTCAAGGACGTGCCCATCCTCGGCACGCCCGGCATCTCGTTTTCGCTGTCGGGCGCGCGCCGTTCGGGCTGGCTGGCGCCCACGCCAGGTTTTGCCTCGAAGAACGGCTTTGAGCTGACGGTCCCGTATTACGTGAATATCGCGCCAAACCGCGACCTGACCCTGTTCCCCAAATACATACAGCGGCGCGGCATCCAGCTGGGCGCCATCGGGCGCTACCTGGGCGAAACCGATGCCGGTTTGTACAGCGGCGAAACATCGTTCGAGTACTTGCCCAACGACAAGCAGACCAAGACCGACCGCTACATGATCAAGTCCAAGCATGAGCAGGCGCTGGCCAAGGGCTGGACCTATGGCTGGGATGTGCGCGAAGCGTCCGACAATGAATATCCGAGCGACTTTTCGAAAAACGTGGCCAGCGCCACCGAGCGCCAGTTGCTGCGCGAATTGCGTACCGATTACCGTACCGAAGACTGGAGCCTGACGGCGCGCGTGCAGAATTACCAGGTGCTGCAAGATCCCGATGCGGCCACCGATCCCAGCCTGTTCGTCACGCGTCCATATGATCGTTTGCCTTCGGTCAACTTTCATGCTGGCAAATATGACGTCTGGGGCGGTTTCGACTGGTCGTTCGACGCGGAAGCGACGCGTTTCGTGCACCCGACCCTGGTGCAGGGATCGCGCGTGGTGGCCGTGCCGCAAGTGAGTTTCCCTATCATCCGCCCTGGTTATTTCATCACGCCCAAGCTGATGTTGAATGCCAGCGCCTACCAGCTCGACAACAACGCCACGACCCAGGCGCAGTTCCCGAATACCTCGCTCACGCGCGCCGTGCCGACCTTCTCGCTCGACGGCGGCCTGGTGTTTGAACGCGATACGAACCTGTTTGGCGCCAAGGGCGGCACGCAAACGCTGGAGCCGCGCCTGTTCTACGTCTACACGCCGTACCGCGACCAGTCGCAGTTCCCCAACTTCGATACGGCCGACGGTACTTTCAACCTGACGCAGATCTTCACGGAAAACCGCTTCGTCGGTAGCGACCGCATCGGCGACGCCAACCAGGTCACGGCAGCCGTGGTCTCGCGCTTTCTTCAGCCCGATGGCGCCGAGCGCATGCGCCTGACGTTCGGCCAGCGTTTCTATTTTGCCGACCAGCGCGTGCAGCTCACGTCGACCACGCCGGTCAACCAGTCGCGCTCGGACATCTTGCTGGCGGCAACGGGCCGCGTGTCGGAGACTTGGACCGTCGACAGTCTGGTGCAGTACAATCCCAGCGATCGCCAGTTGATGAGCTACCAATACACCATGCAATATCAGCCCGGTCCGAAGAAAGTATTGAATTTCAGCAATCGTTTCCAGCGTGGTAGTTTCCGCAACGCCGAAGTGTCGACCCAATGGCCGCTGACGGACCGCCTGTACGGCGTGGGCCGCATCAGTTATTCCTTGCTCGACCGGCGCATGCTGGAAAGCCTGATCGGCCTGGAATACAAGGGCGATTGCTGGGTGTTCCGCATGGGGGCGCAGCGTTTCGTGACTTCGGCCAAGAATGCGTCGACACCGATTTTCTTCCAGCTGGAATTGACGGGCCTGTCGAACGGCCTGGGCCTGGGGGCAAATGGCCTGGAAACATTTACCAAAACCATACCTGGCTATCAGGCACTGAGCCAGCCACTCCGTTAAGATGGTCACCGTTGCCGCCGCCGGTATCACCGGCGCTGGCACAAACCGGTTTTTTTATTCACTTGAACTCATGAGCGCTCTACACATTATGCGTAATGCCAGTATGCACCAACTCAAAATTGCAACGGTTCTGTTGTGCGCCATTTCCGGCGCCACGACCAGTAGTGTCTGGGCGCAACAGGCTGCGCCTGCCGCCAAGCCGGCTGCTGCTGCGCCTGCGGTAGCCGCGCCTGCACCGGCCAAGGGTTTCACGCCACCAAAGTCGAGCAGCGGCCAGACCATCGATTCCATCGCCGTCGTCGTCAATGACGACGTGATCACGCGCAATGAAGTGGCGGCCCGCATCAAGAGCGTGGAGCAGCGCATGAAGGCGCAGAATATTCCTGTCCCAGATCCTGCCGACCTGCGTCGCCAATTGCTCGAACGCATGATCGTTGAGCGCGCGCAAATGCAGCTGGCCAAGGAAATGGGCGTGCGCGTGGATGACCTGACCCTGGACCGTGCGATTGGCCGTATTGCTGAACAGCAAAAAATGACGGTGCAAGACTTGCGCAACCAGATGGAAAAAGAAGGCACGCCGTTTGCGACCTTCCGCGAAGAAATCCGCGATGAAATCATCATGCAGCGCCTGCGCGAACATGAAGTGGACGCCAAGATCCAGATCTCGGATTCCGAAGTGGACAATTTCCTGGAAGCAGAAAAAGCGGCGGCCAGCGAACAGGTCGAGATGAACCTGGCGCAGATTCTCGTACGCATCCCGGAAAACTCCAGCCCCGAACAGATCGCCGCGCGCCGCGCGCGTGCCGAAGAAGTCAGCCGCCAGCTGCGCACGGGCGCCGATTTTTCCAAGATGGCTGCCAGCTACTCCGATGCCAGTGATGCGCTGAGCGGCGGAGATATCGGCTGGCGCGCCAGCGACCGCTTGCCGCCATTGTTCACGGAACAGTTGCTGAAATTGAAGCCTGGCCAGATCACGCCTATCATCAAGAGCAACACGGGCTTCCATATCCTGAAGCTGGTGGACCGCCGCAGCGCTGCCCAGGCGCAAGCCGTGGCCGCCGTGCAGCAGACGCATGCCCGCCACATCCTGCTGAAAATCACGCCGGCGCTGTCGGCTGCCGAAGCCAAGCGTAAATTGGCGGAATTGAAAGAGCGCCTCGACAACAAGGCTGCCAAGTTCGAAGACCTGGCCCGCTTGTTCTCGAACGATGGCTCGGCTGCCAAGGGTGGCGACCTGGGTTGGCTGTATCCAGGCGACACCGTGCCAGAATTCGAAACGGCGATGAATGCCCTGAAACCGGGCGAAGTGAGCGAGCCGATCGAATCGAGCTTTGGTTTCCACCTGATCGAAGTGCTGGAGCGCAAGAGCGACGACGTTTCGAAAGAGAAGCAGCGCAGTGCCGCGCGCAATGCCTTGCGCGAGCGCAAGCTGGAAGAAGCGACGGAAAACTGGGCGCGTGAAGTACGCGACCGCGCCTACGTCGAATTCCGCGCCGAAGACCAGTGATCGTTTCAGTGACTATTTGCGCATGAGTAACTTGTCTGCACCAGGCCGTCCCGCCATCGCCATCACCTGTGGCGAGCCTGCCGGCGTCGGCCCGGAAATTTCCATCCGTGCCGCCTGGGCCATGCGCAACGAGGTCAACTGCATCTTGCTGGGCGACGCCGCCTTCCTGGCGCTGACAGCCAGCCTGATCGACCCGGACATCCGCCTGGCGGCGCTGTCGCTGCAAGCCGTGCGCAACAGCGGCTTGCCCCAGTTTGGCCCTGGCCGCCTGGCCGTGATCGACATTCCCACCGTCAACAACGTCATTCCTGGCGTGCTCGACAAGGATAATGGCCGTTCCGTGCTGGCCACCCTGGACGCGGCCGTGGAAGGCATCGCGGCGGGCTGGTTTGGCGCCATGGTCACCGCGCCTTTGCAAAAAAGCACGATCAACGACGCGGGCGTGGCGTTTTCCGGCCATACGGAATACCTGGCGGAAAAGACCGGCACGCCGCAAGTGGTCATGATGCTGGCCGGCGAACCCGGCCATGGCGAGCCGACCCTGCGCGTGGCGCTGGCGACCACGCACTTGCCCCTGAAAGACGTCTCGGCTGCCATCACGCAAGACAGCCTGGCCGTCACGCTGGATATCCTCCAGCTTGATTTGCAACAAAAATTCGGCATCGCCGCGCCGCGCATCCTGGTCACCGGCCTGAACCCGCATGCGGGTGAGGGCGGCTACTTGGGACGCGAGGAAATCGACGTCATCGCGCCGGCCATCGCCGCGGCGCAAGCGCGTGGCATCGATGCGCGCGGGCCGTATCCGGCCGACACCTTGTTCCAGCACAAGTATCTGGCGGACGCCGACTGCGTGCTGGCCATGTACCACGACCAGGGCTTGCCCGTGCTGAAATATGCCACCTTCGGGCGCGGCATCAATATCACGCTGGGCTTGCCGCTGATCCGCACCTCGGTCGACCATGGCACGGCGCTCGACCTGGCCGCGCAAGGGCTGGGGCTGGCCGATTGCCACAGCATGCAGCAGGCCCTGCAAACGGCGCTCGATATGCTGCGCGCCAGCCGCGCCGCCTGAGCCACTCATCCGCATCACCGCGCCTTACCCGCATTTATAGAAAAACAGAATATGAAACACGTTGCCCGCAAACGCTTTGGCCAGAACTTCCTGCATGACCGCTTCGTGCTGAACGACATCACGGCCGCCATCGCACCGCAGCCGGACGATGCCATGGTCGAGATCGGGCCCGGCCTGGGCGCCATGACGGAGCAGTTGCTGCGTCACCTGAAGCAGATGCACGTGGTGGAACTGGACCGCGACCTGATCGTGCGCCTGGAAAAGACCTTCAATCCGGCCAAGCTGACGATCCACTCGGGCGATGCGCTGAAATTTGATTTCGCGCAAATTCCCGTGCCGGCCGGCCAGAAGCTGCGCATCGTGGGCAACTTGCCATACAACATTTCCAGCCCGCTGCTGTTTCACCTGGCCGATTTCGCGCCGCTGGTGCAGGACCAGCATTTCATGCTGCAAAAGGAAGTCGTCGAGCGCATGGTGGCCGAGCCGGGCAGCAAGACGTATGGCCGCTTGTCCGTGATGCTGCAATGGCGCTATGACATGTCGCTGCTGTTCATCGTGCCGCCGACGGCGTTTGACCCGCCGCCGAAAGTGGAATCGGCCATCGTGCGCATGATCCCCGTGGCTGAGCGCCTGGCGTGCGACCAGGCCACCCTGGAAGCGGTCGTCATGAAGGCGTTTTCGCAGCGCCGCAAGGTGATCCGCAACTGCCTGGCCGGCATGTTTACGGAAGACCAAATCAAGGCTGCCGGCATCGACCCGACCCTGCGCCCGGAAACCGTGGGCCTGGAGCAGTATGTGGCCCTGGCAAATTTGTTAAAAGCGCCTGCGTAATTGTTAACTTAAAACCACTGGTCGACTTGCTGCAGGTCCTGCCGCAGGGCTGAAAAGCAATCGTCGACATGGTGGTTGCGGCTGATTTCATTGCGCCGCATCAAGGCGATCTTGCGCTTGCAGGTGGGCTGGCGCAACGGCGCCACGTGCAGTTCCTCATCGTTGAGGAAAGTCGTATACAGGCTGGGCATGATGCCCACGGCGATGCCGGCGCGCACCACGCCATACAGCGACTCGCTGTGTATCATCTGGTACAGGCTCGACGGGCTCAAGCCATGCTGGCGCAGCGCGCTGGAGGCGAACTCCCAGATGCTGCCCTTGGTAAACACGACGATTTCCTGGCCCGCCAGCTGTTCCCAACGCACTTCCTTCAGCGGCGCCAGCGCATGGCGCCCCGCCGTGACCAGCACCAGTTCGTCTTCGAACAGGCCCACGCTTTCGAGCGAAACGGAACCGGGCACCTCGATACCCACGCAAAAGTCCAGCTGGCCCGAATGCAGGGCATGCAGCAAGCCATCGTTGGGCATGTCCGATAGGACGATTTCCACCTCGTCGCCATGCTGCTCGCTGTAGCGCGCCACCACGGCCGCCGTCATGGCCATCGCCGAGGGAATCGCGCCGATGCGGATGCGGTGCCGTCCGCTGCCGATGGCGCGCTGGATATCGGCAAAGGTATTACTCGCTGTATTCAATAAATGCGTGGCGTAATCGAGCGCCAGCTTGCCTTCGCGCGTCAGTTCCAGCTGGTGGGTTGTGCGGTTAAACAACTTCTTTCCCAGCTGGTTTTCCAGCAGCTTGATCGAGGCGCTGAGCGCCGGCTGGGTCACGCACAATTCCTGTGCAGCCTTGCTGAAGCTGTTTACCCGGGCTAGGGTGGCAAACGCTTGTAAATGTCGTAAGGAAATTTTCTTGCTCAGTTCATGCATTGGTTTGCTTATTAGAAAAAGTAATGGATTTATAAAAATAAACAAATTTTCTTATCCTGCAATTTACCATATTCTGGACTGGTCTTTACTTGTCTCGGAAGCAACAATTTTCAGGGAAGTGCTTGCCAGGCGGCGCCGGCACTCGCGGCGGCCAGCATGCAAGGGACATTGCAATCAAAAATAATTCCAAAAAAACTCAGGGTTTACTCTTTTTTAGGGCGGCGGCGATGAACAAATGGATGACTGGAACGATGGTAGTGGGTGGCTTGCTGGCGGCGCAGGGAGCGGCGCAGGCGCAAAGCAGCGTGCAAGTGTATGGTTTGTTGTCGGCTGGTATCGGCTATGTCTCGGATGAAGGTAACGGCAGCCGTACGCACGCGCTGAGCGGCACCAACCAGAATCCGCGCATCGGTTTCCGTGGCCAGGAAGACTTGGGCGACGGCACCAAGGCCATCTTCGTGCTGGAGAACGGTTTCAATGTGATGACGGGCGTGGCAGCGCAAAGCGGCCGTTTATTCGGCCGCCAGTCGTATGTGGGCCTGTCGAGCAACGACAAGGGCACCCTGACCCTGGGCCGCCAGTACGAAGCGGTCAAGGACTTGCTGGGCCCGGTGGTCATCGCCAGTAACGGCGTGCATATCGGCGACAACGACAATGGCTACAACAACTTGCGCGTGCAAAATGCCGTCAAGTATGTCAGCCCGAACATCAGCAACCTGTCGTTCACCGGCTTGTACGGTTTCAGCGAAAATCCGACAGATTCCAACCGCAACCGCGTCTACAGCATGGGCGCCGGCTACAAAGTCGATGCCTTCAGCTGGGCCGTCGCCTATACCAAGATGGACCACCCGAATGCCCCGGAAGCGCCGAATGGCGCCATCGGCAATGACTATGGCAGTTCCTTGCTGATCTTCAACAAAAGCGCCGTCAGCGGCGCCGGCGTGAACAGCCAGGCCATTGCCGGCACGGGAGGCTTTTATAATGTGGGCAGGACCAAGTTTGGCGCGCTGTACACCAACGTGCGCTACCACTACATGGATCAAAGCAATCTGACCTTGCAAAACGTGGATCTGAACATGAACCACAAGCTGACGGAAGCGCTGAACCTGGGTGCATCGTATTTCTTTACCACCGGAAAATATGATGTGGTCAACAAGACGCCGAAATGGCATCAGGTCAACTTCCAGGCCGATTACTTCCTGTCCAAGCGCACCGATGTCGCCGTCACCTGGAGCTACCAGAAGGCCGCCGGCGATGCGACGTTTGCCCGCGTGTTCGGTTTCGGCGCCTCCGGTGGCAAGACGCAAAGCGTCTTGATTGTTGGCATGCGACATTATTTCTGACGACTGACTCATCTTTACAGGCGCTGTCCTGCAGCGCCGCCCCCTGAAAGGAAGCATCTTGAAAAAGCACCTCATGTTGGCGTTGAGCCTAGGCTTGCTGGCAAACGCCGCCCACGCGGAAAAACGCGAGCTGGTCATTTCGGCCTATCCGATTGCCCAACCCTTGTTCATGAAGTATGTGTACGAGCCGTTTAAGGCCAAATGCGGTTGCGATATCAAGGTGGAAACGGGGAATAACGCGGACCGCATCGCCAAGCTGGTGGTGCACAGCAAGAACCCGGTGATCGACCTGGTGCTGCTGTCCGATTCCGGCATGCTGGAAGCGGCGCAGAAGGGCGTGATCCAGCCCATGGATTACGCCAGGCTGAGCAATTACAAAGCGTTGTATGACGTGGCGAAAAACCCGATCGGCGGCAACTTCGCCGTCGGCTACACCCTGTATTCGGTGGGCCTGGTGTACCGCAGCGACAAGATCGCCCCGCTGACGTCCTGGAAGGACCTGTGGCGCCCTGAACTGAAGGGCCGCGTGGCCTTGCCTGACGTGAGCACCACGCAGGGACCGCTGATGCTGCGCATGGCCGATGCGGCCTGGGGCGGCAAGACGGACGACTATGCCACCGGTTTCAACAAGATTGTCGGCATGAAGGGTAACGTCGTCACGTTCTCGAAAAACAGCGCGCAGCTGGCGGCCCTGTTCGCCCAGGATGAAATCTGGGCCGCGCCCGTGGCGCGCTTCACCTGGTCGCAAATGCTCAAGACGGGCCTGCCCCTGAAGTGGAGCATCCCGGCCGAAGGCCAGGCGGCCGGCATGAACGTGATGGGCATCGTCGCTGGTTCGAAGAACGCGGACCTGGCGTATCAACTGATGGATTTCTGGCTGTCCAAGGAAGTGCAGACGCAGCTGGCAACCAACCTGGTCGACTCGCCCGTCAACAAGGAAGTGCGCCTGTCGGTGGCGGCCGCGCAATTCAATACGTATGGCGCCGACCAGATCAATTCGCTCAAGTTCGTCAAGCCCGAGACCATTCTCAAGCAGCGCACCAACTGGATGACGCAGTGGAACAAGGCCATGAGCAAATAGTGGTGACGAGGAGAAAACACCATGTTTGCTGATCCAAAAAAGCGCCTGGGCCTGCTGCTGGTCTTGCCTGCGCTGATCTTTATCGTCGTTTGCTTCCTGCTGCCCGTGCTGGCCTTGCTGGTCGACGCCTTCCGCGTCGGCGACGGCATGCAATGGGGCTTCGACCGCTTCATCGAATTTTTCTCGCAGGAATTCAACCGCACCATCTTCTGGCGCACCCTGCGCATCGCCGCACTGGTGACGTTAGCGTCCATCATCCTCGGCTATCCGGCTGCGCAGGCCGTGGCGCGCGTGTCGCCACGCTGGCGTGGCATGGTGGTTGGCATGATGATCTTGCCGCTGATGGTCTCGCCCATCGCGCGTACCTATGCCTGGATCGTCTTGCTGGGCCGCAACGGCGCCGTCAACGGGGCCTTGGTCAACATGGGCTTGACGGAAGAGCCGCTGCGCTTGCTGTTCAGTGAATTTGCCGTCTTTGTCGGCCTGTTGCAATTGCTGCTGCCGCTGATGCTGATGTCGCTGGCGGGCGCGCTGGAAAACCTGCCGCGCGACGTGGAACCGGCTGCCGCCACCCTGGGCGCCAATCCATGGCAAGTATTTTGCAAGGTCACCCTGCCGCTGACGCAGGAAGGCCTGGTGGTCGGCGGCACGCTGGTGTTTACGGGCTGCGTGACGGCCTATGTGACACCGGCCTTGCTGGGCGGCACCAAGGTGCTGATGCTTGAAACCCTGCTGTACCAGAAGGTCAGCGTGGAGAGCGACTTTGGCGCGGCCAATGTGATCGCCGTCATCCTCGTTTGCATGACTTTGCTGGTGAACGCCGGCCTTAAACGTATTTCCTCGAGCCGGAGCTCGGTATGAAAGAAAGCCTGACATGAAAGAAAGCTTATTCTCACGTGCAGTCTTATGGCTGGTGTTCCTGTTCCTGCTGGGCCCCTTCGCCATCGTGGTGCTGGCCGGGTTTTCCGGCGGCGAAACGCTGGCCTTCCCGCCCGAGTCGTACTCGCTGCGCTGGATCCTCGAAGTGTGGGCGGCGCCCGAGTTCCGCCGCGCCTTCCAGACCAGCCTGGAAATCGGCCTGATTGCCACCGTCATCGCGCTGCTGCTGGGCATACCCGTCGCGTACGCGTTTTCGCGCATGCCGCCGCCGGGCATCGGCGCCATCCGCCAGGTGCTGACCTCGCCCCTGATCATTCCCGCCATCCTGGTGGGCCTGGGCTTGCTACACCACCTGGTCTTGACCATCAATGCGCCCGTGTATGTGGGCTTGTTGATCGGCCATATCGCGCTGTTGATACCGTATTCGGTGCGCGTGGTGTACGCCAGCCTGGTCAACCTGCGCGTCGATATCGAGGATGCCGCCATCACCCTGGGCGCGTCGCGCCTGCGGGCGTTCTTCATGATCGTGCTGCCGAATATCCGCAACGCCGTGATCGCCGCCTTCTTCCTCGCCTTCGTCACCTCGTTCAACCAGGTGCCCGTCTCGCTGTTCCTGACGGGACCGGGCATCAGCACCTTGCCCATCGAGATGCTGGGGCATATGGAAAACAGCTTCGACCCGTCGATCGCTGCCCTGTCGACCTTGCTGGTCTTGTTCACCATGGCATTCGTGATGGTGACCGAGAAGGTGCTGGGCATTTCTAAATACATGTAAGAGGCAACACACCATGAGTTATCTGGAACTGCACAAGCTGAACCTCGGCTACGCCAAGAACACCACCTCGGTGAAAGACCTGGACCTGCACGTCGAGCAGGGCGAACTGATTTCCCTGCTGGGCCCCAGCGGCTGCGGCAAGACCACCACCATGCGCGCGATTGCCGGCCTGATGCCGCTGCAATCGGGCCGCATCGTGTTGGATGGCCGCGAAATCGGCAAGCTGGCGCCGAACAAGCGCAATATCGGCATGGTCTTCCAGTCGTATGCCCTGTTCCCGCACCTGAATGTATACGACAACATCGCCTTCGGTTTGCGCTTGCGCAAGGTTGCGCCGGCCCTGCTGAAAACCAAGGTCGAAGCGGTCATCGCCGCCGTGGGACTGACGGGCTTCGAGACGCGTTTGCCGGCGCAGATGTCCGGCGGCCAGCAGCAGCGCGTGGCGCTGGCGCGCGCCATCGTCGTCGAACCGGCCCTGCTGCTGCTGGACGAACCGCTGTCGAACCTGGACGCCAAGCTGCGCGTGCAGATGCGCGCCGAGCTGCGCCGCATCCAGCGCGAGCTGGGCATCACCATGCTGTACGTGACGCATGACCAGGAAGAAGCGCTGGCCCTGTCGGACCGCATCGTCGTCATGAACAGCGGCCACATCGAGCAGCTGGCCGCGCCGGAAGCCGTCTTCAATACGCCGTCGACGCGCTTCGTCGCCAACTTCATGGGCTTTGAAAACCTGTTTGATTACCGCGACGGCGCGCTGCACCATGCGGGCGCCAGCCTGCCGTATGCGGCCGCTGTCGCTGCCGGTACCACGGTGCTGGGCTGGCGTCCGGACAAGGTGCGCGTCTGCGCGCCGGACGATGCCGCAGGTCAATACCCGGGTACCGTGCTGGCGCGGGGCTTCCTGGGCGACACCGTCGAATACCTGCTGCAAACGCCGCTGGGCCAGGTCAAGGGCATTTGCGCGGCCGGCGGCGCCACCTGGCGCGAAGGCACGGCCGTTTCCTTCGTGCTGCCCACGGACAGCGCCCTGTGTTTGGCTGCTTAATTGCTGCTTAATTGCTGCTTAATTTCCACTGGACACCATCATGGACAAACCCTTGAAGAAGATCTGGCTCGATACCGATCCCGGTTTTGACGACTGGCTGACGATGTTGCTGCTGGGCAGCAATCCGCATATCGAATGGCTGGGCGTGAGCGTGGTGGCGGGCAATGCGCCCGTCGCCATCACCTACGACAATGCCTTGCGCATCAAGGCCCATGATGGTTTGACTGTGCCGATCTACCGCGGCTGCGAAGAGCCGCTGGCGGGCGTCATCGAGACGGCGCAGTGCATCCTCGGCGAGAGCGGCATGCCGACCACGGGCGATGTGCTGCCGCCCGGCGCCAGCATGGATGCCGCGGGCCACGCCGTCGATGCGCTGATCGCCGCCGTGCGCAAGCATCCTGGCCAGATCACCATCATGGCGATTGCGCCGATGACGAATCTTGCAACAGCGCTGGCCCGCGCGCCCGATATCGCCGGAAAAATCGTTGAAATCATCCTGATGGGCGGCTCCAGCGACCAGGGCAACCATACGGCGGCGGCCGAATTCAATATCTACGCCGACCCGGAAGCGGCCGGCCAGGTGTTCAAGTCCGGCATCGCGCTGCGCATGTTCGGCTTGAACCTGTGCCGCCAGTTGCTGGTGACGAACGCGCAAGTGCAGCAGTTGCGCGCCATCGGCACGCCGCGTGCGCAGCTGCTGGCCGGCTACCTGGAAGCGTATGTGCGTATCCGCAGTGCTGACGGTTCCGTGCCCATGCCCATGTACGACCCGGTGGTGGCCCTGTACCTGGAAGCGCCGCAGCTGTTCCAGTTCCTGCCGGCCCACGTGGCCATCGAATTGAAGGGCGAACTGACGCGCGGCATGACGGTGTGCGAATTTCGCGTGCCGCGCCGCGCCGCCATCAACACGCAAGTGGCAATGGTGGCCGACGGCCCAGCCGCCATCGCGCTGCTGATGCGCCGCCTGACGGCCATTCTTGCCTGATCCACTCTTACACGAAACGAGCTTCATGTCTATTTCACCCCTGAGCATCGAACAGTTTTTACGCGCCATGCCGAAGGTGGAGCTGCATTGCCACCTGTTCGGCACGGTGCGCCAGAAAACCTTCCGCAACCTGGCCGCAAAGACGGGCAATGTCGTCACCCCTGAAGAAATTGACGCGTTTTATACGCGCGGCGACAAGCCCGTCGGCGTGCTGCGCGTGCTGCGCGCGCTCGACGCACACCTGATCGTCTCGCCTGCGGACCTGTATTGCCTGGCGTATGAATACCTGGAAGACGCGCATGGCCACGGCGTGCGCTATGCGGAGTTCTTCTGGAACCCCACCGGCACCGTGCGCATCTCGGGTATCCGCTATGACGCAGCGCAAGACGCCATCGTGGCCGCCATCCGCGACGCGCAGCGCGATTTTGGCGTGATCGGCCGCCTTATCCCCAGCATTGACCGTGAAGCCAGCCCGGCCGAAGCGGTGCAAATGGTGGAATGGATGAAGGCGCACCGCGCGCCGGAAGTCATCGGCATCGGCATCGATTACCGCGAAAACGACCGCCCGCCTGAACTCTTCATCGAAGCCTACCGCGCCGCGCGCGAAGCCGGTTTCAAGTGCACGGCCCATGCGGGCGAATTCGGCATGCCGTGGATGAACGTGGCAACGGCGATTGATGCATTGCAGGTGGACCGGGTCGACCACGGCTACACGATTGTTGATAATCCTCAACTGGCGCAGCGCTGCGTCGAGCGGGGCCTGGTATTTACGGTGGTGCCGACCAATTCATATTACTTGCGCACCCTGGCGCCCGAGCGCTGGGCGCTGGATCACCCGATCCGCGCCATGGCCAAGCTGGGCTTGAAACTGCATCCGAACACGGACGACCCGACCTTGCACCACGTCACGCCGACCGGCGCCTGGATGATGATGCGTGAATTCGGCTTCGGCCTGGACGACATGCGCGGCTTCATGTTGAATGGCCTCGATGCGGCCTGGATCGACGAGAGCACGCGGCGCGACTGGCGGGCGCAGTTCTGCGCCCAGTTCGACGCCCTGCGGGCAAGGGTCGTCGACGCGTCTTAAGCCGATACCGGCGGTGGCGGCAACAGCAGCGAGGGAAACGCCCGCTGCGGGCAGGCCTGCCGCTCGCACACCTTGCAGCCCGTGCCGATCGGCGTGGCGCTGGTGGGGTCGTGCAAATCGAGTCCCTTCGAATAAATCAGCCGGTGCGCCTGAGAAATGTCGCAGCCCAGCGCCACGGCGAAAGTCTTGCCCGGCGCACGGAAGCCGGGCGAGGCCGTGCTGACCTGGCGCGCGATCCACAGATAGGTGCAGCCGTCCGGCATGCTGGCCACTTGCGTCAGCACCTGCCCCGGATGGCTGAAGGCGTCATACACGATCCACAAGGGGCAGGTGCCGCCCACCCGCGAAAAGTGGAAATCCGTCGCCGACTGGCGCTTCGAGACATTGCCTGCACGGTCCACGCGCACGAAAAAGAAGGGCAGGCCCGCCGCATCGGGGCGTTGCAGGGTGCTCAGGCGGTGGCACACGGCTTCGAAACCCACGCCAAACTGGTGCGCCAGGCGCTCGATATCGTAGGCGCGCGTTTCCGCCGCCTGCAAGAAGCGCTGGTAAGGCATCAACAGCGCACCGGCGAAATAATTCGACAACGCCAGGCGCGCGCTCGTTTGCGCAGCTGCGCCGGAAAAGCCCGCCGCCAGCACCAGGGCGTCGATCATCGCGCTGTGTTCGAGCAGGCTGATTTGCGCCGCCATCTGGAACGCGCGCTGGCCGCCCGTCAAGGTATCGGGCAACCACAATATATGTTGTTGCGCATCAAAGCGGTGCTTGCGCACCATGCCCGCATCGCCATCGGATAGTTGCACTTTGACATTGTGGCGCTCCAGCAGCCGGCCTTGCAGCGCGTCGAGCGTGCGCAAGGCGGGATCGAATTCGCTGGCCACCGCTTCGGCGGCCCGGTCCAGCTCATCGATATAGTTTTGCCGCCGGTTCAGGTATTCGCGCACTTCCTCGTCCGTGGACGGCGCCGCCGAGCTGGCGCCCCGGCTGCCGTCGTCCAGGCGCGCGGCCAGCGTATCGGCCCGTTCCGCCATCACCCGGTAGCGCCGCTGCAAGAGCAAAATCGAGCGCGCCAGTTCCGGCATGTTTTCCACCAGCATTTTCAGCTCGGCCATCGAAGTGGGCGGCGCATCGGGCAATTCGCCGAAGACGTCGCGCACATCGGCCACCAGGCTGGCGCTGTCGTGCTCGGAAAAGATCTGTGGATCGACACCCAGCACGCTGCCGATGCGCAATAAAATCGGCACCGTCAGCGGGCGCTGGTTGCGCTCCATCTGGTTCAGGTAGCTGGGCGAGATGCCCAACGCCTTGGCCAGCGCCACCTGCGTCATGCGCCGTTCCTCGCGTAGGCGCTGCAGGCGCACGCCCATGAAAACCTTTGCCATTGCGTTTCCTTCCTGACCTTTGTGGAATCTGCAAATTTACAATATTTGCAGATTAACAGATTCGTGTTTGCATTATCTCGCATTTTCACGCCTTGTTTGCAGCGGACATTGTGCGAATAATGCAAACAGACCTATACCTCAAACCAGGAGACACCGAGTGACCACGCAAACTGCTGCTATTAACCTTCCAACCGTTCCCTTATTGATCAATGGCGAGTGGGTCGAATCCCGCACCACCGTCTGGCGCGATGTCGTCAACCCTGCCACGCAGGAAGTGCTGGCCCGTGTACCGTTCGCCACGCCGGACGAAGTCAATGCCGCCATCGCCTCGGCCCAGCGCGCCTTCAAGACCTGGCGCAAGACGCCGATTGGCGCGCGCGCGCGCATTTTCCTGAAATTGCAGCAGTTGATCCGCGAAAACATGGCCGACCTGGCCGCCACCCTGACCATGGAACAGGGCAAGACCCTGCTCGACGCGGAAGGCGACATCTTCCGTGGCCTGGAAGTAGTCGAGCACGCTGCCAATATCGGCACTTTGCAAATGGGCGAATACGCGCAAAACGTGGCTGGCGGCGTCGATACCTACAGCGTGATGCAGCCGCTGGGCGTGTGCGCCGGCATTACGCCATTCAATTTCCCCGCCATGATTCCGCTGTGGATGTTCCCAATGGCGATTGCCTGCGGCAATACGTTCGTGCTGAAACCATCGGAGCAAGACCCGCTGGTGACGGAAAAACTGGTGCGCCTGGCCTTGCAGGCGGGCATCCCGGCTGGCGTGCTGAACGTCATCCACGGCGGCGAAGACGTGGTCAACGCCCTGTGCGACCACCCGGACATCAAGGCGATCTCGTTTGTCGGTTCCAGCAAGGTGGGCACGCATGTATATCAACGCGCCAGCCTGAACGGCAAGCGCGCGCAGTGCATGATGGGCGCGAAGAATCACGCCGTCGTCTTGCCTGACGCCAACAAGGAACAGACCCTGAACCAGTTGCTGGGCGCGGGCTTCGGCGCCGCCGGCCAGCGCTGCATGGCGGCCTCGGTGGCCGTATTGGTAGGCGAAGCGCGCGCATGGTTGCCGGAGCTGGCTGCCAAAGCGCAAACCTTGAGCGTGGGCGCCGGCAAGGACAACCCGGACCTGGGCCCCGTGATCTCGTGCGCGGCAAAAGAGCGCGTCTTCAGCCTGATCGCCAGGGGCGTGGAAGAGGGCGCGACCTTGACGCTCGACGGGCGCGACGTGAAGGTCGACGGCTATCCGAACGGTAACTTCGTCGGGCCGACGATCTTGTCCGGCGTCAAACCCGGCATGGTCGTGTATGACCAGGAAATCTTTGGCCCCGTGCTGATCGTCGTCGAAGTCGACACGCTTGATGAAGCCATCGCCCTGGTGAACGCGAATCCGAACGGTAACGGCACGGCGCTGTTTACGCAAAGCGGCGCGGCCGCGCGTTATTTCCAGGAAGAAATCGACGTGGGCCAGGTGGGCATCAACGTGCCTATTCCCGTGCCTGTGCCCCTGTTCAGCTTTACGGGTTCGCGCGGCTCGAAACTGGGCGACCTGGGCCCGTTCGGCAAGCAAGTCGTGCTGTTCTACACGCAGACGCAAACGATTACCCAGCGCTGGTTCACGGATGCGGCCTCGGTGGGCAAGGTCAACACCACCATCAGCCTCAAATAAGGAGCCGGCATGGACTTTGAACTGAGCGACGAGCAGCGCGAGTTCCAGCAGGCGGCGCGCGCGTTTGCCGAAGGCGAACTGGCGCCACACGCAGCGCGTTGGGATGCGGAATCGATTTTCCCCGTGGAAACGATCGCGAAAGCGGGCGAGATGGGCTTTTGCGGCCTGTACACGCCACAGCGCTGGGGCGGCTTGGGCCTGTCGCGCCAGGATGCGGCCATCGTGTTTGAAGAGCTGGCAGGCGGCTGCACCTCGACCACGGCCTATATCACGATCCACAACATGGCCACCTGGATGCTGTCGCGCTGGGGCCAGGAAGCCCTGTGCGATGAGTGGGTGCCGGCCCTGGCGGCCGGTCAGAAGCTGGCCAGCTATTGCCTGACGGAGCCGCAAGCGGGGTCGGATGCGGCCTCCCTGCGCACGAAAGCCGTCAAAGACGGCGAGTTTTATGTTCTTGACGGTACGAAAGCCTTCATTTCCGGCGCGGGCCAGACGGACATGCTGATCGTCATGGCGCGCACGAGCGGCGAGGGCGCGGCCGGCATTTCCGCCTTTGCCGTGCCGGCCAACTTGCCCGGCATAGTGTATGGCAAGAAGGAAGAAAAGATGGGCTGGAACAGCCAGCCCACGCGCATCATCAGCTTTGACCAGGTGAAAGTGCCGGTTGGCAACTTGCTGGGCGCGGAAGGCGAAGGCTTTGCCATTGCCATGAAGGGCCTCGATGGCGGGCGCATCAATATTGCCGTGTGCTCGGTGGGCACGGCGCAGGCGGCATTGACGCGGGCGCAAGCGTACATGAAAGAGCGCACGCAGTTCGGCCGCGAGCTGGCCCAGTTCCAGGCCCTGCAATTCAAGCTGGCCGACATGCTGACGGAACTGGTGGCGGCGCGCCAGATGGTGCGCCTTGCCGCTTGGAAACTAGACCAGGAAAGCCCGGACGCCACCGCGTATTGCGCCATGGCAAAGCGTTTTGCCACGGATGCGGGTTTTAATGTCGCCAACGATGCCCTGCAGTTGCATGGCGGCTACGGCTACATCCGCGAGTATCCGCTCGAGCGCCATGTGCGCGACACGCGCGTACATCAAATCCTGGAAGGGACAAATGAAATCATGCGCCTGATTATCGCGCGAGCGATACTGAAAGACGGCGCCACGGAGACCTTGCGATGACCAAAGTGTATACAAATTTGCTGTTTGAGCGCCATGGCCATACGGCCCTGGTAACCCTTGACAATCCGCCCGCCCATACGTGGACCCTGGCCAGCCTGCGCGCCCTGACGGAGCTGGTGGCCGACCTGAACGCGGACCCCGGCGTGTATGCGCTGGTGATCACGGGCGGGGGCGCCAAGTTCTTCTCGGCCGGTGCCGACTTGAAAGTGTTTGCCGATGGCAATAAAGACACGGCGTTCGCCATGGCGGCCGCCTTTGGCGAGGCCTTCGAGGCGCTGTCCGCGTTTCGCGGCGTCAGCATCGCCGCCATCAATGGCTATGCCATGGGCGGCGGGCTCGAATGCGCGCTGGCCTGCGATATCCGCATTGCCGAGGAACACGCGCAGATGGCCTTGCCGGAAGCGTCCGTCGGCCTGCTGCCATGCGCGGGCGGCACGCAGCATTTGCCGTGGCTGGTGGGCGAAGGCTGGGCCAAGCGCATGATCTTGTGCGGCGAACGGGTCGATGCGGCCAAGGCGCTGGCCATCGGCCTGGTCGAGGAAGTCGTGCCGACCGGCAAGGGTGTCGCCACGGCGCTGGCGCTGGCGGCCAAGGTGGCGCGCCAGAGCCCCGGCAGCGTGGCGGCGTGCAAGACCCTGATCCAGGGCGCGCGTAGCCATCCGCTGGTGAGTTCCCTGCCCGATGAACGCACCCTGTTCCTCGGCCTGTTCGATACGCAAGACCAGAAAGAGGGCGTGCAAGCCTTCCTGGAAAAACGTCCGGCGGAGTGGAAGAATGGCTGAAAGCACTCTGATTGATACGGTGAAGATCGAGGAGCGCGACTGTCCCGGCGGCATGAAGCTGGGCGTCATCACCCTGGATGCGCCAAAATCACTGCACGCCCTGACCCTGGAGATGATCCGCGCCGTCGATCAGGCGTTAATCCGCTGGGCCGATGACGCGCAGATCGCCTGCGTGGTGCTGCAATCATCGACCGATAAGGCCTTTTGCGCCGGGGGCGACGTGCGCAGCTTGCGTACTGCCGTCGCCCAGCAGCCCGGTGTCGTGCCGAACCCGCAGGCGCTGGCCTTCTTTGCCGAAGAATACCGGCTCGACCACCGCATCCATACGTATGCAAAACCACTGCTGGTGTGGGGTGGCGGCATCGTCATGGGCGGCGGCCTGGGCTTGATGGCGGGCGCCAGCCACCGCGTGGTGACGGAAAGCACGCGCATCGCCATGCCGGAAATCACGATTGGCCTGTTCCCCGACGTGGGTGGCAGCTGGTTCCTGGGACGCATGCCGGGGCGCAGCGGCTTGTTCCTGGGCTTGACGGGTGCGCCTTTGAATGCAGCCGATGCCCTGTTTACGGGCCTGGGCGACTATTTCCTGCGCCAGGAAGAGCGCGCCATGGTGCTCGACGCGTTGGCGCTGGCCCAGTGGCAAGTTTCCCCGCAAACGAATCACCAGCAGCTGAGCCGCTTGCTGCGCGGCTTTTCGGCGCCGGCATCGTTGTTGCCCGTGTCTGAAGTGCGCGCCAACTTCGACGCCATCGCTGCCTTGACGCAAGCACCGACCTTGCTCGAAGTGGTCGCTGCCATTGCCGCCTATGACGGCGATGTGGCCTGGCTGCAAAAGGCGGCCCACTCGCTGGACAAGGGTGCGCCCAGTTCGGCTGCCCTGGTATGGGCCATGCGCGAGCGCACGCGTCACCTGAGCCTGGCACAAGTATTCCAGCTGGAATTGATTGTTGCCGTGCAATGTTGCTTTCACGCCGATTTTGCGGAAGGCGTGCGCGCCTTGCTGATCGACAAGGATAACGCGCCGCAATGGCGCCCAAGCAGCCTGAGTGACGTCAGCGCAGCGTATCTGGAGGAATATTTCAAGGCACCGTGGACACAGCATCCATTGGCCGACCTACCCATTTAAACATTTAAGTAGTGCATAAAAATGCTCAGGGCCATGGGCTTTTTTAGGCGCTACAGGAGATTTTTATGCAACATATCGCTTTCATTGGCCTAGGCAACATGGGCGCACCGATGGCCCGCAATTTGGTGGCGGCTGGCTTCCATGTCTCCGTCTTCGACCTGGCACCCGCTGCCGTGGCGTCCCTGGTCGAGGCGGGCGCCACCGCTGCCGCTTCCGCCAGCGCGGCCGTGCAGACGGCCGATGCCGTCATCACCATGCTGCCGGCCGACAGGCACGTGCAGGAACTGTACCTGGCGGCAGGGGGCGTGCTCGATTCGGCCAAGCCGGGCGCCCTGTTCATCGATTGCAGCACCATCGCCGCCGATGTGGCGCGGCAAGTGGCGCAGGAAGCCACGGCGCGGGGCTTTGCCATGATCGACGCGCCCGTCTCGGGCGGTACGGCTGGCGCGGCGGCCGGCACCCTGACCTTCATCGTCGGCGGTCCGGACGCGGCCTTGCAGCAAGCGCGGCCTTTGCTGGAAAAGATGGGCAAGAACATTTTCCACGCGGGCGAGGCGGGCGCGGGCCAAGTGGCGAAGATTTGCAACAACATGCTGCTGGGAATTTTGATGGCGGGCACGGCCGAGGCACTGAACCTGGGCGTGGCGCATGGCCTCGATCCGAAAGTCTTGTCCGACATCATGGCCAAGAGTTCGGGCCGCAACTGGACCCTGGAAGTGTACAACCCGTGGCCGGGCGTCATGGATGGCACGCCCGCTTCGCGCAACTACAGCGGCGGCTTCGGCACGGCGCTGATGCTGAAAGACCTGGGCCTGGCGCAGCAGTCGGCCTTGTCGGCGAACGCGCCCACGCCCTTGGGCGCTCTGGTGCGCCAGCTATACCAACTGCATGCGCAGGCCGGTTATGCCCAGCAGGATTTCTCCAGCATCGTGCAAATGCTGCAGCCAGGCTTGCAGAAGCCGGCCGTTTAGGCAATTTTTGGCAAAAAAAAGCCCGCTGATAAAAGCGGGCTAAATCCAATTCTTGGAAGAGTTGGAGGAGACAGATGCATTATGCTGCATCGCCACATATAACTCCAATTTATATTTGTAATATCAATTATAGATTTCCATGATATCTCTTCCTGGCAGCTGCTGCGCGGCTGCCAGCACACCGCTTAGCCCGGGTTGCAGGCCACTTGCACCGTGGTCACATTCGCTTCACCCATGGTGCCCGTGCCGGTGCCAGGCGTTACTGTGCATACCAGGCCGGTTGGCTGGGTGAACACGCTGATACCATAGCTGGTGCCATAGGCAACCGCGCCGCTCATGGTAAAGGCCGTGGCATCCTTGGCTACCGTTGTCGTTGCATTGCCGTTAATCAACACCAGGCCGTCCACTGTCAGGCCGGTAATCGTGCCGCCAACGCTGTAGGCGTTTTGCGAGCAAGTAACCAGCGCGCTGATCGTCAGGTAATGGCCAGCCGAGCCGGAACCGCCGCTGACGCTGCAATTCATGTGGGCAGGATTTTTCGTGACGGTGATGTTGTAATCGGTGCCATAGTCGATGCGCTTGGCGAACGTGAAGCTGGTGGTGCCAGCGGCTGGCAAGACGGTATCGCTACCGTTGGCCAGGGTCAGGCCGTCATTGTTCAAGCCAGTGATGGTGCCACTGACATCATACGAGGCCTTGCCGCCGCAGGCAGCCAGTCCCAGGGTCAGCAGCAGCGCGGCGAGTGGACGCAGGCAGGATAACTTCATGTATTTCTCCAAAATAGTGGTGACGAATCGCGTGGCTTATTGCGGTGCGCAGACCAGTGTGGCAGCGGTCGTGGCGGCGGAGCCCATCGTGCCGACGATATCGCGGCCGTCAGCACTGGTGGAACCTGCGAAACGGCAAGTCTGGCCCGTTGGATTGGTCAGGATGGAAATATTGTATGCTGCACCATCAGCAACCGCCGGGAATGTGTACGCGTTGGCGCCGGCCAGCGGGCTGGTGCTGTTGCTGCCAATGACCAGGGTCAATTTGTCTGCGGTCAAGCCCGTGATGGCGCCAGTCAGCGGGTAGGTGTTGGTTGTGCAGGTGACAATGGCCGTGGTCACGGAGTAGCTCGATGCCTTGCCGCTGCCACTGGCAATCTGGCAGACAGCGCCTTTTGGCTGCTGCGCGATGGTGATATCGTAGCGGTCATCGGTATTGATCAGTTTGGTGAAATAAAAGCTCGACGAGCCCGAGGTGACCGGCAACTCTTCCGAACCGTTTTTAAGAATCAGGCCATCCTTTGCCAGGCCGTACACTTGGCCGCCCAGGTACAGATTGCCGCCGCTGCCGCCGCAAGCTGCCAGTGTGACGGCGCAAGCCGCCGCCAGCATCGAGCGCAGGTACAAATTTTTCATACATTCTCCAAAACGAATTAGGTAGGGTAGCGCAACGCGGACGCTGGCGCCGCATTGGAATGGCGCCTATTTTAGTCTATCTGGCAAGCGGATTGATCTTGCCTTGTATCTCCCTGTAACAATTTTTCGCCCAGAAACGCCGGCCTGGCCGCATCTGCCAGGAGCGCCGGCATGCTGACGGCGGCGATCAGTGCGACAATAGACGCCCGCTGCGCACCATGGCGCGGCATCCATTTGCGTGAGTTCCATGTTCTTAGCCCCTGTCAACACTGCCGTGCCACCGAAGGCCATCCTGTTCGACCTCGACGATACCTTGTGGCCCATCGCGCCCGTGATCGCCGCTGCCGAAACCCTGCTGCATGACTGGCTGGCCACGCATGCGCCCAAGGTGGCGCAGCAGTTTTCCATCGAGCTGCTGCGCCAGCAGCGTTTGGCCATGCTCAATGCGCAACCGCATTTTCATGGCAACCTGATTGAATTGCGCCGCGTGGGCCTGCTGTCGGCCTTCGAGGCTGCCGGCGAAGACCCGGCCCTGGTCGACGGCGCCATCCTGCAATTTTTGGCCGCGCGCAACCGCGTCCAGCCGTTTGACGATGTGCTGCCCGGCTTGGCCTGGATGCAGCAGCGTATGCTGGTCGGTTCCATCTCGAACGGTAATGCGGATCTTGAAACGATCGGCCTGGCACAGCATTTCAAGGCATCCATCGCCGCCAGCGATTTCGGCGTCGCCAAGCCCGATGCCAGCATCTTCCTGGCCGGTTGCGCCGCGCTGGGCGTGGCGCCGCATGAAGCCGTGTATGTGGGCGACGACCTGTATTTCGACGTGACGGGAGCGCAGGGGGCGGGCATGCGTGCCGTGTGGATGAACCGCAAGGGCAGCGATGCGCACCTGGCGGCCGGTGTGCAGCCCGATGCTATCTGCACCAACTTTGATGAATTGCTGCTGTGGCTGCAGAGGCAACTGGAAGATTGATCGCCGCCAGGTGGACGAACGTGCATAATGGGAGCTTAGGAGCTGTTGACGCACCTTGGGCCGCCTTCGCTGCCGCTTGCGCAACAGAATATTGGTTTAACTACAACATCATGCAACTCGATACACGTGCCCAAACACTGCTGAAAGCCTTGGTCGAGCGATATATCGCCGACGGCCTGCCGGTCGGTTCGCGCGCCTTGTCGAAGATTTCCGGCCTCGACCTGTCGCCAGCGACGATCCGCAACATCATGGCCGACCTGGAAGAGCTCGGTTATGTGTCCAGCCCGCATACCTCGGCCGGACGTGTCCCCACGCCGCGTGGCTACCGTATCTTTGTCGACACCTTGCTCACCGTCAAGCATCTGGACGAGCACCTGGTGGAGTCGCGCATGCGCCTGCAGACGCCGCAGCCGCAGCGCACCATCGCCAACGCGGCGCAGATGCTCTCGTCGCTGTCGCAATTTGCCGGCGTCGTGCTCAGCCCGCGCCGCGAATCGGTGTTCCAGCAAATTGAATTCCTGCGCCTGTCGGAAAAACGCATCCTGCTCGTCATCGTCGCCCCAGGCGGCGACGTGCAGAACCGCCTGCTGCTGACGGAGGCGGACTATACGCCGGCGCAACTGGTGCAATCGGCCAACTACATCAACCAGAATTATGGCGGCCTGTCGTTCGATGCCGTGCGCGTGCGCCTGCAGGGCGAACTGCGCCAGTTGCGCGACGATATGGGCAGCCTGATGCAGGCAGCGGTGGAAGCGGGCAGCGAAGCGATGGCCGACAATAGCGACGATATGGTGATTTCGGGCGAGCGCAACTTGCTCAGCGTGAGCGACCTGTCATCGAATATGCATTCGCTGCGCCAGATGTTCGACATGTTCGAGCAAAAGACGGGCCTGATGCAGCTGCTCGACGTGTCGAGCAAGGCGACGGGCGTGCAGATTTTCATCGGCGGCGAATCGAACCTGGTGCCGATGGATGAAATGAGCGTGGTGACGGCGCCGTATGAAGTCAACGGCAAGATCGTGGGAACGTTGGGAGTGATCGGCCCGACCCGCATGGCGTACGAGCGGGTCATTCCGATTGTCGATATCACGGCCAAGCTGCTATCAAGCGCGCTCAGCCATCATTGATAACACCTGGAAAAACCTGCTCGCTACGGTTTTGTCAGGTGTTGTGAGTTGTTACTGGCCCGCTCCGGCCGCCCCGGTGACCGGCGCGGCTGGCAGGCTTCAGGCTGATTTGTGCGGGCAGGCAGTCTTGATGCAGTTGCCATAGATGGCCAGGGCGTGTTCGGCAATTTTGAAGCCGCGCTCTTCGGCCACTTTTTGCTGGCGGATTTCGATGTCTTCGTCGAAGAATTCTTCGACCCGGCCACAGTCGAGGCACACCAGGTGGTCGTGGTGGGAGCCTTCGTTGAGTTCGAAAATTGCCTTGCCAGTTTCAAAATGGTTGCGGTTGAGCAAGCCGGCTTGTTCGAATTGCGTCAGGACACGGTAGACAGTTGCCAAGCCGACATCCATATTCTCGGCCAGGAGGATCTTGTAGACGTCTTCTGCTGTCAGGTGGCGTACCGGGCTACTCTGGAAGATATCGAGTATCTTCAGGCGTGGCAAGGTCGCTTTCAGGCCGCTTGCCTTGAGATCACTAGGATTGTTACTCATGTTTGTTACTCGTATGTGGATCAGGTGCTTTATCATATAGCGTTTTAGCGGGGAGTGCCAAAATAAGCATTTTTTGGCTGGCCGGTCACTCCTGGCGTTTTGTTCATCAAATTGAGGTCATTTATGCGCGTAACACCGGCTGTATTGCCAGCTCTCTGGCAGCGTCTTTCATTTCGAGCACCAGTCGTGGCAGGCATGGCCTGTGTCGCGCTGGCGCTGGCAGTATCTGGCTGTGCCAGCCGCGGCATCCTCGGCGAGAAGCCGGCCGTTGCTCAAAAAGAAGGCAAGGAGCTCGTCCCCGAGCAAGGCGCGCAGACGACCACCATCACGCCCCTGCAAAAATTCATGTGGTTTTTTTCGCCCTACCGTCCTGACATTCAACAAGGCAACTTTATCTCCGAAGAGATGCTGGCCCAGTTGAAAGTCGGCATGACGCGCGACCAGGTCCGCTTCATCCTCGGCACATCCTTGCTGACCGATATTTTCCATGCCGACCGTTGGGATTATCCATTTCGCCTGGCGCGGGGCAGTGGCGAAACCACCAGCAGCCGCGTAGTCGTGTATTTTGGCAAGGATGGCAAGGTCGAGCGCTTCGAAGGCGGCAATTTGCCGACAGAGAAAGAATACATCGACCGCATCGCCGGCCCGTCGCCGTTCGCCAAAGTTGCCAAGGCCGATGTGCCTGCCGCAGCCGTACCGTCGCCCGTGGTGCCTAGCGCCGTGCCGGTCCCGGCCGATGCCGCCCCCGCCCCCGCCATTCCTGTGAGCAAGCCCGTAGTGGCACCGGCACCGGCCACGGAAACCGTCCCTGCTCCCACCAAATAATAAGTAGCTGTAAGAGAATAATATGACTGAACTGAAAATTGCCATCGCTGGCGCCAGCGGCCGCATGGGCCATATCCTGATCGAAGCGGTCAGCAATGCGTCCGACGCCGTGCTCGCTGGCGCGCTCGACCGCGCCGGCTCGCCGTCCCTCGGCCAGGATGCCGCTGCCTTCCTGGGCAAGCCCGCCGGCGTACTGATCGAGTCCGACCTGGCCACTGGCCTGGCAAACGCCGACTACCTGATCGATTTCACGCGCCCCGAAGGCACCTTGCAGCACCTGGCATATTGCGCCGAACACGGCATCAAGATGATCATCGGCACCACCGGTTTCGATGACGCGGGCAAGGCCGCCATTGCCGCCGCCGCCGAAAAGACGGCCATCATGTTCGCGCCGAACATGAGCGTGGGCGTGAATGTCACCATGAAGTTGCTGGAACTGGCTGCGAAAAGCCTGTCCGAAGGCTATGACATCGAGATCATCGAAGCGCATCACCGTTTCAAGGTCGATGCGCCATCGGGCACCGCCCTGCAAATGGGTGAAGTGGTGGCCGGCGCCCTTGGCCGCGACCTGAAGGAATGCGCCGTGTACGGCCGTGAAGGCGTGACGGGCGAACGCGATCCGTCGACCATCGGCTTTGCCACCATCCGTGGCGGCGATATCGTCGGCGACCATACGGTGTTGTTTGCCGGCATCGGCGAGCGTATCGAAATCAGCCACAAATCGAGCAGCCGCGTCACCTACGCCCACGGCGCCCTGCGCGCCGCGCGGTTCCTGGCCAACAAGCCTACGGGCCTGTTCGACATGCAGGACGTGTTGTCGCTGAAGAACTAAGGGGAGCATCGCCATGCCCACTGCCATCCTGAATGGAAAAGACATCACCGATGAAGCCAGTTTTCACGCGCAATGCGCGCAGGCTTTCGGTTTCCCCGCGTTTTACGGCAACAACATGGATGCCTGGGTCGATTGTCTCAGCTATCTGCGCGACGACGAAAACATGACGCAGTTCCATTTGAAACCGAACGAAGTACTGGAAATCGTGCTCCAGGACGCAGCGGCGATGAAGGCGCAAGTGCCTGATTTGTTGGAAGAAATGGCGTTCTGTATCGCCGGCATCAATGAACGCTATGACGATTATGGCGAAAAGCCGGCGCTGAAACTGGTGCTGAAGTAATGTTGAAATAATGCTGAAGTCATAAGACAAACGCCGGACAGTTTTGCAACTGGCCGGCGTTTTTCTTTAGACGACCTTGCGTTCGCGCAAGCCGTCAATCTCGCTCGATTCCAGCCCCAGCCAATGCTGCAGCACCTCGTCCGTATGCTGGCCCAGTAGCGGAGGCGGCAAGCGGTATTGCACCGGCGAACCGGACAGGCGCACCGGATTGGCCACCAGTGCCACCGTGCCTGCCGTCGGATGCGCCATTTCCACTTTCAGGCCGCGCGCCACCACTTGCGGGTCGGCAAAGACCTGGTCGATGCGGTTGACTGGGCCGCAGGGCACGGCGGCCGCCTCGAAGGCGCTAATCCATTCCTGTGTCGTGCGCATGACGGTAGCCTGGCGCATCAAGGGAATCAACGTCGCCCGGTGCGCCACGCGCTGCGGATTGGTGGCGAAGCGCTCGTCCTGCGCCCATTGCGCATGGCCGGCGATGGCGCAAAAGCGGGAAAATTGCCCGTCGTTGCCGATCGCCAGGATCATGTCGCCATCGGCGGTGGGGAAATCCTGGTACGGCACGATGTTCGGATGCGCGTTGCCCATGCGCTGGGGCACCTTGCCGCCGCACAAATAATTGGCCGCCTGGTTGCCCAGCGCCGCCACTTGCACGTCGAGCAGGGCCAGGTCGATATGCTGGCCCAGGCCCGAGCGTGTCCGTTCGGCCAGCGCCGCCTGCACGGCGATGGTGGCATACAGACCGGTCATGATGTCCGTTTGCGCCACGCCCACTTTTTGCGGTCCCGCACCCGGCTGGCCATCGGGCACGCCCGTGATGCTCATCAAGCCGCCCATGCCCTGGATCAAAAAGTCGTAGCCGGCGCGCGCGGCGTACGGGCCATCCTGGCCAAAGCCGGTGATCGAGCAATATACGAGGCGCGGATTGAGTGCCAGCAAGCTGGCCGCGTCGAGGCCATATTGCTGCAAGCCATTTACTTTGAAATTTTCCAGCAGCACGTCCGATTCGGCAGCCAGCTTGCGCACCAGCGCCTGCCCTTCTGGCGCGGCCAGGTCGATGCACAAGGAACGCTTGTTGCGGTTGGCGCACTGGAAATAGGCGGCTTCAGCGGTGTCGCGGCCATCCTCATCTTGCAAGTAAGGAGGACCCCATGACCGCGTATCGTCGCCGCGGCCCGGCTGCTCGACTTTCACCACGTCGGCACCCAGGTCGGCCAGCATTTGCCCCGCCCACGGACCGGCCAGCACGCGCGACAGGTCCAGCACGCGCAAGCCGGCCAAAGGCGCGGGGCGCAAGGTGGAAGCGAGTCCGTCCATTAGTTGAAGGCGGCGATGCCGGTGATGGCGCGGCCAATGATCAGCGCATGCACGTCGTGCGTGCCTTCATAGGTGTTGACCACTTCCAGGTTGACCAGGTGGCGGATGACGCCGAATTCGTCGGAAATACCGTTGCCACCCATCATGTCGCGCGCCACGCGGGCAATATCAAGCGCCTTGCCGCAGCTGTTGCGTTTCATGATCGAGGTGATTTCCACGGCAGGCGAACCTTCATCCTTCATGCGGCCCAGGCGCAAGCAGCCTTGCAAGCCCATGGTGATTTCCGTCAACATGTCGGCCAGTTTCTTTTGCACCAGTTGATTGGCCGCAAGAGGACGGCCAAATTGCTTGCGGTCCATGGTGTACTGGCGCGCCTTCAGGTAGCAGTCTTCGGCCGCGCCCAGTGCGCCCCAGGCGATGCCGTAGCGTGCGCTGTTGAGGCAAGTGAACGGGCCTTTCAAGCCGCGCACGTCGGGGAAGGCATTTTCTTCAGGGCAGAACACTTCATCCATGACGATTTCGCCCGTGATGCTGGTGCGCAAGCCCACCTTGCCGTGGATTTCCGGCGCCGACAGGCCCTTCCAGCCTTTTTCCAGCACGAAGCCACGGATCGCGCCTTCATCGTCCTTGGCCCAGACCACGAACACGTCGGCGATCGGGCTGTTGGTGATCCACATCTTGGCGCCGGAGATACTGTAGCCGCCCGGCACCTTGCGCGCACGCGTGACCATGCTGCCCGGATCGGAGCCGTGATCCGGTTCCGTCAAGCCGAAGCAGCCGATGAATTCGCCGGTCGCCAGCTTCGGCAGGTATTTCTGTTTGGTCTCTTCATTGCCGAAGGCATGGATGGGCACCATCACCAAGGATGATTGCACGCTCATCATCGAGCGGTAGCCCGAATCGACGCGTTCGACTTCGCGCGCAGCCAGGCCGTAGCAGACATAGTTCAGGCCGGCGCCGCCGTACTCTTCGGGAATGGTGGTGCCCAGCAAACCCAGTTCGCCCATTTCGCGGAAGATGGCGGCATCGGTGCGGCCGTGGCGGAACGATTCGAGCACGCGCGGCACCAGGCTGCCCTGGCAGTAGTCGCGCGCCGCTTCCAGCACGGCGCGTTCGTCGCTCGTCAGTTGTTCATCCAGCAGCAGGGGGGAATTCCAGTCGAATGCAGTTTTGCTCATCACAGGCCTCGCAGGTGAGCGCCGGTGATCGGCGCGAAGATTGAATAAGACTCATGGTAGATTTTTGCCTGGCCTTGCGCAAACGATTTATTCGCACCCAGACATGCGCCGGGCGCATATCTTGCGCCATACTGTGGTCTTTGATAGCCGCTGCCCACGCCATGACCCGTAAAATTCCCATGCTGCAAGCGCTGAATTGTTTCGAGGCGGCCGCGCGCCACCAAAGCTACACGCATGCGGCGCATGAACTGTCGCTGACGCAAAGCGCTGTGTCGCGGCAGATCGCCTCTTTGGAAAGTTTTCTGGGGGTGCAACTGTTTCAGCGCACGCGCCATGGCGTACTGCTGACGGCCGCCGGCGCCGCGTATGCGCGCCAGATCGCCGCCCGCCTCGACGGCCTGGAGCGCGACACGCTCGACACCATGGCACGCCAGGGCGGCGGCGGCACCTTGCAGCTGGCCTCGGTGCCCACCTTTGCCACGCGCTGGCTGATGCCGCGCCTGGCCAGCTTTGCCACCGAGCAGCCGGATATCGTCGTGCATATCGATGCGTACACAAAACCGTTCATGTTTGCCGATACGGAATACGACGCCGCCCTGTATGCAGGCACGCCCGAGCAGCTGGCGCGCTGGCCCGGCACGCGGGCAACCTTGCTCATGCATGAAGAAATCGTCCCCGTCGCCAGCCCGCGCCTGCTGGCGGCGCGCAGCCAGTGGCAGCCGCAGGATTTGCTGGAACTGACGCTATTGCAGCAGAGCACGCGCCCTGGCGCCTGGCGCCAGTGGTACGATGCCATGCAGGTCGATGGCGCGCTGGCGCGCTATGGCGCACGCTACGAACTGTTTTCCATGCTGGCCATGGCGGCCGTGCAAGGCCAGGGCGTGGTCTTGCTGCCGCGCATGCTGGTGGAGGCGGAACTGGCGCGCGGCGAGCTGCGCATTGTGTGCGAGCGCCCACTGCGCGGCCAGCGGGCGTATTACCTGATCACGCCCGAGGCGGCGCATGAAAAGCTGGCCTTGCAGCAATTTCGCCGATGGCTGCAAGGCGAAGCGGCCGCTTAAAGCAACTTAAAGCACCTTGTTGGTATCGAAATGGGGATTGTCGATGAAGCCGAGCTGGTTGCCGAACGGATCGAGCAACTCCACCGTGCGGATGCCGTCGCCCACGTCCGTGATCGGGTGGTGCAGGGTGCCGCCCAGCGCGACGACCCTGTCGACTTCCGCCTCGATGCCTTCCACGCCCCAATAGGTGACGCTGCCCTGCGTGCCTGGCTCACCGCCGGGCATCAAGCCCAGCTCGAAGCCGCCGATGGCAAAACCCACATAAAACGGCTGGTCGAAATACGGCGCCGTGCTGAAAACCTGGCTGTACCAGGCCTTGGCCTGGTCCAGGTCGGGGACGGGATAGGTGACGGTGCGCAAACCCTTGATCATGTTCTGCTCCTGTTATTTGGGTGAAGTCGGTTCGCTGAACGACGCAGTTCAGCATGGCCGGTTTTGATGTAAAGAGTAAGATTGCATATATATCACACAGCATATTTGTGCGCCTGCAAAAATATGCCGGCCCGGGCGGGCGCCGCGCCGCGCTATCGGGCGGCGACAACCAGTATAATGCTCGGTTCATATTCACTTTTGGCCGGGCCACGCTGGTCGCACATCCATCATGCAAGATAAATATAGTCCCGCCGACGTCGAACAAGCCGCCCAGTCGCACTGGAAGGCGATCGACGCCTATAAAGCCGTCGAACACGACCCGCGTTTCCCAAAAGGCAAGTATTTCGCTTGTTCGATGCTGCCTTACCCTTCGGGCAAGCTGCACATGGGTCACGTGCGCAACTATACGATCAATGATGTGATGTACCGCTACCTGCGCATGAACGGCTACAACGTGCTCATGCCGATGGGCTGGGATGCGTTCGGCATGCCGGCGGAAAACGCGGCCATGGCCAATAACGTGCCGCCGGCGCAATGGACGTATTCGAATATTGCCCACATGAAGCAGCAGATGGAATCGATGGGCCTGGCGATTGACTGGTCGCGCGAAATGACTGCCTGCAAGCCGGAATACTACAAGTGGAACCAGTGGATGTTCCTGAAGATGCTGGAAAAAGGCATCATCTACAAGAAAACCGGTACCGTGAACTGGGATCCGATCGACCAGACCGTGCTGGCCAACGAGCAAGTCGTCGATGGCCGCGGCTGGCGCTCCGGCGCGCCGATCGAAAAGCGCGAAATCCCCATGTACTACGCGCGCATCACCGATTACGCGGAAGAATTGCTGGCGTATGTGGACGACAAACTGCCGGGCTGGCCCGAGCGCGTGCGCATCATGCAGACCAACTGGATCGGCAAATCGACGGGCGTGCGCTTCGCTTTCCCGCACCAGATCAAGGATGCCAGCGGCACCCTGATCGGCGACGGCAAGCTGTATGTATTTACCACGCGTGCGGACACCATCATGGGCGTGACCTTCTGCGCCGTGGCCGCCGAACACCCGCTGGCCATCCACGCCGCACAAGGCAATCCTGCACTGGCGGCGTTTAACGCCGAGTGCAAGCTGGGCTCCGTGATCGAAGCGGACATGGCAACGATGGAGAAGAAGGGCATGCCGACCGGCCTGTTCGTCACCCATCCGTTGACGGGCGCGCAAGTCGAAGTCTGGGTCGGCAACTACGTGCTGATCACCTACGGCGATGGCGCCGTGATGGGCGTGCCGGCGCACGACGAGCGCGATTTCGGCTTCGCCAGGAAATACAATCTGCCGATCAAGCAAGTGATCGAAGTCAAGGGCCAGGAATTCTCGCTTGAGGCCTGGCAGGAATCGTATGGCAGCAAGGATGGCGTCTGCATCGCCTCCGGCAAATACGACGGCCTGCATTTCGCTTCCGCCGTCGATGCGGTGGCCGCCGACCTGGCTGAACTGGGCCTGGGCGAAAAGAAAACCACGTTCCGCCTGCGCGACTGGGGCATTTCGCGCCAGCGCTACTGGGGCACGCCGATCCCGATGATCCATTGCGTCGATTGCGGCGTGGTGCCGGTGCCGGAAAAAGACTTGCCGGTGGTGCTGCCGGAAGACTGCGTACCGGACGGCACGGGCAACCCTTTGACCAAATATGAAGCCTTCCTGCAGTGCGACTGCCCGCAATGCGGCAAACCGGCGCGCCGCGAGACGGACACCATGGATACCTTCGTCGATTCGTCGTGGTACTACATGCGCTATACCTCGCCGGGCTCGACCGATGCCATGGTCGACGCACGCAACGATTACTGGATGCCGATGGACCAGTACATCGGCGGCATCGAACACGCCGTCATGCATTTGCTGTACGCGCGCTTCTGGACCAAGATCATGCGCGACTTCGGCCTGGTCAAGTTCGACGAGCCGTTCGTCAACCTGCTCACGCAAGGCATGGTGCTGAACGAAACCTACTTCCGCAAGGATGCAGTAGGCAAGACCACCTGGTTCAACCCGGACGACGTGCGCCTGACCCTTGATGACAAGGGCCGTCCGCAAAGCGCCATCCTGGCGGCCGATGGCCAGCCGGTGGAAATCGGCGGCACGGAAAAAATGTCGAAGTCGAAGAACAACGGCATCGACCCGCAAGCGCAAATCGAGCAGTACGGTGCCGATACGGCCCGTTTGTTCACCATGTTCGCTTCGCCGCCGGAACAGACGCTGGAATGGTCGGGCAGCGGCGTCGAAGGCGCCAATCGCTTCCTGCGCCGCGTGTGGAACTTCGGTTACGCCCAGTCGGCCACCATTGCCGCTGCGCTGGCTGCCGGCCCTGCGCCAGCCACCGGTGACGCGCAGAAAAACCTGCGCCGCGAGTTGCACAAGCTGCTGCAGCAAGCCGACTACGACTTGAAGCGCATCCAGTACAACACCGTGGTGTCGGCTTGCATGAAGATGCTCAACACCCTGGAATCGGCCAAGCTGGACGATAGCGCCCAGTCGAAAGCCCTGATCGCCGAAGGTTTTTCCATCTTCCTGCGTTTGCTCAACCCGGTTGCACCGCACATCACACACGTGCTGTGGCAAGAGCTGGGCTACGCCGGCGTGCAGGGAGACTTGCTCAACGCGCCGTGGCCGCAAGTGGACCCGGCTGCCCTGGAACAATCCGAAATCGAGATGATGATCCAGGTGAACGGCAAGCTGCGCGGTTCGATCACAGTGGCCAAGGATGCGGATAAAGCCAGCATCGAAGCGGCCGCGCTGGCGTGCGAGAGTGTGCAGAAGTACATCGAGACCACGCCGAAGAAAATCATCGTCGTGCCAGGCAAATTAATCAGCATCGTGGTGTAATCATGACGACTTCCTCTCAAGTATCGCTGTTGGGCGGGCGCGCATGGCGCGCCATGCTGGCCATCGCCCTGACCATGCTGCTGTCGGCCTGCGGCTTTCACTTGCGCGGCTCGAATGGCAGCTTCATGCTGCCTTTCGCGACGATGTATATCGGCTTGCCCAATACGTCGCCGCTGGCGATTGACCTGAAGCGCTATATCCGCGCCATCGGCAGCACGGAAGTAGTCGACACCAAGGATGGCGCCGACGCTGTCCTTGAGGTGCTCAGCGATCCGGAGAGGAACCGTACCAAGACCATTCTGTCGCTGAACAGCAATGGCCGCGTGAGCGAATACCAACTGGGGTATTCGATCAATTTCCGCGTCCTCGACAAGGCCGGTAACCAGTTGCTGGCGCCGACCACCATCAGCCTGAATCGTCCGATCACCTTCAACGAATCGCAGGTGCTGGCCAAGGAAACGGAAGAAGCGCAGCTGTACCGCGACATGCGCAATGACCTGGTACAGCAGATCATGCGCCGCCTGGCGGCCATCAAGCCGGTGCTGCCGGCCATGTCGGTGGCGCCAGTGGCGCCCGTGACGCCGGTCGCGCCGGCCCCGCAGCAGTAACGGGGACGCCATGCAATTGCGGATAGACGCGCTCGATGGGCATGTGGCCAAGCCGTTGGCGCAGCTGTATGTGATTACCAGCGATGAACACCTGCTGGCGCTGGAAGCGGCCGACAAGATCCGCCGCGCGGCGCGCGCGCAGGGGTATTCCGAGCGCGAAGTCTTGAGCGTGGAGCGCAGTTTCAAGTGGGGCGAACTGCTGGCGGCCAACCAGGAGCTGTCGCTGTTTGGGGATAAAAAACTGATCGAGCTGCGCATCCCCACCGGCAAGCCGGGCAAGGATGGCGGCGCGGCGCTGCAAAGCTACGCGAAAAATCTCAGCCCCGACAACCTGACCCTGATCACCCTGCCCAAGCTGGACTGGGCCACGCAAAAGGCGGCCTGGGTCGCCAGCTTGCAGCAGGCGGCCGTGTATATCGACATTCCGAATGTGGAGCGGGTGCAGCTGCCGGCCTGGATCAGCCAGCGCCTGGCCGCGCAGGGGCAAAGCGCCGAGCGCGCCAGCATCGACTTCATCGCCGAGCGGGTGGAGGGAAATTTGCTGGCGGCGCACCAGGAAATCTTGAAACTGGGCTTGCTGCACGAAGCGGGCAAGCTGACGTATGAACAAGTGCAGGATGCGGTGCTCAATGTGGCCCGCTACGATGTCTTCAAGCTGTCCGAAGCCATGCTGGCCGGAGACCCGGCGCGCCTGGTGCGCATGCTTGAAGGCTTGAAAGGCGAGGGCGAGGCGCTGCCGCTGGTCTTGTGGGCCGTCTCCGAAGAAATCCGCACGCTGTTAAAATTGAAGGCCGGCATGGCGCAAGGGCGTCCATTGGGCGCGCTGCTGAAAGAATACCGTATCTGGGGCCCGCGTGAGCGCATGATGGAGCCGGCCCTGCGGCGCATTTCGCTGCCCGTGCTGGTAGCGGCGCTGCAGCAGGCGGCGCAGGTGGACAAGATGATCAAGGGCTTGCGTGCCAAGGGTTACGCGGGCGATGCCTGGGATGCCATGCTGCAGTTAGGCTTGAAGGTCGCCCGAGGCTAGGTTTTTATAAATTTGGATAGAGACATGGTGGATACGAACATGGACATCACTGAATATATGCAGGACGTGGGCACGCGTGCGCGCGCCGCATCGCGTGCCATGGCGCGTGCCGACAGCGCCACGCGCAACCGCGCCCTGACCCTGATCGCCGCCGCCATCGTGCGCGATGCGGATCTGCTGCGCGCGGCCAACCAGCGCGACCTCGACGCGGCCGCTGCCGCCGGCCTGGCGCCGGCCATGCTCGACCGCCTGACCCTGTCCGACGCGGCCATCGCCACGATGGTCGAAGGCTTGACGCAGATCGTCGCGCTGGCCGACCCGATCGGCGAAATCTCGAACATGAAATTCCGTCCAACGGGCATCCAGGTGGGCCAGATGCGCGTGCCGCTGGGCGTCATCGGCATCATCTATGAAGCGCGCCCGAACGTGACGGTGGACGCGGCCGGCCTGTGCATCAAGAGCGGCAACGCGACGATCCTGCGCGGCGGTTCGGAAGCCATCCATTGCAACCGTGCGCTGGCCAAGCTTGTGCAGGAAGGGCTGGCGGGGGCCGGCCTGCCACAGGACGCCGTGCAAGTGATCGACACCATCGACCGCGCCGCCGTCGGCGCCCTCATCACCATGCCGCAATACGTCGACGTTATCGTGCCGCGCGGCGGCAAGGGACTGATCGCGCGCCTGATGGACGAGGCCACCGTGCCGATGATCAAGCATCTGGACGGCATTTGCCACGTCTACATCGACGCCAAGGCGGATATCAAGAAAGCGATCGATATCGGCTTCAATGCGAAGTGCCACCGCTACGGCACCTGCAACACCATGGAAACCTTGCTGGTGTCGCGCGCCATCGCGTCGCAAGTGCTGCCGCAGCTGGCCGAACTGTATCTGACCAAACAGGTGGAGTTGCGCGCCGACCCGGAAAGCTACGCCATCCTCGCCGGCTACCCGCACCTGGTGCCCGCCACCGAGGAAGACTGGCGCACCGAGTACCTGGCGGCCATCCTGTCGGTGAAAGTGGTCGACGGCATCGACGAAGCGATGGACCATATCAACGCGTATTCGTCCAAGCACACGGAGTCCATCATCACGGAAGACTACAGCGATGCGCTGCGCTTCCTGCGCGAAGTCGATTCGGCCTCTGTGATGGTGAACGCCTCGACGCGTTTCGCCGATGGTTTTGAATATGGCCTGGGCGCCGAGATCGGCATTTCGAACGACAAGCTGCATGCGCGTGGCCCAGTTGGGCTGGAAGGTTTGACCTCGCTCAAATACGTGGTCTTCGGCCACGGCGAGGTACGCAAGTAATATTCCTTTGCGGGCGGCCCACGAAGCGGCCCGTTCTCTCGTTCTTCGATACTTCTGACACTGGGAATTCCATGCTCTTTCTCTGGACTAAAGCCTTCCATATCATCTTCGTTATGTCCTGGTTTGCCGGCCTGTTTTATTTGCCGCGCATTTTCGTGAACCTGGCGATGGAGACGGAAACGGTGGCCACCGAGCGCCTGCTGCTGATGGCGCGCAAGCTGTACCGCTTCATGTCATTGCTGGCGCTGCCGGCGATGGTGCTGGGCCTGGTGCTGCTGTGGATGCTGTATGGCGGTGGCGAAGGCGGCATGAAGATACCGGGCTGGATGCACGCCAAGCTGACGTTCGTGGTCCTGCTGCTCGGTTATCATCACGCCTGCGGCGCCATCTTGCGCAAGTTCGAAAAGGGCGTCAACCAGCGCAGCCACACCTGGTTCCGCTGGTTTAATGAAGTGCCGGTAGTGATGCTGCTGGCCGTCGTCGTGCTGGTCGTGGTCAAGCCTTTCTAAGGGAGACAAGATGAGTGCACGCCAGAACAAAGTCGTCCAGTATTTCTTCGCACCCCATTCGCCGTGGACGTATCTGGGCCACGCGCGCCTGATGGCCATCGCCGCGAAGACGGGCGCACAGATCGATGTGCGGCCCTTCGACCTGGGCAAAGTGTTCAGCGTGTCGGGCGGCTTGCCGCTGGCCAAGCGTGCACCGCAGCGCCAGGCGTACCGCCTGGCCGAACTGGCGCGCTGGTCGGCCTTCTTGCAGGTGCCCCTGAATGTGCAGCCAAAGTTTTTTCCCGTCTCGCCGGAAGCAGCGGCCAAGCTGATCATCGCCACGCGCCTGGCGCATGGCGTGGAGGCGTCGCTGAACCTGGCACATGCCATCATGCGCGGCCTGTGGGCCGAAGAGCGCAATATCGGTGATGAAGACACCCTGGTGCAGCTTGCCACCGACGCCGGTTTCGAAGGCCGCCAGTTGCTGAAGACGTCGGAGACGGCCAGCGTGCAGGCGGAATACGACGCCAACACGGAAGCGGCTACCGCCGCCAGCGTCTTCGGTTCGCCGTGGTACATCGTCGATGGCGATGGATACTGGGGCCAGGACCGCCTTGATTTTGTCGAGCGGGCGCTGGCAGGGTAGTAAAGCAAGAGCAGTTTTTAACGTAGTATTTTTTAACGTAGTAAGCAGCGCCTGTAATCTAGCGGGCGCTCAACACAATGGAATAAGGGTACACCAACCATGGCTTCATATTTTTGCCCATGCCCGCGCGGCATGGAAGCGGCGCTGGCCGAGGAACTGGGCGAGATCGCCCAGGACAGTGCGACCATGAAGGTCCACAACCAGGTGCCGGGCGGCGTACACTGCTCGGGCGACCTGCTCGATGCCTACCGCATCAATCTGCATTCGCGTATCGCTTCACGCGTGCTGATGCGCATGGCCCATTCCGGCTACAAGACGGAAAACGATATTTATGACCTGACCCTGGCGCAGCCGTGGGAAGACTGGTTCGGCGTGCATCACACGATCCGCGTCGACGTCACGGCCGTCAAGTCGCCGCTGCGCAGCCTGGAATTTACCACCTTGAAAATCAAGGATGCGATCTGCGACCGCTTCCGCGACCAGTTCAACGAGCGTCCTTCAGTCAACACCAAGACGCCGGACATGCGCATCGTCGGCTTCCTCGACGCAAACACGTTCACTGTCTATCTTGATACCTCGGGCGAAGCCCTGTTCAAGCGCGGCTGGCGCGAAGAAACGGGCGACGCGCCGCTGCGCGAAAACCTGGCCGCTGGGCTGCTGCGCGTGTCGGGCTGGAAGCCGGGCATGGTGCTGTTCGACCCGATGTGCGGTTCCGGCACCATCCTGGCCGAAGCGGCGCAGATGCTGCAGGGTATTCCACCGGGCGCTACGCGCCAATTCGCCTTTGAAAACTTCCACGACTTCGATCCGGCGCCGTGGAATGCCATGAAAAACGCCATCAAGGCCAATCCTCTGCCGGCCGAGCCGACCATTTTCGGCAGCGATATTTCGGGAGATATGGTGGCCATGACGCGCCACAACCTGCGTTGCGCCGGCGTGCGCTTCGAGGTGCCGCTGAAACAGATCGAGGCGCAGGAAGTCAAGCCGCCAAGCGATGTGCCAGGCATCATGCTGACCAACCCGCCGTACGGCGAACGTATCGGCGTGCGCGGCGACAGCACCATACCGGAAGATGAATTGTCGACCTCCTTCTATTCGGCCATGGGCACCACCCTGAAACAGCGCTTCGCCGGCTGGACTGTGTTCCTCTTCACGGCAGACCTGGGCTTGCCAAAGCTGCTGCGTTTGAAGGAAGCGCGCAAGACGCCATTCTTCAACGGCGCGCTGGAATGCCGTTTGTTCCGTTTCGATATGGTCGCAGGATATAACCGCCGCGAAGAAGCCAAGCCCAAAAATATCTGATTAAACCTACTGCGCGTCGTGACTTGCGGCCTGCGGTGCTCACCGTACTAAAGTACGGTTCCGCTCTCGGCCACAATTCACTTCCGCTCGCTACGGTTTTCTCAGGTATTTTGGTACCTGAGAAAGCCGGATGTGTCACCTTGGATTCACCATGTTTCCCACGCCTCCGGCCGATGTGCCGCCCGACCCGGTCACGTCCGTTCCGCCTCCGACTCCTAGCCACATGGCGCCGCTTAGCCGGGGTGCGCTGGCGATGATGCTGGCCGGCCTGTCGATGCTGGGGCCTTTGTCGATCGACACGTATTTACCCGCGTTTGGCGCGATCCAGGGTTCGCTGCAAGCGTCGCCGCTGGAAGTGCAGCAGTCGCTGACGTTCTACATGCTGGCCTTTGCCGGCATGGTGCTGTGGCATGGCGCGATATCGGACGCCTTCGGCCGGCGCAACGTCATCCTCGTGTCGCTGCTGATGTTTGCCATCGGCTCGCTCGGCTGCGCCTCGGCGCACACGGTCCACTATCTCTGGTTCTTCCGCATCATGCAGGGCGTCTCGGCGGGCGCAGGCGTGGTGATCAGCCGCGCCATCATCCGCGACCTGTATGCCGGTGCCGCTGCGGCGCGCCTGCTGTCGCTGGTGACAATGATCTTTTCCATCGCCCCGGCTGTGGCGCCCATCCTCGGTGGCTGGATCGTCATCTGGTTTGACTGGCGCTCGATTTTCCTGTTCCTCGCCTTTTACACGGTAATCCTGCTGGGATTTTGCTACTGGCGCCTGCCCGAAACGCTGCCGATGGAAAAACGCCAGCCCTTCAATCCCCGTTTCCTGGCGTCGAGCTATGGCCAGATCCTGCGCTCTCCCCTGTTCCACATCAAGGCCGGCATCGTCGCCCTCAATTTTGCGGGCCTGTTCCTGTTCATCACGGCAGCGCCGGAAATGCTGCCCGCGCAGCTGCACCTGGGGCCGTCGCAATTCGGCTGGCTGTTCATTCCCTGCGTCAGCGGCATTTTCATGGGGGCGCTGGTCGCCAACCGCATCGCCGGCAAGGTCACGTTCGCGCGCCAGATCGGCATCGGCTTTGCCTTCCTGCTGTGCGCCGCCAGCGTCAATGTCGTGTACCACCTGTTCCTGCCGCCGTCCCTGCCATGGTCGGTGCTGCCCTTGTTCTTTTATACCTTCGGCATGTCGCTGGTGGGGCCGGGCGCGACCCTGCTGGCGTTGGACCTGTTCCCGCATATACGCGGCACGGTCGCGTCGTGCCAGTCGTTTGCCACTACCTTGCTGGGCGCGGTGGTGGCCGGCGTCATTTCGCCGCTGTTGTCCGGCTCCGTACTGTGGCTGGCGTCGGGGCAACTGGCGGTTACGGCACTGGCGCTGATCCTGTGGCTGGTTTCGCGGCGCTTCCGCCACCGTTTGCTCGGTTCCCTGAAGGAATAAGTTTCCACAGTAGAACGCTGGATTTATTTCAACTTAATTTTCTATATTGCAAGTAATTTCCGGCGCTTATGATAAGATGACTTTTCCCGGCATCCTCTCAGGCAGTCTATTTTTTGGTTACAGGAGTGGAGGATTCCTCTGAACGCGGCCGTGCTTCGCTGCTGAGCGCGCTTCCTTTTCGAACCGGCAATGCCTGATACGATGCATCAATCTGATCAAGATATTCGCAATCGCCTGTTGATTGCCCGTCTGCCGGCCATGCCGCAGATCCTCATCAAGCTGATCGCCCACTTGCAGGCAGACGATGCCGGCATGCCGGAGCTGGCTGCCCTGATCGCCAAGGATGCGGGCATGACCAGCAAGATCCTCGGCGTGGCCAACAGTTCCGCCTACCATCGCCAGGGCAAGGTCGTCAGCCTGGAGCAGTCGCTCGTGTCGCTGGGCACGGACATGATCAAAACCCTGGTCATCAGCGAATCCGTATTCCAGACTTTTAACAGTTTCCCCCATTCCGGCAGTACGGACTTGCGCGCGTTCTGGAAAAGTTCGCTGTCGGCTGCCGTGATGGCGCGTTCGCTGGCCAAGGCCATGGCGTATCCGCACGCAGAGGAAGCCTATCTGGCAGGCCTGCTGCATAACGTGGGGCGCCTGGCCCTGCTGGCCACGGCGCCGAAAGAATATGCCTTCAACTTCACGGCGCGCGACGATGCCGCCCTGTGCGCGGTGGAGCAGCGCACCTTGCAGATCACGCATGCCGAAGCGGGCGCCTGGCTGATTGAACGCTGGCACCTCGATTCCTTCCTGGCCGACAGCGTGCTGTATCACCACGAACCGCTGGCGCGCCTGGAAGCGAGCCACCCCCTGATCCGCATCGTGCGCCTGGCGCATTTGCTGTGCTGCCATGCCGACGATGCAGAGTCGATTGCGCAGGCGGCGCGCTTGTGTGCGCTGGACGAGGAGGTGCTGGAAACACTGATCGGCAGCGTTGCGCGCAAGGTGGCGCAGACCGCGCAGCACCTGGGTATCGACCTCGCTGGCGCCGACGATATCGCCGTGCCGCCCGCGTTCGCGCCGCCAGCCATCGATCCGGTGCAGCAGCGCCTGTCCGATGACGTGCGCAATATGGTGCTGGTGTCGGAAGTGGGGCAAACCTTCGCGCGCCAGCAGGGGGAGACCCATTTGCTGGAAGCCATCACGCGCTCGGCGCGCATCCTGTTCGATTTTGAAACCACCGTCATCCTGCTGCAAAACCCCACCGCCCATGCGCTGGTGGGAGCGGCAGCGGGCGAACAGCAGCAGCGCCTGGCCGGTTTTTCCATACCGCTGGCCAAGGGCGGGCCGCTGGCTGCTTCTGCGCTGGAATGCAAGCTGGCCTTCTTGAAACGCGACATGCCTGCGCTGGGCATCGTCGAAGAGCAGCTTTTCCGCATCCTCGGCACGGATAGCCTGGTATGCCTGCCGCTGGTGGCGGGGCAGCGCAGCCTGGGCGTGCTCATAGCCGGCGTGGCGGCGTGGCAGATTCCCGCCAACCAGAAGCGCGAAGGCTTTTTACGCGCCTTCGGCAACCAGGCCGCCAGCGCGCTGGAAACGGCGATCAGCGCGCGGGGCCTGGCGCGGCGCCAGCTCGATCACGTGGCCGAGGAATACCGTGAAGCGTCGCGCCGCCTGGTGCACGAGGTGAATAACCCGCTGTCCATCATCAAGAACTACCTGAGCGTGCTCGATCACAAACTGGAGAAACAGGAGCCGGTGACGGGCGAGATGTCGATCCTGAACGAGGAAATCGACCGGGTCGGCCAGTTGATCAACGGCCTGGCCGATCTGCAGCCGGTGGCAGCCGGCGGCGTCACCGATTGCGCGCGCGTGGTCGATGATGTGCTGCGACTGTTTCGCGCGACGCAATTTCTGCCTTCGAAGGTCGAGGTGGTAACGCGCATGCACGACGCGCCTGGCGCGGTGGAAGCCGATGCCGACATGCTCAAGCAGATCCTGCTCAACCTATTGAAAAATGCCGTCGAAGCCTTGCCTGATGGCGGGCGTATCGAGGTGACGAACCATGGCCACGTCAACCGCGACAGGCGCCTGTATCTGGAACTATGCGTCAGCGACAATGGCGCCGGCCTGGCGCCCGAGGTGCTGGCTAATCTGTTCTCGCCTGTGCGCAGCGCCAAGGAAGGTGCGCATCACGGCCTGGGCTTGTCCATCGTACATGATCTGGTGACCCGCATGCATGGCGTGATCGGCTGCCGCAGCAGCAAGTTCGGCACTTCGTTTGAAATCCTGCTGCCCGTGCCCGTACCCGTGCATCAGGGTGCCGCCAGCAGTTCCACGGCCGTGCCCGTGCTCGGCAATACTGCTCTATCTTCGTAACGTCCATGAATTTTTCCGCCATCCCGTTTGACCAGGAAAATAGCCCGCGCATCCTGCTGGTAGACGATGAACCGCGCTTGCTCGCTTCCTTGCACGAGCTGCTGAAGGACCGCGGCTACCAGCTGCACACGGCCACTTGCGGCAGCGAGGCACTGGCGCAATTGTCGAAACTGCGCTTCGACCTGATCCTGCTCGACTTGCGCCTGCCCGACATGAATGGCCATGAGATCATGGACCACATCAACCGGCGCGGCATCGAGGGCGACGTGATCGTCATGAGCGGCGATGTCGGCATTGAAGCGGCCATCGGCGCCTTGAAACGCGGCGCCTACGATTACCTGCGCAAGCCTTACAGCCGCGAGGAGCTGCTCAAGACGGTGGAAAACGCGCTGCAAAAGTGCAAGCTGGCGCTGGAGAACGAGCGCATCGCGCTGCAGCTGGAAAACTCGGAAAAGATGTACCGCTACCTGGTCGACAGCTCGCCCGACATCATCTATACGCTGAACCATGAAGGCCGCATCACCTTCATCAACGACCGCGTGCACCAGTTGCTGGGCTTTAGCCGCGAAGAGCTGATCGGCAGCCATTACTCGATTCTCGTGCACGATGAAGACCAGGAGCGGGCGCGCTATGCCTTCAATGAGCGCCGCCTCGACGAGCGCGCTTCGCGCAATGTGGAGCTGCGCCTGAAGTGCCATAGCGGCAGCGGCAGCGACCGTACCTTCAACAACACCCTGATGACGATTCCGCTCCAGTCGATCGGCATGCACAGCCTCGGTCATGAAGCGAAGAAGCAGGAATATTTCGGTACCTACGGCGTGGCGCGCGATATCACCGACCGCAAGCGTGCAGAGGAAATCATCTCCTATCAGGCCTACCACGACATCCTGACAGACCTGCCGAACCGCATGCTGTTCAAGGACCGTCTGGGCCTTGCCGTGATCCAGGCACGCCGCAAGCTGACGGAACTGGCCGTGATGTTCATCGACCTGGACCGCTTTAAACTGGTCAACGATACCTTGGGCCACGTGAAGGGCGATGAGCTGCTGCAGCAGGTGGCGCTGCGCCTGAAGGATTGTTTGCGCCGCGGCGACACGCTGGCACGCCAGGGCGGCGATGAATTCACCATCGTTCTGCCGGAGCTGCGCGACCGCCAGGATGCGCGCCTGATCGCCGACAAGTTCCTCGAATGCCTGCACCAGCCGTTCGATCTCGATGGCAACCAGGTGCATATTTCCGCTTCGATCGGCATCGCCATCTATCCGGGCGACGGCGAGACCATCGACGAACTGCTGCGCCATGCCGACATCGCCATGTATCAGGTCAAGGCGCTGGGCAAGAACGGCCACAGTTTTTATCACGAGTCCATGCTCGACGTGTCGCACCAGAAGATCGCGCTCGAGCAGAGCTTGCGGAAGGCGCTGGAACTGAACCAGCTGGAGATGTATTACCAGCCGCAGGTGGACGTGATGACGGGCCGCATCGTCGGTGCGGAAGGCCTGATGCGCTGGAACCATCCACAGCGCGGCTTGCTGACGGCTGGCGAATTTCTGCCGTTCGCCGAGGAAAACGGCTTGATGCTGCCAATCTCTGACTGGATGCTGGGCGCGCTTTGCCGTGATCTGGTGCAGTGGAATGCGGCCGGCGGCGAAGCCGTGCGCCTGTCGCTGAATCTGTCGCCGCAATACCTGGACCGGGGCGATTTTTTCGAAAAGATGCGCGGTGCGCTGACGCGCTACGGCATCGCGCCGGAAAAGATCGAAGTGGAAATCACGGAAAACATCTGCATCCGCAATCCGCAATATGCGATCGAGCAGTTGAACAAGTTGTGCCAACTGGGCGTGTCGGTGGCCATCGACGATTTCGGCACCGGTTATTCCTCGCTGTCCTATCTGCACCGTTTCCCCATCCATACCATCAAGATCGACCAGTCGTTTGTGAAGGAAATCCACGACGAACACGGACACTACCCCGTGATCCTGGCCATCATTTCGATCGCGCGCGGACTGGGCCTGCACCTGATCGCCGAAGGCGTGGAAACGGAAGGGCAGGCACGCTACCTGCAGGACAAGGGCTGCACCACCATGCAGGGCTATCTGTATCACCGCCCCATTTCGCTGGGCAGCTTCATTGGCGTGCTGCAGGAACAGAGCCGCCTGCTGACCGATGCCGCACAGGGCGAATCGCAGCCGCTGGCCATCGAGGCCTGATTCATGCAGCCCGCCGACGCCCGTTACACGGCCGACTACCTGCGCCAGAAAGGCCTGGCCGAGAAGGGTAACGCGAATGCCCAGCACAGCCTTGGCTTCATGCACTTCAATGGCCAGGGCATTGAGCAAAGCTATGCGCTGGCGCTGCGCTGGTATGGGTTGGCCGCGGCACAGGGACTCGAACATGCGCAATACAACCTGGGCGTGATGTGCCAGAAGGGCCAGGGCGTGGCGCAGGATTTTACTCAGGCCGCGCATTGGTACCAGAAGGCGGCCGAGCAGGGCTACGCGGCGGCGCAGTACAACCTGGGCTGGCTGTATGCCAAGGGCCAGGGCATCGCGCAGGACAGCAGCCAGGCCATGCTGTGGTTCAGCCGCGCGGCCGAGCAGGGCGACGCGGGTGCGCAAAACAATCTGGGCATGATGTATGACAACGGCAAGGGCGTGCCGCAGGATTTCGTGCAAGCCATCGCCTGGTACCGCAAGGCGGCCGAACAGGGCTATGCGCGCGCGCAATTCAACCTGGGCCTGCGCTATGACAATGGACAGGGCCTGCGCCAGGACCGCCAGCAAGCGACTGCCTGGCTGCGCAAGGCGGCCGAGCAGGGTTATGCGCCGGCCCAGTTCAACCTGGCGCTACGCCATGAAAATGGCGACGTGCTGCCGCAGGACAGCGGGCAAGCGATCATGTGGTACCGGCGCGCAGCCGAGCAGGGACATGCTAGTTCGCAGTTCAACCTGGGTCTGATCTATGACAATGGCCAGGGCGTGCCGTGCGATAAACAGGCGGCACTCGATTGGTACGTGAAGGCCGCTGGGCTGGGACATGCCGCGGCCCAGCACAACCTGGGCCTGCATCATGAACATGGCGCGCACGATTACACGCAGGCGCAGGCGTTTTACCGGCAGGCGGCCGAACAGGGTTTTCCTGCCGCCCAGTACCAGCTGGGACTCTTGCATGAACATGGACAGGGCATGCCGGCCGACGCTACGGCATCCGTCTTCTGGTACCGCAAGGCGGCCGAGCAGGGGCACGTGCGGGCGCAGTTCGACCTGGGCCTGCGCCATGAAAATGGCCAGGGCGTGCCACAGGATCTGGCGTTGGCGCTGGAATGGTACCGCCGCGCCGCCGAGCAGGATTACGCGCCGGCGCAATACATGCAGGGCGTGCTGCATGACCGCGACGACGGTCCGGCCCTTGACAGCCAACTGGCCTGCGCCTGTTATTGCCGCGCCGCCGCGCAGGGCCACAGCCTGGCGCAGTTTGCACTGGGACTGCGCCACGACAATGGCCAGGATGTGCCGCAGGATTACGCTGCCGCTTGGGACTGGTATGCGCTGGCCGCACGTCAGGGCCATGCGAGGGCGCAGTTCAACCTGGGCCTGATGGCCGCCAGCGGCCAGGGCGGTCCACTCGACTTGCAGCAGGCGTACATCTGGTTGTCGATGGCGGTAGCGGCCGGCGTAGCCGGTGCAGAAAAATCATTGCGCCAGACGGCGGCGCGCATGCGCGAAGCGGATTTGATCCAGGTGCGCCAGCGCCTGGAAGCAGTGGCTGATTGACATCCCCTTGACACTGACGACACTGCGCGTGTGGCACTTGCGCGTAACGAATACATGGCGATGCATGTCGTCTGCCTCATGGCTTCTTCCGCAGGCTGGAGAGCATCCGGACGATGCCCGCAGCCATCCGGCGCCGTTCAAACGTGCGTGAATACAACAGGATTTGTTGTATCGTGCGCTCCTGCGCCAGTGTGTGCGTGGTTTTTTTGCCGCGACAAAAGATGCTGTCGTCGCTGTGATTTTGATATGCTAATGGTTCAACAACCACCCGATGCCGCATTAGCTTTTAAACAAAGGATGAATATGCGCCTGATCTCTTTCCCCGCTCGCCCTGCCGCCATGTTGTGCGCCCTGGTGCTGTGCTCGTCCACGGCTGGCGCCGCCAATCCGCTCGATGCGCTGAGCAATCAGGAGGCCAGCAGTGGTTTGAAGGCCGCGCTCGACGCCGGTTCCGCCGCTGCCATTGCCAAATTGGGTGTCGAAAATGGCTTCCTGAACAATGACAAGGTCAAGATCAAGCTGCCTGGCATCCTGGAGCAGGCCAAGCCCTTGTTGAAAATGACGGGGCGCGGGCAGCAGCTTGACGACTTGGTGGTGTCGATGAATCGCGCTGCGGAATCGGCCGTGCCCTTGGCCAAGCCCTTGCTGCTCGATGCGGTGAAGTCGATGAGCGTCACGGACGCCAAGAATATCCTGTCCGGCGGCGACACCTCGGTCACTGATTTCTTCCGCCAGAAAACATCGGCGCCCCTGGCCGTAAAATTCCTGCCCATCGTCAAATCCGTCACGGACCGCTCCGGCCTGGCCAGCAAGTACAACAGCACCATGAGCCAGATCGGCAAGACGGGACTGGTGCCGCAGCAACAGTCGACCGTGGAAAGCTATGTCACCGATCGCGCCCTTGATGGCTTGTACCTGATGATAGGCGAGGAAGAAAAAGCTATCCGCAGCAATCCGCTGGGCTATGGCAGCAAGATTATCGGTAAAGTTTTCGGTAGTTTGAAATAGCCTTGGCTAAAAAAACAGTTCATTTTGTAAATGCTGGCGCTTGTGCAATAGCATTGCCTGTTGTGGCAAACATGGGACAGGTTAAGTATTTAATACAAGAAACAATGTTAAAATCTCGCGGCATGAATTTTCGGTGGTATGAATAAGACTGCCAGCCCATGACGAATTTTTAGTGGCGAACTGATGTTTGGCCTTTGTGCCCGCAGTTGGCCTTTATGTGTTTCTTCCAAGTCCCTCAGGTTATTGCTTCTGAGTATCTTGTCAGAAATTCCAGATGCAGGATATAAGTTAGGTAGCCGGATTTGTTAAGCGTACTCAGAAAATCGATTAAATATACCTGGTGTGGCTGTCTGGTGCTGGGAGCGCCTTCGGCGATTGCCGCCACGCCGAATCATGGCGGCCAGTCGGGCTATATCAACATGCCTAGCGCCGTGGTGGAAACCGATGGCACCTTCAGCGTGGGATACAGCTATGACAGTCCGTATGGGCAGTTGTGGGTGACGTCGAGCATTTTACCTTTCCTGCAGATGACAGGTCGGTATGTGTCGATTAGTGGTATTCCTGGCTTTAGCAGTGTTCCCGGAGAATACGGCAGTGGCTATGGTCGTTACAAGGACAAAGCCGTCGATGGAAAACTGCGCTTGTGGCAGGAGTCGGATTGGATGCCGTCGGTCGCCGTCGGGATGACCGATTTGTTCGGTACCGAACTGTTCAAAGGTCAGTATGTCGTTGCCACCAAGACTTTTGGCGCGAGCAAGAATATCGAAGCCAGCCTAGGCTATGCACATCGCCGTCCTGATGGGCCATTTGCTGGCGTGCGTTGGACGCCAACGGCACTGCCGCGCTGGTCGGTAGTGGCTGAATACGATACAACAAACTATCAGCGTGACTTGCGCGCCGCGGAGACCAATGCCGGCAAGCGCAGCAAGGGCCCTTCCGTCGGTCTGGAGTACCGCTGGGGCTGGTTGGCGCTGCAAGCGGCACGTAGCCGCGAGCAATTCAGCATCAACGCCTTTGTTAGTATTCCATTCGGCGAGCGCGAGTTCATCCCCAAAATATTTGAACCTGCCTATTTTGTCGACGACAAGAATCCACCACCGCGCCCAAGCAGGGAAGAGTGGCATAACGACGCTGGCTATGGCGCCGACCTGGTCAACGCCCTGGTGAAGCAGGATTACAAGAATGTCCGCGTCGAGCAAGAGGGCAATACCCTTGCCCTGACCCTGACCAACAGTCGTATTTCGAACTTGGGCCGTGCCGTCGGCCGCGCCGCACGTACGGCAGTGGCGTTCACGCCAGCTGGCGTGAAGACTCTCCGCATCACGTACACCAAGCTTGACCAGCCTATCGCCACATATGAATTTTTCGATATTCCAAAGCTGAACGATTATTTTGCTGGGAAGATCGACCGCAAGGCCTTCTTTGATGTCGTGCTTCTGCGCTATCCGGGAAAGAGCGATGTCATTCCCGATGGCCAGCAAGGGTGGTTGAACGAATTCCTCGACCAGCCAGTACAGGCCAAGCCTGCAGTCGCGCCTGTAATGGTAGCCGCGCCGGCTACCGTTGCCGCTTCACCAGTGACTGTGCCGGACAATGCAATCACTGACATCCCCATGCCGCCAGTTGTCAAGGCGGCCAATGCCGTCAAGAACGATGGCAAGCTGGCGGTCGGCCTCGGCGTCGATGGTGATGTGGTACAGGTCAAATCGATGGACCGCGAAGCGAACCGCTTCAAGATCGCGCCCAAGGTCGGTTTTTTCTTCAACGACCCCAGCGGCGCTTTCCGTTACTCGATTTCCGCCGTAGCCAATTACGACCGCCGCCTTGCCGACGGCCTGTATCTGAATGGCGCGGCCAGCCTGCAATTGCTGGAAACGGTTTCTGGCGTCAAGCAGGCATCGAACAGCAGCTTGCCGCATGTGCGCAGCGATGTGGCGGAATACCTGCGCGGCGGGCGTTTTTCGCTCAGCCGCATCTTGTTGAACAAATATGACAATCCAGCCGAACGCGTGTACACGCGCATGTCGGCCGGTTTGTATGAAGACATGTTCCGTGGCGTCGGTGGACAAGTGCTGTATTTACCAAAAGACAGCCGCTGGGCCGCCGACCTGGCCGTAGATGCATTACAGCAGCGCGGCTACAAAGGGTTGTTTGACAGCCGCGATTACAAGACGGTCACGGCGATCGGCTCCCTGCATTACCGCTTGCCGCACGACATCACTGTGACGGCGCGCGCCGGCCGCTTTTTGGCCAAAGACAAGGGTGTGCGGATGGAATTCAAGCGCCGCTTTCAGTCCGGCATTGAAGTCGGTGCCTGGTATACGCATACCAATGGAAACGATATCACCACGCCGGGCACGCCTTCCAAGCCTTATCAGGATCGCGGCATTTTTCTGTCGGTACCGCTGAACAGCATGCTGCCGATGGATACGCAGTCGACCGCTGGCTTTGCGATTTCGCCATGGACGCGTGACGTTGGCCAGATGGTTGGTTCGCCTGGCGACCTGTATGACATGATCGAACGCCCGCGCACCGATATGCACAGCTATGATGGCCTGGGTAATTTTGCCGAACGTGCTGATGAGCAAAATTTGCCGGCAGTCAATCCGCCGGATCGTCCTTTTGTCAGCCCGTGGCCGGCCATGCGCGCACGCCTGGAACAATCTGCGTCCGCCACCCCTAGCGCCCCTGAATGGCTCAAGGCGACGGCAGTGGTTGGGGGCGTGGTGCTGGCCTCGGCCCTCAGTGACAAGCCTGTAGACCGCTTCGTCAAAAAACATCAGAATTCGACCTCGTTTCGCAACTGGGACAAGCTGGGCAAGGGCATGCCGTTTGCCCTGGTGGGCGCGGCCGGTGCTGCGCTTGCGTTCGGCGATGAACGCTTGCAGAACATTGGCTTGATATCCATGCAATCGGTTGCTGCTGCAACTGGCTTGGCCCTGGTCGGCAAATATGCGATCGGGCGCGCCCGTCCAGGTGAAGAGCGTGGCCCTTGGAGTAGCGTGGGTGATGGAGGCAAGCGTTCGGACGCTTCTTTCCCGTCGGGCCACTCGGCTATTGCTTTTGCTGCCGTGACGCCGTTTGCCAAGGAGTACGATGCGCCATGGCTGTACAGTGTCGCAGCGCTTGGTTCGGCTGGTCGTGTCGCAGGCCGCAAGCATTGGGTGTCCGACACTGTTGCCGGTGGTATTCTGGGCTATGCGGTGGGTAGCTGGCTGTGGCATGCGCAGCGCGACCAGAGCAAGTCGGGCCTGTCGATTAATCCAGGACCGAAAGAAGTCAGTGTAACGTGGCAAACAAAATATTAATATGAAAGAAACTCTGTGAGATATTCATTCGCTTGGTCAACTTATTTTAATTTTTTTGCATATGTTGCATTACTGAACGCTCAAACCAAAACGGAACGGCCACATAGCGGCAGGGTGGCCGCCATGCACTATTTTGGTTGAATTATTTCTACCATTCTGCGATCTGCGGTAAGATAGCTGGTTGAAGAAACATGTTCCCTGCAGTTCACTATTTACTCACTCAGTTTAATGTCAAAACTCACAAATTGTTTCATAGTCGTTGCTCTAGCTTCGGCTTCCATGGTCGTTTCGGCGCAAAGCAGCCAACTCCAAAGTGATCTGTTAGGTCAGGATCCGGTCACAGAAACCGAAGTGCCTGCTACAGCGCCGAAGCGGGTGAGTATCACCAACCGGCCCGTAGCAGCCGATCAAGCTGCAGAGGGCGACGTGGCTGGGGCAGCAGGGGCAGCAGGGGCAGCAGGGGCAGCAGGGGCATCGAAGCAGCGTCCTGCCAGCGAAGCAGTGCGCAAACCTCGCGCCGCCGTCCCGAGCGAATTCCAGAAATTTGTTCTTGATAGTACCGGCACCACCTTGCCGATTTTTGGTTCGGAGTTTTTTGCCAATGCTCCATCCACTTTTTCTCCCGTCGCCAATGCGCCGGTAGTGGCTGATTACGCACTCGGTCCTGGCGATGAACTGATGATACGTGGCTGGGGTAGTATCGATATCGATTACCGTGCCACCATTGATCGTAATGGCTTGATTTCAATTCCGACCGTCGGTTCGGTTGCACTGGCCGGTGTCCGTGCGGGAGACGCCGAAGCTGTCATTCGTAATGCTATCGCGCGCTTATATAAAGGCGTGACGGTCAATGTTAACTTTGGCCGTTTGCGCTCGATTACCGTGTATGTGGTGGGGCAAGCGAGCCGTCCAGGTACTTATAACGTGTCGAGCCTGTCCACTCTCGTGACTGCATTGTTTGCCAGTGGCGGTCCGAATGCCAACGGCAGCATGCGCCACGTGCAGATCAAACGTGGTGGCAAGGTGGCCGCCGAGCTGGATCTGTATTCTTTCATCGGCAAAGGTGACAAGTCGACCGACATGAAGCTGCAGGACGGTGACACGATCTTCATCCCTACCGCCGTTGGTCACGTCGCGCTGGTTGGCAAGGTAAATACGCCTGCCATCTATGAATTGAAAACTGCCAGCGATACCATTGAATCCTTGCTCGACTATGCTGGCGGCATACCGGTCGTGGCCGACCCGCGGCGCGCTTTCCTTGAGCGCATTGATGCGAGCAGAAACCAACCGCGAAGTGTGGAGCAATTTTCCCTGAGCGGCGAAGGCCTCAAACGCACGCTCAAGAATGGTGATGTACTCAATGTTACCTCGATTACGCCTGATTTTTCGAACGCTGTCGTCTTGCGCGGCAATGTTGACCAAGCGGTGCGGGCGCCTTTCAAGGCCGGCATGCGTATCAGCGACCTGATACCTAGCCGCCAGTACCTGATCACGCGTAACTCGATCAAACTGCAGAATGAGGTAGTCAATGCAGGTGTCGAGCGTCGCACAAACGAGGCTGCTGATAATATTGCTGCCCGTATCGGTGGCCTTATCGACGAGATCAATTGGGATTATGCAGTTGTTGAACGCATCAATCGCACCGACCTGAGCGTTAGTCTGGTGCCGTTTAATCTTGGTAATGTCTTTTCCAATCCGTCTGGCCCAGATAATGTGCAGTTGCAGCCTGGTGATACAGTGACGATTTTCTCGCAACAGGACGTGGCCGTGCCGATGGATAAGCGTCGCATTTTTGTCCGTGTTGAAGGTGAAGTCAATGTTCCTGGCGTGTACCAGATGACGGCAGGCGAAACCTTGCAGTCGATGTTGGCCAGGGCCGGTGGCACAACTAACAATGCTTACCTGTTCGGTACCGCTTTCTACCGAGAAGAGGTACGCAGACAGCAAGAACGTAACTTGGAGAAACTTGCGAATCGTTTGGAAAGCCAGGCGCGCGCTGACCAGTCGCGTTTGACCGCAAATACCCGCTCCGTGCCTGATGCTCAGTTAGCTGAAGTGCGACGTCAGGCGGAAATGGCTGCAGCAGCTCAGGCAATTACGCGTTTGCGTCAACTGAAGCCAACTGGGCGTATCGCCTTCGGACTCGACCCACGCGACAATCGTTTCGCGCTTCTTCCTCAGCTGAAACTGGAAAATGGCGACCGTCTGGTCATTCCTGCGCAGCCTGAATTCGTCAATGTGTTTGGTGCTGTCAATCTCGAATCGTCACCGCTGTGGCGCCGTGGTGACCGCGTGAATGACTATCTGAAGCAGGCTGGTCTTACCTCCGAGGCGGACGAGGAAAGTATCTTCCTGCTTCGCGCAGACGGCAGCGTGGTGTCGCGTGATTCGGGTAGCTGGCTTTCGGGTGGCTTTGGTGGAACCGAAATCATGCCAGGCGACAGCATTGTGGTGCCAGAGAAGTTTGACAAGGAAACCCGGTGGACTAAATTCATGACGGGCGCGCGTGAATGGACGCAAATTTTAGCCAACTTTGGACTGGGCGCCGCAGCCTTCAAAACGTTGCGTGATTAACTGTAGACCGGCCTAGTCGGTAAGTAGCTAATACCGAATCTTTCCTATTTGGCATTAACAAAATAAGCGGCTCATGAGTATGAATCAGATGCAACCCACGGCTTTACCGCCTAACCCGGATACGAGTGAGCGCCAGTTCAGTGTTCTCGATATACTGATGGTTTTGGTAAAATATAAAAAAATAATCCTATGGTTGCCGGTAATCGCGGCAATTGTTTCGGCCGCAGTCAGCTTTGTCTTGCCGAATGTATATAAAGCGAGCACCAAGTTGCTGCCTCCACAACAGGCGCAGTCCGGCGCTTCAGCATTGCTGTCGCAGCTCGGCGGCGCCGCAGGCGCCCTGGCAGGGGCGGCGGGGCTGAAAAATCCCAATGACCTGTATATCGGGATGCTCAAGAGCCGTATCGTTGCCGACAAGTTGATTGCAAAGTTCGATTTGCAAAAGGTCTACGATGTCGAGACGATGGAAAAGACCCGAACTATCCTCGAGGGTAACACCGTCATCGCTGCCGGGAAAGATGGCCTGATTTCGATCGACGTCGAAGGCGAGGACAAGAAGCTGGTCGCTCAACTGGCCAATGCCTATGTCAGTGAACTGGTGTCATTGACCAAGGTGCTGGCTGTCACCGAAGCGTCGCAGCGCCGGGTGTTCTTCGAACGTCAACTCGAGCAGTCGAAGGATAATCTGTCAAAAGCTGAAATGGCGTTAAAAGGTGCCCTCGATACGCACGGCGTGATCAGCGTTGATGCTGACAGCCGCGCCATCGTTGAAACCGTCGGTCGCTTGCGCGCCAAAATTTCGGCCAAGGATATTGAGATAAGTGCGATGAAAGCATTCGTCACCACCAGTAATCCTGAGTATAAACGTGCTCAAGAGGAGCTAATCAGCCTGCGCGCCGAGCTGTCCAAGCTCGAAAACGGCCGTCCTGCTCTTGCAGGTGACGCGGTGACTGGCGTGACTGGTTCGAACAAGCAAGTTGGCCTAGAAAATATCAAGATCTTGCGCGATGTAAAATATTATCAAATGTTATATGAATTGTTGGCGAAGCAATATGAAGTAGCGCGCCTTGACGAGGCAAAAGACACCGCAATTATTCAAGTGCTTGATCCTGCAATTGACCCAGAGCGTAAATTCAAGCCAAAACGTTCGGTATTGATCTTGGTTTCGACCATACTTGCTTTCATTGCTGCAATTGCCTGGGCCTTTATGGCGGAGACGCGGACAAAAATTCTTGGTGATCCTGGCCGCAAAGCGCAATGGGAACAATTCAAAATGCTGACTCGAGCAAAGTAAGCCAAGAGCGAGTCGCAATACCTCGTTTGGCGCGCCGCATAGGCGCGCCAATTCAGGAAAACTGCCGTTGGAACTGTTCGAAATCGAATCCGAAAGCTACCTCGTCGAGGATGACATCGTGCGCTGCTGGGAGAAGTTCGGCAGATCCAGACCGTATTAATTTTAAACTGACTATACAAAAAAATGACCAAAAAAATCGCCCTCATTACAGGAATAACCGGCCAGGATGGCGCCTATTTGACCCAGCATTTGCTGGCGCTTGACTATACCGTGTATGGCACTTTCCGACGCACCAGTTCGACCAATTTCTGGCGTCTGGCAGAACTCGGTGTGGAAAATCATCCAGATCTGCATCTGGTCGAGTTCGACCTGACGGACCAGAGCGGCGTGTTGCGCCTGGTCGACCGCGTCCAGCCCGACGAAATCTACAATCTGGCCGCGCAGAGCTTTGTCGGCGTATCGTTCGACCAACCGGCCACCACGGCAAATATCACCGGCTTGGGCGCGTTGTACCTGCTTGAAGCTATCCGCTTCGTTAATCCGAAAATCAAGTTTTACCAGGCATCGACGTCTGAAATGTTCGGCAAGGTGCAAGAGATTCCACAACTGGAAACCACGCCTTTTTATCCACGTAGCCCGTACGGTGTGGCCAAGTTGTATGCCCACTGGATGACGATCAACTACCGCGAATCGTATGGCATCTTCGGCGCCAGCGGTATCTTGTTCAATCACGAGTCTCCACTGCGTGGACGCGAATTCGTTACCCGTAAAATCACCGATAGCATTGCCAAGATCGTCCTCGGTCAGCTCGATTGCCTCGAACTGGGCAATATCGACGCCAAGCGCGACTGGGGCTTTGCCCAGGAATATGTCGAAGGCATGTACCAGATGCTGCAGGTCGATGAACCAGATACCTTTGTGCTCGCCACTAACCGTACCGAGACCGTACGCGACTTTGTCACGATGACTTGCAAGGCCGCCGGCATCACTTTGGCGTGGCAAGGCGCGGCGGAAAATGAGTTTGCTGTCGATACCGCCACTGGCAAGACGATTGTGCGTATCAATCCGAAATTCTACCGTCCGGCCGAAGTGGAGCTGCTGATCGGCGATCCGGCTAAAGCCGAGCGTGTGCTGGGCTGGAAGCCTGAAACGACGCTCGAAACGTTGTGCAAGCTGATGTATGACGCTGACTTTGCTCGCAATAAGCAGGGCTTTTCGTTTTGAAGATCCTGCTGACAGGCGCGTCCGGTTTTACCGGACGACCGTTTGCCGAAATGGCCCTTGCATCGGGTCATCAGGTGGTCGCGCTCAATTGCGACCTGGCCGACAAAGTGGCGTTGCGCCAGCAAGTGTTGGCAGCGGCGCCTGACAGCGTGGTTCATCTGGCGGCCATTAGTTTTGTCGGCCATGCGGACGATAAGGCTTTTTACGGCGTGAATGTCCTGGGCACCATGAACTTGCTAGAGGCCTTGCTGGCACTGCCAGTGGCACCACGGCGGGTCCTGTTGGCCAGTAGCGCAAATGTGTATGGCAATTGCGAGGCATCGCCGATTACCGAAAGCCAGCCGCCTGCTCCGGTCAATCACTACGCCATGAGCAAGCTGGCGATGGAACATATGGCGCGGACATATGGACAGCGCTTGTCGCTGCTGTTCACGCGACCGTTCAATTACACCGGTGCAGGGCAGGCCCCGCAATTTCTTGTGCCCAAACTGGTCAGTCATTTTGCACGGCTGGCGCCGGCGATCGAACTGGGCAACCTCCACGTCGAGCGTGAATTCAATGATGTCGCAATGGTGTGCGATGCCTACCTCAAGCTGCTTGATTATGGCGTGCCTGGTGAAACGTATAACATCTGCTCGGGCAATGCCTACACGCTACAACATCTTATTGATGTGTTGTCGTATCTTACCAATCATAAAATCGAGGTGCGCGTCAATCCGGCCTTTGTTCGCCAGGGCGAAGTCCACCGCTTATGCGGCAGTCCAGCCAAACTAGACAATTTGCTCGAACAAGCCGGATGCTCCCTTCATAACCCTTCGCTTGAAAGTACGTTGCGAGGCATGTTGGCGGCATCGTCAGGAGATGATGCGCCATGACCTGCCTCGATGCAGTTGCAACGGGCTTCACATCGAATTTGACGGTCAATAAATGATGCTGCACCGCTTGCCTATTTTTTCGACGACGGTGGCTCGTCTGCTTTTTTTTGGTGGACGCTACGTCTCCCTGTTGCTGGTGGCACGGCTTCTCGGCTCCGACGCGACGGGCTTTTTGCTGGCGATTGCCATAGTCGAAGTGCTGCGCATGATCTTCGACTATGGTCTTGAAAATAGCGTACTGGCGCGCTCGCACCAGAAGCCAAACGATGCCGGATACGCATTCGCACGCGGTAAGGGCCGGGTGCGCTTGTTTGCTACCGTAGCTGGGCAATTGGTAGCCTCCCTGACTATCGGCACGTTAAGCGTGCTGAAAGGCACTTCGCTGGCTTTGCCGCTGGTCGCCAGCTTGCAGTTCAGCTGCCTGATGGGCTTTGGCTACTTCCAGGCGCATTTGCAGACTGGACGTGCAGGCGGTATGGCTGCATTGGTGTTGCCCCTGGCGTTTGCTGCAGTGATGCAAGCTGCCCTGTTATGGTTTGCCTATCGTGGCGTGTCCTCATTGCTGTTCCTGTCCACCTTCTGTTTTGAAGCGTTGGCTCTGGTCGCATGTGCCGTCATGGCCAGGCGGTTTCAAGACGAGCCGTTCGATGTGCTGGCGGACGCCCCGGCTGCATCAGCACTGCCTGGCACAAGCTGGTCTGTACTTGCCCACATCGCGCCGCTCGGCAACGTCGCATTGGTTGGCATTGCTTACAATCGCCTCGATGCATTTGCTGTATCTCTCGTAGCGAGTGGCGCATTGCTAACCCAATATCTGTTATATCAGCGGCTGGCCAGTGCCCCGCTGATGTTTTTTTCAACTATTGCCAGTTCGAGCATTTCGACGCTGTCTGAGCACCAATCCAATCCGGCTGCCTTGCAGGCGAAAATTGTTCGTTATCGCCAGCTTGCATATTCGGTGGCGGTCGTCAGCGCCATCGTCTTGGCAGCCGCAAGCCCGCTGGTGGCGCAATTTTTTGCGCTTCCAGAAACCGATCATGGTTTGCTGGCTGCGCAGGCATTGATCCTGGCACTGCAAATCTCAAATGGCTTTCACGCTTCGATCCTGATCGCGTCGCATAAGGTAGCAGTGCTGTGGCGAATGTCCCGGCGCAATGCGCTGGTGGCGCTGTTCGTGCTTCCTGGCGCCATCTGGTTGTGGGGTGGGATTGGTATTGCTATTGGGCTCTTCCTGGTTGAAGCCTTTTGCGCAGCACAGCATGCTTGGGAATTCCGTCGAAAAGAACTTGGCGGGGAAAATCTCCATGCTTGATTCACCAAAAATTATAATTGTGTGCGCTTTGGCATTCGGAATAGCCGCTGCTGCATTTGGTTTCCAAGTTGGACATGGAACGTCGGATTACGCATCAGTGGTGCTAAGTGTCGGCGGCATTCTTATTTTGGGCGCCAACTGGCATGCCCATGGCGGTGGCCGCAGTGCCTCATTTATTTTCCTAGTGCTGGGATTGACGTTTCTTTGCGGACGCGCATTCCCGATTTTGTTTGGCGATGATTCGCAACTTGCACTCATCGGTTACGGTGATATTTTTGAAATCAGCTCGGACAAAGTCATGACCTATGTCATGCTTGTTTTGACATCTTTTTTGTGCGTCCATATTGGCTCGTTATTGATGCACGAAGAAGCGCCTGCGCTACCGGACTCACAGCGCGAGGCAAGGATTTATCGGGTGATGTTCATTTGCCTGTTACCTTTACTGCTATATAAAAATATCTGGTACTTCAATTACATCATGGCGAACGGCGGCTATCTCGCCATTTACCAGGGATCCGAGCATTTGGAAGGCGTGGGAATGTTGCCACGCGTTGGCGCACTGTTATGCTTGGTGACATTTACACTCTACTTCTTTCATGAAACGAACCAGAAAAGATCGCGTAATGCACTGATATTTTTTCTGTTTGTTTTCGCAAGCGAACTGCTGGTGGGGCTGCGTGGGAAATTTTTCGTTACGGCGCTGATATTTTTCCTTTTCTATAAGCTGCGTTTTGGCGGTAAATTCTCATTGCGTGGTCTCACGGTACTACTTCTTGTCATTATTAGTATAGCAATCACTGTGGAAATAACACGTGAACAGAAAAGTGAAAGTACGGTGGCAGGATCATTGGTGACGGGTTTCCTTGCGCAGCAGGGTGTTTCTGCCGGCGTCAGCCTAGTGGTTCTGGATAACCCGTCATATTTTGCACAAGATCCTTGGAATTATTTTTTTCACCAGTTTGCTGCGCCATTTTATTCTCAGCCTGAAGTGCCGAAAGGCTGGTTTGTCGCTAACGACATCTCGATGATGGTCATGCCGGAGGCCTATGCATTGGGTTTTGGTACGGGTAGTAGCTACTTGGCGGAGTTATTCATGCTAGGGGGCTGGGCAGGTGTTTTTATTGGCAGCCTTTTCATCGGATGGATTCTAACGAAAGCCAAGCGATTCACACACGGCGTTACTGGTGCCTTAATGTTCTGGGTCGTTTGTGGAGTCGTTTATTATCCCCGTACGATGCTGCAGGACCCTGTCCACAATCTGATGCGGTACGCACTACCGACACTGTTTCTGGCGGGGGTTTGTGTATTGTGGCGCAGACGAAAGCAATTATTATGAAGGACCGTGTTTATTTATTCAGCCCCCCCCAGGTATTTGGGGGAGCGGAGGTGTATCAAATTAGGCTTGCCGAATTAATGCATCTACAGCAGCGGTTCACTGTCATTTCACCTCCTTCGCCAGAACTGCAACGCGGTATTGCTAAGGCAGGCGGCGGTTTTGTCGAGCTGAACGGGAATGGTGGAATTGCGATTCGGCTCGCGTTTTTGGCTTGGCTTTGGCGAAATCGAAAGACGCTTCGCCAACACGCAGCGGCACTGGTATTGAACGGTCGCGGCGCGGCCTATTTTGCGCCGATGGTTATATTGATTACTGGTATTTCTCCGGTCATCATTTGCCATACAGAGTTGACGGCGAAGGGGGCCGACATCAAGGAATGGTTATTCGGCTGGGCACTGCATTTTGCCCGGCGCGCTGTTGCAGTGTCCGAGACTGTCGCGAGACAACATATTCATCGCTGGCCGGCATTGCCGGTAAGCGCCATCCCTAACTGGATCGATAGTGCGCCTTATAAGCACTGTCCTGTTTCGCAAGGCGCAGGTGCGGCACCGGCTGACATCGCAGTGGTCGGACGCTTGGCGGAAAACAAGGGCATTCTTGATATTCTTGCTGCATGTTCAGACGTTGGTGGCCCGGATGTGCATTTCTACGGCGAAGGGCCCTTGCACAAGACAGTCGAGGAAATGGCTGCCTGTATTCCGAGCCTAAAGGCGCATGGTCACGTCGAAGCATTGTGGCAGCAGCTGTCGCGGCATGCTATTTTGCTCTCCGCGTCCTATTCCGAGAGCTTCTCTTATTCAGTCGCAGAAGGTATCCATGCTGGTTTGTTGTGCGTTGTGAGCGACATTCCGGCACACCGTGAATTGCTCGGACCTGACTATCCGGATGCGCTGTATTTTTCTCCGGGTGACCGGCACGGATTGCGTGCTGCACTCGCAGCGGCCCGCAACTATTTGGTCCGGACGGATGGAAGCGTGGCCGACATCATCGGGTTAGCAAAAGCACGCATGCATAGCCGTAACGGTCCGGACCAGGCCAGAAAAGACTACTGTGCCGTGTTGTTGGAAGCATCGTAAAGACGCTTTTTGATTCGCGCGCGACATCTTCGCAATAGTCTCTCGATCCGCCTGCACTGCTTGTGCAGTGACGTGCAAATTCTAATTTAATTATATGATCCAATAATGACTTTTTTATTCAATACCCCCTTCCGTCGCGATATGCGGACTTGTCCTGACTTGAGCAAGGCGTCGTCATGAAAGTCGGTATCGACGCGCGCTTCATCACGCGCCACCCGCGCCGCGGCATCGGCAACTATTCGCTGCATGTCGTCGCTGCGCTGGTCAAGCTGTACCCTTCCGTGCAGTTCTTTTTGTATATTGCGATTCCGGACAGCGAAGGCATCTTGCCGAGTGGACCGAATGTCACCGTGCGCCAGTTGAAAATGCCGGCGTACCCGCTGTGGGAGCAAGTGGCCTTGCCGCGCGCGGCGCGCGAAGACCGGCTCGATATCCTGCATGGCCTGGGCAATACCGCGCCGATGTTCGTGCCAGCTGGCGTACATATGGTGCTGTCGCTGATGGATGTGATGTTTCTCCAGACCGGCGAATTCGTGCCGAAACCCACCAATCGCTACCAGGCCTGGGGCCGCCATTACCGGCGCTTCGTGTCGCCGCGCTGCGCGCGCGCGGCCGACCATGTGATCACGATTTCGGATTTTTCGCGCAAGGATATCCTTGACCTGATCCCGGGGCTGGACCCGGCGCGGGTGCATGTCACCTTCCTGTCCTGCGACGCCGTGTTCCAGCACCAGCGCAGCACGGAACCAGCCCCGCGCTCGGCCGCTGGCGGCCCACGTCCGTACATCTTCACCCTCGGCGCCAACGATCCGCGCAAGAATACGGTGCGCCTGGTGACCGCCTACCTGGCGCTGGTGAAGGAACATGGCATCGAGCACGACCTGGTCATCAGCGGCTACGCCGGCTGGGAGCAGAGCGAAGCCTTACGACTGGTCAAGGAGGCCGGCGCCACGGAACGCGTGAAATTCCTTGGCTTTATCGATATCCAGGAACTGGTCGCGTTGTACCGTAATGCGGCCCTGTTCGTCTACCCATCGCTGTACGAAGGCTTCGGCATTCCGCTGCTGGAGGCGTTTTCCTCCGGCTGCCCGGTCATCGCGTCCAACGTCACCTCGATTCCGGAAGTTGCGGGAGATGCGGCGTTGTGCGTCGACCCGCTGTCGGTCGAACAGATCAAGACCACCATGCTGCAGGTGCTCCAGGACGACGCGCTGAGCGCCTCGCTGGTACAAAAAGGCTACGCGCGCGCGCGCCAATTCACCTGGGAAGAAACTGCGCGCCAGACCTTCGCCATTTACGAGGCTTGCCTCAATCAACCTAAAGTCCAATGAAGCTTCTTGCCATTTCTGGCCGTATTCCTGCAATCGACAGGAACGGCGACCAAGTCATTTCGTATTTCCGCCTGAGTCACCTGGCCCACAACAACACGGTTGAGCTGATCTGTTTTGGTAGCCGCGACCTGCCCGACGATCGCGCAGCGACGCTGGCCCTGGAGGCGCTGGGCATCGTGGTGCACCTGGTGCCATGGAACAAGTACAGCGCGGCGCTGCAGGTATTGCAGGCCATCCCGTTTCCGGGCATGCCGTTCCAGTGCGCGTATTTTCGTTCGCGCCAGTTCCGGAAGATGTACCAGACGGTGTCCGCCCGCTTCGTCCCCGAGGCGCTGTATGCCGTCATGATCCGGGTATTGCCGAACGCGCGCGACTATCAGGGCAGGCTGTTTGTCGACCTCGTCGACTCGATGGGCTTGAACTTCGGCCGCCGCGCCGGCATGGAAAAGGGTGTCAAGGGCTGGCTACTCGGCATCGAAGCGCGCCGCGTGGCGGCATACGAGAAGCAGGTTGCACAACGCGCGGAACGCTGTTTCGTGGTGTCCGGCATCGACCAGCAGGCGATCGGTTCGGACCATGTCGGCGTGCTGCCGCTCGGTATCGACGTCACGCGCTTCAACCGTCCTGTCACCGCAGCGACAGCGCCGCTGATCGCTTTCACGGGCAATATGTTTTATCAACCGAACGTGGACGCCATGTTGTGGTTCGCCGAACACTGCTGGCCCGCGATCAAGGCCGCCGTACCAGGCGTGCGCGTGATGGTGGTGGGCAATCGACCACAGCCGAGCCTGGTCGCGCTGGGCAAGGCCGACCCCGCCATTGAGGTGATGGGCCGCGTGCCATCGGTCGCTGAAGTCATCAAGACCGCCGCTGTTGCCGTGGCGCCGATGCGCTCCGGTTCGGGCATGCAATTCAAGATCCTCGAAGCGATGGCGTGCGGCGTGCCGGTGGTGGCGACGACGATCGGGCAGGGCGACATCGGTTGCGTGGCTGGCGTCGACATTCTGGTGCGCGATGGTGCGGCCGAGTTCGCGCAAGATGTCATTTCCCTGCTCCAGTCGGCCGCGTTGCGAGAGCAGGTCGGCAGCGCAGGCTATGACTATGTGCAAAAAAATCATAGCTGGGACGCGATCAATCAGCGCTTCGTCCAGACTTGCCACCTGGCGTGATCATGCAGAAAATACTGGTCACCGGCGCCAATGGTTTTGTTGGCAAAATGGTCTGCGCGGATTTGCTGGCGCGCGGCTTCGAGGTCACCGCCGCGGTGCGCAACGTACCCGCAGGTGCGAGCGTGAACAGCGACGGCCTGCGCTTTGTCGGCGTCGGCAATATCGATGCCAATACCAATTGGGATGCGGCATTGGCAGGCTGTTCTGGCGTCATCCACCTGGCTGCGCGGGCGCACATCCTGAACGACGAGGTGGCCGATCCACTGGCGGCATTCCGTGCGACCAATGTGGCTGGCACCCTGCAATTGGCGCGCAGCGCGGCGCGCGCCGGTGTGACGCGGTTTGTCTTTGTCAGTTCGGTGGGCGTGAATGGCAACCAGAATGAGCGCCCGTTTACTGAAGACGATACACCGTTGCCGGCCGAACCCTATGCCGTCTCCAAGCTCGAAGCGGAACTGGCGTTACAGGCCGATGCGGCCAACGGCGCCATGGAACTGGTGATCGTGCGTCCACCGCTCGTGTATGGCCCCGGTTGCCCAGGCAACTTCCTGCGCCTGCTGAAACTGTTATCGACCCGTATTCCCTTGCCTTTTGCCGCGATGCGCAACAAACGCAGCTTCGTCGGCGTCTGGAACCTCGCCGATTTTCTTGCCACTTGCTTGGTACACGATAAGGCGGCCGGCCATGTATTCCTGATTTCCGACCTGGAAGACGTCACCTTGCCGGACCTGCTGCGTGGATTGGCGCGCGGCATGGGCCGGAACGCCCCCTTGTTTTCGGTCCCGCCCGGCTGGCTGGCAAAGTTGGCAGGCATGGCGGGCAAGCGCGCCATGTTCGACAAGCTCGGCGGCACCCTGACCGTCGATGCCAGCCGCACCCATACCGTACTGGGCTGGACACCGCCAGTGAGTCTGGCCGAAGGATTGCAGCGCACCGGGCGCTGGTATACGGAACGTTAAGGCGCAACCTTGTACCGATGCGGCGTCGGCCGGGAAAATTGTTGCGTAAAAAATAATATTTTTCCCGGCCTCACGGATATATCAAAAGTACTACAGAAAGATTAAAATACTCACCTGCCGTTGCGTCGCTGCAATGGCAATGGTTAATGGCATGGCACCGAAAAGGCAATACACCTGATGAAGCGTTTTCTCGATTTTTCCCTGGGGCTGATGGCCGCGATCGTATTTTCCATCCCCCTCCTGTTGTTGGTCGTGCTGGTCAAACTGACGTCAAAAGGACCGGCCTTGTACTGGTCGAACCGGGTTGGCCGCTACAATCACCTGTTCTCCATGCCCAAGCTGCGCACCATGCGGATCGATACCCCGGTCGTGGCAACGCATTTGCTGACCAATCCGGATCAGTTCCTGACGCCGATTGGTGGCTTCCTGCGCAAGTCCAGCCTCGATGAGATTCCGCAGCTGTGGTGTATCTTGCGTGGCGACATGAGCATCGTTGGCCCACGGCCGGCGCTGTTCAACCAGCAAAACCTGATCGACCTGCGTACCGAAAAAGGCGTGCATAACATCCGCCCGGGCCTGACAGGCTGGGCCCAGATCAACGGCCGCGATGAGCTGCCAATCCCCGAAAAGGTCAAGCTCGACCTCGATTACCTGCAGCGCCAGTCGCTTGTCTTCGATATCAAGATCATCGCGCTGACGGCATTGAAAGTGGTGCGCCGGGATGGCATCACCCATTAAGCTCAGCAGGCAAGTGTTGCCATGACGCGGCCGGTTCGAGAGAATCCGGCTGCATTGTCGTTGGTGCCTGTGTTTGTGAGGCGACGAGGGCTGGAAGTTGAGTTGGGTGGTGCGCTGTGCTGTGCCTCGATGGTAAGCGTAAAGCCAGTGCCGTCTTGAGCCCTGCGTCGAATTTACTAGATGATGGCATCATATCGCTGGGTAGCGGCGTGTTTTTCAGATCGAGGCGAACTGCGCGGCGCAGTTCCAGGGCAGGAAGTCATCGACCCGGTTGACCGGATGATCGGCGATATTGGCCAGGACATGGCGCAGCAGGCCTCGGGGTCAACACCGTTGAGTTTAGCCGTGCCAATCAGCGAGTAGATGGCGGCAGCGCGTTCGCCACCGCTGTCGGCGCCGGCGAACAGGTAGTTGCGGCGGCCGATGGCGACACCACGCAGCGCCCGTTCGGCGGCCGAGTTGTCGATCTCGGTGATGCCGTCGTCGCAGTAGCGCAGCAGCGCGGGCCACAGGTTTAGCGCGTACTGGATCGTTGTCGCCGTGTCCGATTTGCGCGAGAGTTTTTCGAGCGTCGTGCGCAGCCAGCGGTCGAAGTCGTCGAATAGCGCCCGCGCCCGCTGCTGGCGCACCAATTGCCGTTCGTGCGGAGGTTTGCCACGTATCTCGGCTTCGATCACATACAGTTCGGCAATCCGGCGCAGCGCCTCGGTGGTGATGGCCGACGGTCGGACCGCGTGCAAGTCGTAGAATTTGCGGCGCGCATGCGCCCAGCATGCCGCCTCCTGGATCGTGCCATCGACGTACAGCGCGTTGAAGCCGGCATAGGCATCGGCCTGCAGCACACCTTGGAAGTTGGCCAGATGGGTTTGCGGATGGATGCCCTTGCGGTCCGGCGTGTAGGCGAACCAGACGGCCGCCGGCGTGCTGTCGCCGGAGGCGCTGTCGTCGCGTACGTAAGTCCATAGTCGCGCCGTCCTGGTCTTGCCGTTACCCGGTGCCAGCACGGGAATCGGGGTGTCGTCGGCGTGCAGCTTGGCGCTGGCCAGCACGTGACGACGGATCACATCCACCAGCGGGCGCAGCAGCGCGCGTTCCAGTTCGACGCCTTCGCGGGCATAGATCACCGATTGGCGGTACTAGGGTAGATGATCGGCGAATTTGGCCACCAGGATATGTGCAAGCAGGCCGGGTCCGGCGATGCCGCGCGCAATGGGCCGGCTCGGTGCGGGCGCCGGGACGTCGCAGCACTTGCACGCCAGTTTCTGGCGTACGTGGTGAATCACGCGGAAGCTGGCGGGCACTGGCGTCGGCCGTTCCAGAGTCGCCAGCGTGACCGGCAGCAGCGTGCAATGCGTCGGAGCAGGCACCAGCTCACCGCCGCCGAAGCGCTTGCGCCAGCCAAACACTTGGTTGGCGTTGATGTTGTGCTCCCGTGCAATGCGCGAAACGGACGCGTTCGGGCAGCGAATATGCCACCACCGTGCGCTTGAATTTGTCGGTGTAGCCTGATAGCTGCCACGTTTTGAGGGCCTTACGACTGGTTGAATTATTGTGTCCATAATCGAGTTTGTGGACACAATCGATTTGTGTCTCAACCTCAAATCATGCCGGCAGAGACATAGGCCGTACAGACGTCGCTGGCTTTACGCTTACCCTCAATGTGCTACCGGAAGCGGTGTGACCGACGGCTGGTAACGCTGCCGACGCAATTATGGCCGGCAGCGCTGGAAGCAGTAGTGGTCAGGCAGTTATTTCGGTATCCGACGGCGGGATCAGGCTGACTGGCACGGTCGCAAGCAACATCTTCCACAGGTGGTCATCGATATCCGACGACGGTGTGAACTCGGGAACGATTTTTCGCAACTGATCGCGGATGGCTTCGTGGTCCCCCAGCTCGCATGTCTGGTCGAGTTGCTTGAGCATTTGTTCAAGGACGGGCCAGGCAATCTCCGCTTCTTGGGCACGCATGATGAGCGGGTGGTCGGTGCCGGTGACATTGTCACCGATGAGCAATTCTTCATACAGCTTCTCGCCCGGCCGCAAGCCAACATAGCGAATTTCAATGCCACCCTGGGTCGCGTCGCCGCGTACCTCATGCCCGCTCAAGTAAATCATTTTCCTGGCCAAGTCGGCAATTTTGACTGGCTCGCCCATATCCAGAACGAACACGTCGCCGCCACGGCCCATGGCGCCGGCCTGCAACACTAGCTGCGCCGCTTCGGGAATGGTCATGAAATAGCGCGTGATTTCCGGATGGGTCAGCGTGACCGGGCCACCTGCTGCAATCTGGCGCCGGAACAAGGGCACGACCGAACCGGATGAACCCAGCACATTGCCAAACCGCACCATGCAAAAGCGCATCTGCGTATGCTGGCGCGAGAATGCCTGCAAGATCAACTCGGCCAGGCGCTTGGTGGAACCCATCACGTTGGTTGGCCGCACTGCCTTGTCGGTGGAAATCAGGACAAAGCGTTTTACTTTCGCGCCCACTGCGGCGCGTGCAAGACTGAGCGTGCCAAAGGCATTATTGCGGATGCCCTCGATCGGGTTTTGTTCCACCAGCGGCACATGCTTGTAGGCTGCCGCGTGATACACGGTTTCCACATTGAACTGCTTGAAAATATTCTCGCACTTCTTCGTGTCGAGCACCGATCCCAGGAATGGAATCAGCTCAAGATCGATGCTGTGGGCCAGGGCCAGCGCCCGCAGTTCCTGGTCGATGGCATACAAGCCGTATTCGGACAGTTCAATGAGTACCAGGCGGCTTGGCGCCAGCATGACGATCTGGCGGCACAGTTCGGAACCAATGGAGCCGCCCGCGCCGCTCACCGCCACCGATTTGCCGGTAATGCAGATCGACAGCAAGGTACTGTTGGGGGCCACCGGATCGCGGCTGAGCAGATCTTCAATTTCTATTTCGCGCACGTCTTCCACGCGCAACGAACCATTGACCAGGTTCTGAATGGGTGGCGTGACCTTGATCTTGATCTTCAGAGGCGTGAGGCGGTCGATGATCGCGCGCTGCTCGGCATGGTTAAGCCCAGGCATGGCCAGCAGTATTGAGCCGATGTTGTATTTTTCCAGGATGGCTTCGAGGTGGGTCGGGCACGATACCTTGATCCCGGCAATGCTGGCACCATGCAATTGGACGTTGTCATCCAAGAAGATGACTGGATGGTACTCGGAACTCAGGCGCAGGGCATTGGCCAGCTGGATGCCGGCCCCGCCCGCACCGTAGATGGCCACGCGCATGCGCTGTGGTCCGCGGCGGTCGCCAAGGAAAAACCCGCGTGCCGTGAAGCGGCTGACCAACAGATAAATGATCAGCAGGGCGGCAAAGATCAGGTACGGAGTCACGTAAAAATGGAGGTTGGGCAGTGCCAGGCTCAGTAATGCCACGGCAATCACCGACAGGATCGCCCCGGTCGTGACCGTCAGGACAATCTGGTGGTCGATATACCTGACAACGGCACGGTACAAGCCCATCCGGATGAAGATCGGGATCGAAATAATGGGTGCTGCAACTATTAACACCGCATAGGCAGCAATGGAAGCAAGATCCACCGTGTTGAGATGTAGCGCAATGGCCACAATAAAAGTCAACGGGATGCAAACAGCATCGGTCGCCGCTGCGACTACCTGTTTGTGGAATCGCGAGAGATTCAGGAATTTTGTTTTCATCAATTAATTCAAGCATAAAGTGAAGCGATGAACAATCATAAATGTGGCATGACGTTCGCTTGTCCGAGACAAATCGGAAAATGTGTTTTTGTGAGCTTTTTTGGGAAATAATTTCCAATGCGCACCACTTTGATTTCCCGTCATTTATGCGGGACTATTGAAATATAACCACTTTTTCGTTCTATCATGATAATCGATTGTTGCGGCAATGAACAATCGTATCGAACGGTGTGCTGGCGTTGCGCATGGCTAGTGTCTGGCGCACTATCTGCTTGATACGCATGGGCAATACAGTCAAAACGGTTCGGTGCAGTTTGAATCAATTTCCCGCTGCAGCCGAAACATGACACGCGCTGCAGGGTGAAATCGGCTGATTCATGTATAACGAAACGAACTTAACCCTGGCATAGTCGTAGCGCCTCTGTCCAGTGCGGCAAATTGCAAAAAGTATCCATCAAGTGTTGCGACGACAGCACCGAGTTGACCGGGCGCTTGGCCGGTACGGGATAGTCTTGCGCCAGGATTGCTTTCAACTGTGGTTTTTTCTTGACAGACGCATGCGCCATGATTGCCTCGGTGAAACCGAACCAGGTCGTCTGCCCTTGGGCGCTCAGATTGTAAATGCCAGCGCGTTGTTGCAGCCATGCATAGGAATCCTGCGCTGCCAGGCTTTGCGCGATGATGTGGGCAGTGGTGTCGGCAATGGTACGGCTCCATGTCGGCGCGCCATGCTGGTCGGAAACGATGCTCAGCGTATCGCGCTCTTGCGCTAGGCGTAACATCGTGAGCAGAAAATTCTTTCCATGCATGCTATAGACCCAGCTAGTGCGCAGAATCAGGTGGGCAATACCGGTGGCCGCGATCGCCTGTTCACCGGCCAGCTTGCTGCGGCCATAGACGTTGACGGGACAGGTAGGATCATCTTCGGTATACGGCGTTTCTTTCGTGCCGTCAAACACGTAATCGGTGCTGTAGTGAATCATGGCAGCGCCCAGCTTGCTGGCTTCCTCTGCCATCACGCCAGGTGCTTCGCCATTGATGCGCATCGCGAGCCCGACTTCGCTCTCAGCCTTGTCGACGGCCGTGTAAGCGGCCGGATTGACGATCAGTGTCGGTTTGATGCGGCGGATCACGTCACGCACCTGGTCCAGGTCAGCCAAATCCATCTGGCTGCGGTCGACGGCGATGATCTCGCCCAGGCCTTGCAAGCTGCGCTCGAGCTCGTAGCCAACCTGGCCGGTTTTTCCAGTAATTAAGATACGTGTCATGAAGTAATCTCGGTAATGATGACTGCGGCACCGCGTTGCGGTGCCGCAGGTGTTGGTCAAGCGAAGACGTCGGCGTTGGTCAGCAGTGTCCCGACCTTGTCTGTGCCCGACAGCAGCGGCTCGCCGTCCAATGGCCAGTCGATGCCGATCGCCGGATCGTTCCACAAGACGCAACGCTCAAACTCTGGCGCCCAGTAATCGGTGGTCTTGTAGAGGAACTCGGCACTGTCGCTGGTGACCACGAAGCCGTGGGCAAAGCCTTCAGGCACCCATAACTGACGTTTGTTGGCGGCGGACAACACGACGCCAACCCATTTTCCAAAAGTTGGCGAGCTTTTACGCAGATCGACGACGACGTCGAATACTTCGCCGGCGGTGACACGCACCAGTTTGCCTTGTGGCCGCTGGATCTGATAATGCAGACCACGCAATACGCCCTTGGCGGACTTGGAGTGGTTATCCTGTATGAATTCGCGTGTCACGCCGGTCAGTTCGGCGAAGCGTTTTTTGTTGAAGCTCTCATAAAAAAAGCCGCGGTCGTCACCAAATACGGTTGGTTCGAGTATCAACACGTCAGGTATGGCGGTGGTCTGAATTTGCATGGTCTATCAGTATGGTATGAACTAAGTGGAAGGCGCGGCGCGTCTCAGAATATCTTGTCGTCGAGCAAACGCAACAGATATTGGCCATAGGCGTTCTTCTTCAACGGCTGCGCCAGTTGCGTCAGTTTGGCAGCGTCAATATAGCCTTTTCGATAGGCAATCTCTTCCGGGCAAGCCACTTTAAGTCCCTGGCGATTTTCGATGGTGGCGATGAATTGCCCCGCTTCCAGCAGCGATTCGTGCGTACCGGTATCGAGCCAAGCCATGCCGCGGCCCATCAGTTCGACGTTCAGCTCGCCGCGTTCCAGATAGACACAGTTGACGTCGGTAATTTCCAGTTCGCCGCGCGGCGAAGGCGCAATGCCTGCGGCGATATCGCATACCTGGCTGTCATAGAAATACAGGCCGGTGACGGCGTAGTTCGATTTTGGTTTGAGCGGTTTTTCTTCGATGCTGACAGCGCGCCGTTGTTCATCGAAGTCAACCACGCCATAGCGTTCCGGATCTTGCACGTGATACGCGAACACGGTGGAGCCGCTGGTGCGCGCCGATGCTTCGCGCAATTGCGTCTCAAAGTCGTGACCGTAATAAATGTTGTCGCCCAGGATCAATGCCGATGGCGCTTCACCGACGAACTCCTTGCCGATGATGAAGGCTTGCGCCAGCCCATCAGGGGACGGTTGCACGGCGTAAGTCAGACTGATACCCCATTGGCTGCCATCGCCCAGCAACTCCTGGAAGCGTGGCGTATCCTGAGGCGTCGAGATGATCAGGATATTGCGTATGCCGGCCAGCATCAGGGTGGTCAGCGGATAGTAAATCATCGGCTTGTCATACACTGGCAGCAGTTGCTTCGATACCGCCATGGTGACCGGATACAGGCGCGTGCCGGAGCCGCCGGCCAGGATGATGCCTTTACGTTCGGTAACTGTGCTCATCAGTTTGCCTCTTGTGTCGTATCGCGTGCCGCGTAGTTCTTTTCTACCCAATTCAGGTATTCACCCGATTGTACGTCGCGCACCCATGTCTGGTTGTCCAGGTACCACTGCACCGTCTTGCGGATGCCGGTTTCAAACGTCTCAGCCGGCTTCCAGCCCAGTTCACGCTCAATCTTGCGTGCATCGATGGCGTAGCGGCGGTCGTGGCCGGGACGGTCTTGCACATAGGTAATTTGCTCGCGATAGCTGCCCGACGCTTTCGGATCCAGCGTGTCGAGAATATCGCAAAGGGTGTGCACGACTTCAAGATTGGCCATTTCGTTCCAGCCGCCGACGTTGTAGACCTCGCCCAGGCGGCCCGCTTCCAGCACGCGGCGGATCGCCGAGCAGTGGTCGCTCACGTAGAGCCAGTCGCGTACCTGCATGCCATCGCCGTAGATCGGCAAGGCTTTGCCAGCGCGGGCATTGCTGATAATGAGGGGAATCAGTTTTTCCGGGAAATGGAAGGAACCATAGTTGTTCGAGCAGTTCGTCGTCAGCACGGGCATGCCATAGGTATGGAAATACGCGCGCACCAGGTGGTCGGATGCTGCTTTCGAGGCTGAATACGGGCTGTTCGGCGCATATGGCGTGGTTTCCGTGAATGGCGGATCTTGCGGGCCTAGCGTGCCATACACTTCATCGGTCGAGACGTGCAGGAAACGGAAGCCGTCCTTGTCGTCGCCAGTCAGTCCGGACCAGTAAGCGCGTGCTGCTTCGAGCAGGCTGAAGGTACCGTTGACGTTGGTTGAAATGAATTCGCCGGGGCTATGGATCGAACGATCAACATGGCTTTCGGCTGCAAAGTGCACGATGGCGCGCGGCTTGTGTTCTGCCAGCAAACGCGAGACAAGAGCCGTATCGCAAATATCGCCGCGCACGAAGATGTGCCGCGGATCTTGTTCAAGGCTTGCCAGATTGCTGAGATTACCAGCATAGGTCAGTTTATCAAGGGTCAGGACGGGTTCATCATTGAGCGCCAGCCAGTCACGTACAAAATTGGATCCGATGAATCCGGCGCCGCCAGTAACTAAAATCATGCTGTTATCCCTTTCTTGCTTTGGAAATTGTTAAATATTTTAACAAAATTGTATTGGTACGCGCCATTCTTTGACGCTCGCTTGCACAGTATCAACCACTGTCTTGCCATGGTCCTGTCGCGTCAGGCTTGCCTTCAAGTAATGTCCGCTCTGGCGCAGAAAATGGCCGATTGAAGTGATGCGCGGATCATTCCCAACTTAAACTTCTGTATGAATGGCAAGGGATATGGCAATGCCATATCCCTTTGACCAGCGTGCTTAAACCCGGCCGTAACGGTCTTCGAACCGTACGATGTCGTCCTCGCCCAGGTAGCTGCCCGATTGGATCTCAATCAGTTCCAGCGGTACCTTGCCCGGATTGGCCAATGAGTGCACCACGCCAAGCGGAATATAGGTGGACTGGTTTTCCGTCAGCAGGTATTCCTTGTCGCCGTTGGTGATCTGGGCGGTACCCGAAACGACAATCCAATGCTCAGCGCGGTGATGGTGCATTTGCAATGAAAGTTTGGCGCCCGGCTTGACGGTAATGCGCTTGACCTGGAAACGCTCGCCGTTGCCGATCGAATCGTACGACCCCCACGGGCGGAACACTTCGCGGTGCATCGTGGCTTCATTGCGGTCTTTGCTAACCAGTTGCGCTACCAGATTCTTGGTGTGTTGTGCCTGATCCGCATCCATGACCAGCACTGCATCGGCCGTTTCCACGATAATGGTATTGCGCATGCCGATGGCGGTGACCAGGCGGCTGTTGCCGTGCACCAGGCAATCGTTGCAATCTTGCATGACCACATCGCCTTGGGCGCTATTATTGCCGGCGTCTTTTTTTGCGACTTCAAGGACGGCTGCCCACGAGCCGATATCGTTCCAGCCGGCATCAAGTGCGATGGTGGCCGCAGCGCTGGTGCGCTCCATGACGGCGTAGTCGACGGCGATATCGGGGCAGGTCGCATAGGCGTCGTGGTCCAGGCGGATGAAATCGAGGTCACTCTTTGCCTTTGCCAGCGCTTCGCGGCAAGCCGTCACGACGGCAGGCTGGAAGCGTTCCAGTTCTTCCAGGTAACGGCTGGCGCGGAACAGGAACATGCCGCTGTTCCAGAAATAATCGCCACTGGCGATGTATTGTTCAGCCAGCGCCAAGGCCGGCTTTTCGACGAACTCTACAATGCGATGTACCTGGCCCGCTTCTGCATTTTCGGCGCGGATATAGCCATAGCCGGTTTCAGGACCGGTAGGTGTAATACCGAATGTGAGCAGACTACCTTGTTCTGCAGCAACGCGCGCCAAGGCGATAGCACGGTGAAATGCCGGCGTGTCGAGGATGACGTGGTCGGACGGCAGGACCAGCAGAATCGGATCTTCGCCATTTGCCAGCGCCTGCAATGCGGCTGTGGCGATGGCGGGTGCCGTGTTGCGGCGCATCGGTTCGAGCACCATGCGGGCATCGGTCAGGCCAATTTCGCGCAGTTGTTCGGCGACGATGAAGCGCGACGATTCATTGCATACCAGCAAAGCTGGCGCCAGTGTTTCGATGCCAGCCAAGCGTTGCAGCGTCTGCTGCAACATGCTGTCCTCGCCGGACAGACGTAAAAATTGCTTAGGGAACCCTTCACGGGAAAGTGGCCACAAACGTGTACCGGAACCACCACAAAGAATGACAGGAACAAGGGGAGTATTCATTTATGCATCAATTCAAAATTAAAAACAAATTTATTGGACTGGCTGGGGCATCACTCATTCGCAAGGCATCGGTACCTGTAGAATTTTCTGAAATATACGAGAAAAAGAAAGCATCTTTTTGGAGCGATTAAATTATTTAAATATAACAATATTTTAATCGCTTCTACAAATTTTTGTTTTTTATTGCGCCACCCTGTGAACTGTCACTGAGTATCAGATATTGCCTGGCTACGTGGTGGATTATAATTTGGCCGCCTGGAGTATTGTTTATATCAACACTATTTCGATCAAAAAAGCAACAAATATGGCCACAGCACTCAAACTGAGCACCAGCACAGATCCTGCTGCACAATCCTTGACAATTTTGATGCTGGGATGAAGTTCAGGGTGCAAGTGATCGATCAGATGCTCAAGTGCCGTGTTGAAGAGTTCCGCCGCCAGCACCATTCCGCAATTGAGCAGCAGTAGCGCCCACCAGATCATGGCCGGCCTGACGCATACCAGCAAGATCACCACAATCAGCGCGGCAAGGCATTGCATGCGAAAGCTCGACTCCATGCGCAGCGCGGCGCCTATGCCTTGCAAGGCAAAAAACACGCGATTATAAAACGGCTGGTTCTTCATCAGGACGCAATGCTGGAGCTAGGTGATTGACAGACATGAAAACAAATTTCTAAATGAAATAAATCGGACGGCATAGTTTATCCATATTGCACGATGAATTGCAATGCGGCGCAGTTGCCAGCGTCTTCATTTCGATGTTGCTTATCGAAAAATAAAAAGCCCTTTTCAAATTGAAAGGGGCTTTTTGGGCTGAGATTAACATTATGCATGTCAATCTAACACTGTATCAGGCCTGCACCGTCTGGCTGAAGATCAACCGTCGGCTGAGGCCTATCTTGTGCTGCCTGGGCAGCAAAGGATTAATGATGGGTGGTGGTGCCGTGGTGGGTGGTGGTCGAATCAGAGCTTGCTGCGCCGGCTACGACAGCGACGGCTGCACCGATAGCGATCATGGTGCTGACGCTCAGGCCGGCAACGGTGGTGCCAGCAGCTGCGCCAGCCGCTGGTGCTGCAACTGGTGCAGGAGTCGGAGCCGATTGAGCCATTGCTTGCGCGGAAGCGAAGCACAGGATTGCCGAGGCGATCAGAATTTTCTTCATGGGATATCCTTTTTAGTTAAACAGTGGAGGGAGAAAGTTGGAACTTACAGAACTACTATACGATTGTAGCAACTTTTTTTGTTTTAGTCTGTGCTTTGACGCAAGCGCGAACGCCAACGTACCTATTCACGAGGCATATTAAAGCATTTTTGTCATCTGTGCCCTCAATCTGGGTGCAAGTGAAATAAATTTATATATAAATGTCTGTTTTTAAATGCGATTTCGTAATTTGGTGACGGTGCGAGTGACTGGTACGGAGTTTGCCAGTCTACATTATCCCGCGTAAAATGCAGGCTTCGCGGGTGTAGCTCAATGGTAGAGCAGAAGCTTCCCAAGCTTACGACGAGGGTTCGATTCCCTTCACCCGCTCCATTTTTCGCTGGCGCCTGGTTTTGTGCGGCGCGGCTACTTTTTTCTTCACTCCAATGTCTTCAGATACCCCAGTAAACGGCCCGGCGCGGCCGATGATGTACGATCCGACCGAACACCGCATCCGCAGTTTCGTGACCCGCGCAGGACGGCTTTCTGTGGCGCAGGCGCGCGCGCTTGAGACGCTGGGGCCGCAGTTTCTGTTGCCTTTCACCAAGGAATCCCTGGATTTCGAGCAGGTGTTCGGCCGCAAGGCACCGGTCATCCTCGAAATCGGCTTTGGCATGGGCGCTACCACGGCGCATATCGCCAAGGCCATGCCGGAGAAAGATTTTATTGGCGTTGAGGTGCATACGCCCGGTGTCGGCAGCCTGTTGAAGCTGATCGGCGAAGAATCCCTGACGAATCTGCGCCTGCTGCAGCACGACGCGGTGGAAGTGCTGACGCACATGATTCCAGCCAATTCGCTGGCCGGCATCCACGTCTTTTTCCCCGATCCATGGCATAAGGCGCGCCACAACAAGCGCCGCTTGATCCAGTCGCCATTCGTCAAGCAACTGACCGATCGCCTAGCGCCCGGCGGCTATCTGCATTGCGCCACAGACTGGGAAGATTACGCGGTGCAAATGCTCGAAGTGCTGGGCGCCGAACCGCAATTGCAAAACAGCGCCGAAGCCTATGCGCCGCAACCGGCATATCGTCCGCTGACCAAGTTTGAAAACCGTGGCTTGAAGCTGGGCCATGGTGTATGGGATTTGCTGTTCATCAAGAAATAAACGCCAATGATGGCTTGCCCGCCTGTGCCGTTTGCACAAGAAAAAAGCCTGCTGCACGACGCTGCAGGCTTTTTTATTATTGCTGACCCGTCCTGAAATAAGTTGACACTTTTTCGATGAAGAGAAGGAGTGTCAAATGGGACAAGGGTTTAAACGTAGCCAGCGCGATTACAGCCTGGCTTTTAAATTGAGCGTTGTCGAGCAGGTGGAAAAAGGCGAGATGACGTACAAGCAGGCGCAAATGCGGTACGGAATACAGGGTCGGTCAACGGTTTTGGTATGGTGTCGCAAACACGGCCTGCAGGATTGGACGCATCCAAGGGGCCTAAGCCAACGGAGAGCGACGATGACAGACAAATCGACCAAGCCACTGACGCCAGAGCAACGTATCAAGGAGTTGGAGCGTCAGCTCAGGGAAGAACAACAGAAATCCGCGCTGTTTGAGACGGTCATCAACATCCTGCGTGACGAGTACGGGGTGACGATAAAAAAGCCTTTGGGCAGGCCATCTCGCGCAAGCAAGTCGAAGGACTGAGCGTCGAGAGGGCCTGCCGCTGCATCGGCATCAGCCGCCAAGCCTATTACCAGCGCCATCAGCGAGAGCGACAGTGCCAAGACAGAGCGCAAACAGTCGTCAAGCTGGTGCAACCGATACGCCTGCGCCAGCCTCGCATTGGCACACGCAAGCTGCACAGCATGCTGGGTGCGGCATTTGCCCAGGCAAATATCAAAGTGGGGCGCGACGGGCTATTTGATATCTTGCGGCAGCAGCGACTGCTGGTACAACCGCAACGGGCCTATCACAAGACCACGAATAGCCATCACCGTTTCCGGCGCCACCCCAATTTGCTCAAAGCAGGGCCGGAACAGGTGATTGCCACGCAGCCAGAGCAAGTGTGGGTGGCCGACATCACTTATTTGCCGACAGCGGGAAAATTCGTCTATGTCAGCTTGGTAACGGATGTTTATTCGCGCAAGATCGTGGGCTACCATGTGCATGGGAGCTTGCAGACCGAAGAAGTGAGCGAGGCGTTGAAAATGGCCTTGCGAGGGCGCCAAGGCAAGACGCCACTGATTCATCATTCAGACCGGGGCATCCAGTATTGCTCTACTTGTTACCAGGAAATTCATCGTCGTTACGGGCTCACTTGCTCCATGACAGATGGCTACGACTGCTATCAGAATGCGCTTGCGGAACGGATCAACGGCATTCTAAAGGGGGAATTCTTGCTGAACCGACCTGCAGACCTCAAACAGGCGAGCAAAATGGTGGCGCAATCGGTGCGGATCTATAACCAAGAACGGCCGCACACGGCCCTGAAATACAAAACGCCCGGTGCGGTGCATCGGGCGTTTATGTAGCAATAAATACTGTCAACCTATTTTAGGACTGGACATGCTCGCGCTGCTGTGTGCAGACTTCACAATACGGGAAAATTCCGTTAGTCTTATCTTTTTCGCATTGATTGATTTTATGGCCAAGAAAATACTCGTCACCGGCGCGTCCGGTTTCATCGGCTCACACACTTGCGTTGAATTGCTGGCGGCTGGCTTTGACGTGGTCGCAGTGGATAATCTGTGCAATAGCGCGCGTGAAGCGATGGCGCGCGTTGAGCGCATTTCCGGCAAGCATGTGCCTTTCTATGAGGCTGACGTGCGCGACCGCGCAGCCATGGCCGCCGTTCTGCGCGAGCATGCCATCGATGCCGTGATTCATTTCGCGGGCCTGAAGGCGGTGGGCGAGTCGGTGGCCCAGCCGTTGAGGTACATGGACAACAATGTGACTGGCACGGTGGCCCTGCTGGAAGTGCTGGCGGCGGCGAACGTGAAGCGCTTTGTGTTCAGCTCGTCGGCGACCGTGTATGGCGATCCGGAAGCCTTGCCGATCCTGGAAACGTCGCGCCTGTCCGTGACGAATCCGTATGGCCGCTCCAAGCTGATGGTCGAGCAGATCCTGGCCGATGTCGTGCATGCCGATGCCCAGTGGCAGGTCGGCGTGCTGCGCTACTTCAACCCCGTGGGCGCGCACGCCAGCGGCTTGATTGGCGAAGATCCGGCCGGCATCCCGAACAACCTGATGCCATTCATCGCCCAGGTCGCCGTGGGCCGCCGCGCACGCCTGGCCGTGTTTGGCAACGATTACGCGACACCGGACGGCACTGGCGTGCGTGACTATATTCACGTGGTCGACCTGGCGCTGGGTCATGTGGCCGCGTTGAACCGTCTGTTTTCCACCGAGGGTGGCTTTACCGTCAACCTGGGCACGGGCCACGGTTACAGCGTGCTCGACACAGTGCGCGCCTTCGAGGCCGCCAGCGGTCGCGCCGTGCCATACGACATTGTTCCGCGCCGCCCCGGCGACATCGCCAGTTGCTATGCCTCGGCCGACAAGGCGCGCGAGTTGCTGGGCTGGCAAGCACAGAAGAACATTGACGACATGTGTCGCGACCACTGGCGCTGGCAGCACCAGAACCCGCAAGGCTATGCGGCGTAATATCGAGTAAAAAAGTCCGCTATATACAAAAAATCCCGCTCACACGTCAGTGTGGCGGGATTTTTTTTAGAGCGCCAGCAAGCCAATGGCGCCTGAAAAATGCCCAGGGCTAGGCGTCGCCCAGAATACAGTACGCGAGTAGGGCGAGGGGCAGGCAACAACGCCCCGGGCTTTTTCTCAGGTGACCATTAAGGATACAGACCACGTACCTCGCGCGCCTGCAGCACGCGGGTGCATGCCAGGATGAAGGTGGCGGTACGCATCGACACTTTCTTCTCTTGCGACACTTGCCATACGGAATCGAAGGCTTCGCGCATGATGCGGGTCAGGCGGCTGTTGATTTCTTCTTCGGTCCAGAAGAAGCTCGAGAAGTTCTGCGCCCACTCGAAGTAGCTGACGGTCACGCCGCCGGCATTGGCCAGCACGTCCGGCACGATCAAGACGCCGCGGTCGGTCAGGATGTCGTCGGCGGCGGGCAGGGTCGGGCCGTTGGCGCCTTCCAGGATGATCTTGGCGCGGATCACTTGCGCGCGCTCGGCGGTGATCTGCTGTTCCAGTGCGGCCGGGATCAGGATGTCGCAATCGATGGCCCAGAAATCTTCGCGTGGCAAGAATGCCTCGGCGCCCGGGAAGCCTTCGACGCTGCCCACTTCGGCCACGTGCGCCAACAATTGCGGGATGTTCAGGCCGCCGGCGTGCACCACGGTGGTGTTGTGGTCCTGTACCGCGACCACTTTCGAGCCGGCTTCAGCAAACATGCGGGCAGCGACGCCGCCCACGTTACCGAAACCTTGCACGATGACTTTCGCGCCTTCGAGCGACATGCCAACCTTGGCAGCCGCATCGCAACCGACGACGAACACGCCGCGGCCCGTCGCATCGCGGCGACCCAGGCTGCCGCCCAGCGAGATCGGCTTGCCGGTCACCACGCCGGTCGACATATTGCCATTGAGCATGGAGTAGCTGTCCATCATCCAGGCCATCACCTGTTCATTGGTGTTGACGTCCGGTGCGGGAATATCCTTGTTCGGTCCGATGATCATACTGATTTCGCTGGTGTAGCGGCGCGTTAGGCGCTGCAGCTCGTTGCGCGAAAGGGTCTTTGGATCGACGCGGATGCCGCCCTTGGCACCGCCGTATGGCACGTTGACGGCCGCATTCTTGACCGTCATCCAGGCCGACAGCGCCATTACTTCCGATAACGTCACGTCCTGGTGGAAGCGCACGCCGCCCTTGCCGGGGCCGCGCGACATATTGTGCTGCACGCGGTAGCCTTCGTAGTGGGCGATGCTGCCGTCATCGCGCTCGATAGGCACGTCGACCGTCAGGATGCGCTTTGGACGCTTCAGCGTTTCCACCCAGCGCGACAGGTTGCCCAGGTACGGCGTAACGCGCTCGATCTGCTCGAGGTAGACGCCCCATGGGCCCAGGTCTTCAGGATTGAGGTAGGAAGGAAGTGCGTGCTTGCTGGTCATGCTTGATAAGCTCCTGGACAATACGAATACGTTAGAGGCGCAGCCGAGATGCAGTGGCGCGCAGCGGAACCGCATCGTAGGCGATAGCCTCATGCCCCGGCCAATGCTTTGTGCGCATCCGGTTATGCATTTATTGCATAGTTATATCGTCAGGATTGCCAATCAGGATAGACCGGCCTCGGCGGCGCGCTTGCGGCGCTTGCCCGTACGCGGCTTGCCGTCCTGCGCCTGCACCAGATATTGCCACAGGCTTTCGATGATCTGCTTGCCGGGGCGCAGGCTGGACGGGCGTTCGCGGTAGAGGCGGATTTCCAGCTCGATTTCCCAGCCCGGTGCACCGCCGTCGGCGCGCGCCAGGTGCTTGTATTTGACGTCGCGCATGACGGCCGATTCGGGCAAGAAGGCGATGCCGCGCCCTTCCAGCGCCATCATCTTGAGGCCTTCGGCCATGTCCGTTTCGTAGCAGGTTTCCAGGAACAGGGGCGTCTTGGCGTCGGCCACCAGCAGTTCCACCATGCGCCCGAGATAAGCGTTGCTGGTGTAGGAGAGAAAGGGCAGCGGCTCCTTGGCGCTGCCCGGCAGGACGAAGTCCGGCACCTTGTCCTGGCCGCAGCGCGCGTAGGCGCGCAGGGTTTCGCGGCCCATCACCAGCATGTCGTAGCGGCCCGGGTCCAGCTGCACCGGCTGGCGCGGATGGTGGTAGCACAGCAGCAGGTCGCAGCCGCCGTCGACCAGCTGCAGTACGGCGTCGTGCACATTCAGGGCCATCAGGCGGCTGTTGATTGGCGCAAAACCGTCTTCCAGCGCCGTCAGCCATTTCGGCATGAAGGTCAGCGACAAGGTGTGCGGTACGGCGAAATCGACACTCGTTTGCGTGGCCGCGCGCTTGCCGCGCAACAGGGCGCGCACGCCGTTGATTTGCCCCAGCATTTCCAGCGCCTGCTCATAAAACACGGCGCCGGCCGGCGTCAGCCGCGTGGGATACGAGGTGCGGTCGACCAGGTCGATGCCAAGCCAGTTTTCGAGCGACTGGATGCGCCGCGAAAAAGCGGGCTGGGTGACGTGGCGCAGGGCCGCGGAACGGCTGAAATTATGCGTTTCAGCGAGCGAGATGAAGTCTTCCAGCCATTTGGTTTCCATCGCAAAAGCGTTCCGTCAGGTCATCTCTAAAATCATGGCCACGATTTCGTCGCCGTACGAGGCCAGTTTTTTCTCGCCCACGCCGCTCACGCCGCGCATCTGTTCCAGCGAGGTGGGCTTGGCCTTGGCGATCTCGCGCAGGGTGGCGTCGACGAAGATCACGTAGGCGGGCACATTGTGCGTGCGCGCCGTCTCTACGCGCCACCAGCGCAGCTTGTCGAAGATGGCCTGTTCGCTGGAGGATAAATCCGTTTCGACATAGCCTTTCGCCACGCTGGTACCGCGCTTGCTGGTCTTGACGGGTTTCTGGTACTGGCGCAGCTGCACCTTCTGGCCGCCCTTCAGCACGGGGCGCGAGGCGTCCGTCAGTTTCAGCGAGCTGTATTGTTCATGGTCGACCGATACCAGGCCCAGTGCGATGGCCTGGCGCAAAATCGATTTCCATTCCGCTTCGCCCAGGTCCGAGCCGATACCGAAGACGGATAGCGAATCGTGGTGCCAGGTCTTGATGCGTTCTGACTCCATGCCGCGCAGCACGTCGATCACATGGCCGCCGGCGAAGCGCTGGTCGACACGGTAGATGGCCGACAGCAGTTTTTGCACGGGCACCGTGCCGTCAAACGACACGGGCGGCACCAGGCAGGTATCGCAATTGCCGCACGGCGAAGCCGGCTCGCCGAAGTATTCGAGCAAGCGCATGCGCCGGCAGCTGAGCGTTTCGCACAGGCCCAGCATGGCGTCGAGCTTGACCCCCAGCACGCGCTTGAAGGTGTCCTCGGCTTCCGATTCGTCGATCATGCGCCGCTGCAGCACCACGTCTTGCAAGCCATACGCCATCCAGGCGTTGGCGGCCATGCCGTCGCGGCCCGCGCGTCCCGTTTCCTGGTAATATCCCTCGATGCTTTTTGGCAGATCCAGATGCGCGACGAAGCGCACGTCGGGCTTGTCGATACCCATGCCGAAGGCGATGGTGGCAACCATGACGATGTTTTCTTCGCGCAGGAAGCGCGCCTGGTTGGCGCTGCGTTTGGCGTACTCCATGCCGGCGTGATACGCCAGGGCGCGGATGCCGCTCTGGTTCAGAAATTCCGCCGTCTCTTCGACTTTCTTGCGCGACAGGCAGTAGACGATGCCGCAGTCGCCAGTATGTTCGGTGTTGATGAAGTCAAGCAGCTGCTTGCGGCCGTTGGCCTTTTCCACGATCTGGTAGCGGATGTTCGGGCGGTCGAACGACGAGACAAACTGGCGCGCATCGTCCAACTGCAGGCGCATGGCGATTTCGGCGCGCGTCTGCGGGTCGGCAGTGGCCGTCAGTGCGATGCGCGGCACGTCCGGGAATTGCTCGTGCAGCACCGACAGCTTGATGTATTCGGGACGGAAATCGTGGCCCCACTGGGCCACGCAATGCGCTTCGTCGATGGCGAACAGGGAGATCTTCGAGGCCTGGAACAAGTCCAGGCAGCGCTGCGTCATCAGGCGCTCAGGCGCCACGTAGACGACGTCGATCTGGCCGGTGCGTACCAGGCGCTCGATGCGGTTCGCTTCTTCGTAGGTCTGCGTGGAGTTCAGGAAGGCGGCGCGTACGCCCACTTCGGCCAGTGCATCGACCTGGTCCTGCATCAAGGCGATCAGCGGCGAGATGACGACGCCGACGCCGTCGCGCAGCAGCGCGGGAATTTGATAGCACAGCGACTTGCCGCCGCCGGTGGGCATCAATACCAGCGCGTCGCCGCCATGGCTGACGTGGTCGACGATATCGGCTTGCTGGCCTCGGAAGGCCGGGTAGCCGAAAACGGTCTGCAGCAGGTGCAGCGCGCGCTGGTTAAGATCTTGATTCATAGTGCCTTATGCTGCCCAAACAACCCAGCCGAAATGGGCGCTGGCCAGCACCAGCAGGCCAAACACGATGCGGTACCAGGCAAAAAACGTGAAGTCGTGCGAGCTGATATAGCGCAGCAGCCAGCGCACGCACAGGAAGGCGGAGATGAAGGCGGCCACGGTGCCCAGGCCAAACAGGGGCGCGTCGGCGGCCGACAGGATGTCGCGCGCTTTATACAGCGAGTAGAAGGTCGCGGCCAGCAACGTAGGGATGGCCAGGAAGAACGAGAATTCGGTGGCTGTCTTGCGCGACAGGCCCAGCAGCATGCCGCCGATGATGGTCGAGCCGGAACGGCTGGTGCCGGGGATCAGCGCAAACGCTTGGGCGCAGCCCACTTTCAAGGCGTCGAACGGCGTCATTTCATCGACCGAATTGACGCGCACGGTGACCGGGTTGATGCGCGCGCGGCGTTCGACCAGCAGGATGATGATGCCGCCGATGATGAAGGCCATGGCCACGGGCACGGGCTTGAACAGCGCGTGCTTGATCATCTTGCCGATGGCCAGGCCAATGACGGCCAGCGGCAGGAAGGCGATGACCACATTGAGTACGAACTTGCGCGACTTGACTTCGCTGCTGAAGGTGGTCAGCACGCTGCCGATGCGCTGGCGGTATTCCCAGCAGACGGCCAGGATGGCGCCGGCCTGGATCGCAATCTCGAAGACGTCCATGACCTCTTTCGACACATCCTGGGTAAAGTCGAGCAGGCTGCCAGCGAGGATCAGGTGTCCGGTGGAAGAAATTGGCAAAAATTCGGTAAAACCTTCGACCAGCCCCATGATGATGGCTTTTAACGCAAGAATGAGATCCATAGGTATATAAACAGGTAAAAGTGACAGGATGGGGTGACCGCGTGGCGCCAGCAATGCGCGCGGGGTCGAAGCTTACCACGAGAGAGAGCCGCAGCTGGCATTTGGACGCTGGCGGGCGGCGCTTTTTTAGCGCCATCCGCCAGGCAAGGGAGGAATCAGGCAGCCTGTTTTTCCGGCGCGGCCAGGCGCGCGCTGGCCGCTACCAGCAGCAGGGCGCAGCCCAGCATGGCGAAGGCGATATTCAGGCTGGTGGCGTGCGCCACGAAGCCGATGACGGCTGGGCCGGCCAGGATGCCCGCGTAGCCGATGGTGGTGATGGCCGCCACGGCCAGGCTGGCCGGCATGGCGTTCTGGTTGCCCGCTGCCGTAAACAGGATGGGCACGATATTGGCTGCGCCCAGGCCGATCAGCACGAAACCGGCCATGGCCAGGCTTGCCTGTGGCGCCAGCACTGCCAAAAAGAAGCCGCCCGCTGCGCACAGTCCGCCGAAAGTGAGCACGCGCTTGCCGCCAAAGCGGCTGACCACCTTGTCGCCCGTGAAGCGGCCCACGGTCATGGCGATGGCGAAGGCGGCGTAGCCCAGCCCGCCCTTGGCTTCATCGAGGCCGCGCGTGGTAGTGAGGAACAGGGCGCTCCAGTCGAGGATGGCACCCTCGGCCAGGAAGACGATGAAGCACAACAGGCCGATCAGGATCACGGCGCCGTGCGGCATGACGAACAATGGCGTCTTTTCGCCGGAGTTTGATGCTGTTGCTAGCAGATGGCCTTGCGCCGCGCCCAACACGGCGCACAGCAGCAGCATCACCACCACGCAGGACCAGGCGGGAGACAGGCCTAGCCACAACAGCAGGGCCATGCAGGCCGCGCCGGCGAAGCCGCCCACGCTGAACAGCGCATGAAAGCCCGACATCATGGCGCCGCCATTGGCTTTTTCGATGACCACGGCCTGGATATTGATGGCCACGTCAAACGTGCCCATGGCCGCGCCGAAGACCAGCAGCACCAGCCCCAGTTGCAGCGGCGTGGCCGCCAGTGCCAGGCCGGGCAGGATGGCGATCAGCAGCAGGCCGGCGCTGATGATGACTTTGCGGCAGCCGAAGCGTGCCGAGAGCATGCCGGTAAATGGCATTGCGCACAGCGAACCGGCGCCCAGGCACAGCAGCAAGATGCCCAGGGTGGCTTCGTCGAGGCCCAGGCGCGACTTGGCGTACGGGACCAGCGGGGCCCAGGCGGCCATACCAAGGCCGGCGGCAAAGAAAACCAGGCGCGTGGCGCGTTGTTGCAGGGTACCGGTAAGGTGCATGGGGAATGTTTCCAGAGTCAGAGGTGAATAAACATCAGGTGCGCGCGCGCAAGACCTGTACGCCCAGCCGTTCAAAGGCGGCAGCGTGGGCCACATCGGCGTCCGCTTCCAGTACCAGGTGCTGCAGCAAGCCAGTGGCCAGCACGCCGAAGGGCGCGGCCGTGCCCAGTTTGTCGCTGGTAACGGCCACTACCACGGCCTTGCTGGCGCCGGCGATGCTGCGCTTGAATTCGGCCTCGTCGTAATTGAACGACGTCACGCCCGCGTCCGCATCGGCGCCGCAAGCGCCCAGGAAACACAGGTCGGGATGCATGCGCTCGACCGTGCGCAGCGCCTGCGGCCCCAGGCAGGCGCCGGCGCGCCGATCGACCCTGCCACCAGCCATGATCAGTTCGATTTCCGGGCGCTCCATCAGCAACATGGCGATGGACGGCGCATTGGTGACGACAGTGAGCGCCAACTCTGGCAAGGCGCTGGCGATGGCCAGGTTGGTCGACCCCGCGTCGAGAAACAGCACCTGGCCCGCGCGCACGAGGGAAATGGCGGCCTGCGCCAGGCGCCCCTTGCGCTCGGGCGCTTCCTGCTTGCGCTGCGTCAAGGTGCCGCCGTCGGGCGCCAGCGGCAGAGCGCCGCCATACACGCGCTGGCACAGGCCAGCCGCCGCCATCTCGCGCAGGTCACGGCGTATCGTATCTTCGGATACGTCGAGCTGGCGCGCCAGGTCCAGCGCCAGGACTCTGCCATCGGCTTGTAATTGGTGCTGGATCAGCGCGTGGCGTTGTTTGAGGAGCAGGGTAGTGGACATGGATTATCTTGAAACGTGCATGAATAGGCATAAATATACATAAACGTGCAATCGGAGTCAATGCTTCCCTGTGGCGGGCGACGTGTTTGCTCAGGGGGCCGTCAGCCGTTCCAGCTCGGCCAGCCAGCGCACCGCGTGTTCGCGGTTATCGCCGCACATGTCCTTTGACGGCTGCAAGCCGCCGCAAAAGGCGGGTCGTTGCGGCTGGCCGAAGATCAGGCAGCGGTTATCATCGGCCAGTTGCACGCAGCGCACGCCCGCAGGTTTTCCACCCGGCATGCCGGGAATCGGGCTGGTGATGGAAGGCGCGGTGCAGCAGGCGCCACAGGAGGGGCGGCATGCCAGGGAAACGGCGGGAAGCGGCATGGCGGTTGGCTGGGAAACGGATCAGGGGCCGACAGTATAGCAAGCCGGCCCCGGGGGGGCGTGCGAACCGGTTTAGCGCACCACGCTGACGCGCTTGCCCGACAGGGTGCGGCGCACTGGGTCGCCATGCACGGTGATGCGGCCCGAACCGCTGGAGCGGGCGTTGACTTCGTTCTGCACGCTGACATCGATGTCGCCGGAACCGTTGCTCGACAGATAGGCGACATCGCTGCTCAACGCGGCCAGGTTGATATCGCCCGAGCCATTCACGTTGGCATCGAGGCGCTGCACGGTGCCGCTGGCGCTGATGTTGCCGGAGCCGTTGACGGCCACGTTGATGCGTTCGCCGCGCACGCTGCCCAGCTGGATACGGCCCGAGCCGTTCTGCACCGTGTCCGTGTTGCCGCTGGCGAGGGCCGCCGCGTTGATGCTGCCCGAACCGTTGTTGGCCATGTCGAAGCGCGCCACCTTGCCCGACAGTTCGCTCTTCATCGAGCCGTGCTGCACCAGGCTGAAATCTTCGCCATTCAAACCACTGACCACCAGGCGGCCAGAGCCGGAGACATTGATCTTGTTCAAATGCGGCGTCGTATAGATGACGTGGATGCCATTGCCGCTGCGAATGTTGGCATCGCTCCAGATGCGCAGGGTATTGCCGCTGACTTCACTATGGATCAGGGGTTGCAGATTGTTGTCCGCTTCGATCACCAGCGACGGCGCCGGGCCGACGCGCACGTCGATCTTGATGTCGATGCGCTTCATGTTGTCGATGTCGAGCGCATTGAGGCTGCTAACCTGGCGCTCGTCGCGGTTCACTTGCCCGTTGCCCTGGATGGCATTGCCGCCCGAATCCGAATAGCGCACTTCGCCATCGTTGGGGTTGATGACGATGGCGCAGCCGCCAAGGGCAACGGCACAGCACAGGGCCAGCAAAGTACGCATGGTATTTCCTTTATATTTGTTTTAGCTCGGGGCAAGAAATAAGCCGGCTGCCGCGCCGCGGCGGCCGTGCTGTCGATAGCAAGATAGCAAAACGGATAAATTTGCTGAGAGGAAATGCGATGAACTGCGCAAAATGAGGGCTGAACTGCACGCAGGGCGGCATGCGGGCGGCGGCAGTGGCGTAAAGGGGGGGCGGCGGGGGCAGCTTGGCTGCCATTCCCGGCAGAAGCACTCTTTGCTGCAGCGGCGCGCTACAATGGCGCGCCGGGCCATGCGCCAGCGCTTGACCTGACCTGTAGAGAAGTCTAATATTAATGACTCAAAAGTAAGTTACCCGGAATGACACATGCAAGCCCCGATTGATACCAAGCCCCGCTGGGAGCGGCGCAAGGATGCCCGCCCACAGGAATTGCTCGCCGCCGCCCTCGACCTGTTCGTCGAACGTGGTTTCGCGTCGACGCGCCTGGAGGATGTGGCCAAGCGGGCTGGTGTGTCGAAGGGCACTTTGTACCTGTACTTTGAGAATAAACAGGAGCTGTTCAAGGCCGTGGTGCGCGACAATATCGTGCATTCGATCGGCGAGGCTGAAAACAGCATGGCTACCTCGGATGACAGCAGTGCCAAGCTGTTGCGCAGCGTGATGATGCAGTGGTGGGAAGAGTTTGGCGCCACCAAGTTGGCCGGCTTGACCAAGCTGATGCTGGCCGAAGCGAACAATTTCCCGGAATTGGCACAGTTTTACAACGAGGAGGTGGCGACGCGCGGCAATGCGCTGATCGTCAGCCTGATCGAACGGGGCATGCAGCGCGGCGAGTTTCGCCAGGTTGATCCCGTGCTGGTCAGCACCATCCTCAGTGCGCCGGTGACCATGCTGATGATGTGGACGCATTCCTTTCTGCCATGCGAGGTCAAGGATATCGACCCGGTGGCCTATATGGATGCCTTTATCGACATGAGCTTGCGCGCCTTGCAGGTGGAGGCGCCCGGCAAAAGCTGATGCGCTGTGTTTCTGCTACCGTTCAGTTGCCCCTATCCAAGGTTCACCCCCCCAAATCTGCAGATCGTCGCAAATTTCCTCCATTTCCCGTCTTTATGGTTAACATGTGCTTTCAGCCAGTTCAACGATAAAATGGCGGATTATTACTTCACTTACCGAGTCCAAAGATGAATATCGAACAAGCCCGCTTCAATATGATCGAACAGCAAATCCGTCCATGGGACGTACTGGATATCGACGTGCTGGAGCTGTTGAACGTGGTCAAGCGTGAAGATTTCGTGCCTGCCGCCTATAAAAACCTGGCTTTCGTCGATACTGAAATTCCACTGGGCGGTGGCGAACAGATGCTCACGCCGAAGCTGGAAGCGCGCATTTTGCAAGACGTTGCCGTCAAAAAGCATGAAAATGTGCTGGAAATCGGCACTGGCAGCGGCTACATGGCCGCCTTGCTGGCGCACAAGGCGCGTCATGTGACGAGCGTGGAAATCGTGCCCCAATTGAAAACCCTGGCCGAACAGAACCTGGCTGCCAATGGCGTCACGAACGTCACCGTGGAACTGGGCGATGGCGCCCAGGGCTGGAGCAAGGGCGCACCGTACGACGTGATCGTTGTTTCCGGTGCCCTGGCAGTGTTGCCGGAAGCACTGTTGCAGCAAATCAAAGTGGGCGGCCGCATCCTGGCCATCATCGGCGAAGCGCCGATCATGTCGGCGCATCTGATCACGCGCAGCTCGGACAAGGCCTACGACACGCGCAAGCTGTTTGAAACCAATGTCACGCCTTTGCAAGCCGTGGCGCCGTCGCACTTCCAGTTCTGAGGCGACGGAGATTCAATGGAGCATTTGAGCGCACCGCAGCTGGCCGCCTGGCTGGCTGACCCTTCCCGCCCACGGCCCCTGTTGCTGGACGTGCGCGAGCAGTGGGAGTTTGACCTGTGCCACCTCGACGGTGCCACCCTGATGCAGATGAATTCGATTCCGGCGCGCATCGACGACCTCGATGAAGATGCCGACATCGTCTGCATCTGCCATCACGGCGCGCGCAGCATGCAAGTGGCAGCCTTCCTGGAGCGCAATGGTTTTGGCAAGATCAGTAATTTGACGGGCGGCGTCCATGCCTGGGCGCTGCAAGTCGACAGCGCCATGCCTAAATACTAAGTTATTTTGCAGTAGATACACCCCCAGGCATGCTTTCCTGCATGCCTGCGGAGGCCTGTACCCCGTTCTTACCCGGACGGGGCAAGGCAAGCTGTAGCAGATTTTTGATTCCATCAACTTTTGACGACTCCAACGGAGAAATGCAATGCGGAAACCCCTTATCGCCGTACTGATAACCAGCGCCTTTGTCTCGATGACATGCTCGCTGCAAGCGCAGGCGGCCGATCTCATCCAGGTGTACCAGCAGGCGCTGGCCAATGACGCACAGTACGCCAGCGCGCGTGCGGCCTTGTCGGCCGGGATGGAGCGGGTTCCGCAGGGACTGTCAGGCTTGCTGCCGCAAGTGTCTGCCTCGGGCAGCAATACGCGTGGCAACCAGGAGCCGATTACCCTGATTGACGGCAACAAGATCACCATGCCCACCGTCAACGTGCACACGAATACCTATAACCTGACGCTGGCGCAGCCGCTGTTCCGCTGGGATCGCTGGGAAACTTATCAGCAAAGCAAGCTGGCGCAGGCGATTGCCGAAGCGCAATTTGCACAGGTACAGCAAGACTTGATCACGCGCGTGGCGCAGGCGTATTTCGACGTGCTGAGCGCGCAAGACAACCTGGGCGCGACGCAGGCGCAAAAAGTCGCCACCACCGAGCAGCTGGCATCGGCCAAACGCAACTTCGAAGTGGGCACGCAAACGATTACCGACACGCATGAAGCGCAAGCGGCCTACGACCTGGTGGTGGCGCAGGAATTTGCCGCCATCAATGACTTGGCCAACAAACGCAGCGCCCTGCAAACCATCATCGGCGAGGCGCCCACGTCGCTGGCGCCGATGCGCACCGGCGTTCTGCTGAGCGCACCGGAACCGGCCACCGTCGAGCCATGGGTGTCGTCCGCCGAAGAACAGAACTTTGGCGTCGTCACGGCCCAGTTCAACGTGGAATCGGCCAAGCGCGATATCGGCCGCAACCGTGCCGGCCACTATCCGACCCTGGACCTGATTGCCAACACGGGCCATAGCTACACCACGGGCGGCACGGGTGGCATTAACAATAACGCCATCGGCGTGCAGTGGAGCATTCCGATCTTCAGCGGCTTTGCCGTCACCAGCAAGGTGCGCGAATCGATCGCGCTGGAAAACAAGGCCCGCAACGACCTGGAAACGGCACGCCGCACGGCATCGCAAGGCGCGCGCCAGGCATTTCTCGGCGTCAATAGCGGCCTGGCCCAGGTGAAGGCGCTGGAAGCGGCAGAAGTGTCGAGCAAGTCGGCGCTGGAATCGAACCAGCTCGGCTATCAAGTGGGTGTGCGTATCAATATCGACGTCTTGAATGCGCAGAAACAATTGTTCTCCACGCAAAAAGACTTGTCGAAGGCCCGCTACGACACCATCATGAATGGCTTGCGCCTGAAGTCGGCGGCCGGTACCTTGAAGGAAACGGATCTGGTGCCAGTGAACGCGCTGCTGGATAAATAATCGAGCTTAATGTTGTTTTGCACGAAAAAAAACCAGCACCGGCGGCGCTGGTTTTTTTTCGTGCTCGATGGAGATAGCCTTACAGGCCGCCGCCCTGGCCGTCGAACTTGCGCTCGATCAATTCGATCTTGTAGCCATCCGGATCGGTGATGAAGGCAATGACCGTGTTGCCGCCTTTGACGGGGCCCGGTTCGCGCGTGACGTTGCCGCCATTCGCCCGTGCCGCATCGCAAGCGGCGACGATATTGTCGGCCGAGATGGCGATGTGGCCATAGGCCGTGCCCAGCTCGTAGCTGGTCGTGCCATAGTTATAGGTCAGTTCCAGTTCCGCGTGGTCGGGATTCGCACCGTAGCCGACGAAGGCCAGCGTGTACTGGTATTCCGGGTTGTCGCTGGTGCGCAGCAGCTTCATGCCCAGGACCTTGGTGTAAAAATCGATGGAGCGCTGCAGGTCGCCGACCCGTAACATGGTGTGCAAAATACGCATCGTGAAATCCTTGATGATGATAGGGGAATGGCAGGATTTTATGCGTTTTATGGCTTTTGTGCCGAGCCCACCCCTGCAGCCCTGTTGCAGGACAGCAGTGGACGGCGCAGTTGCTGGATCTTGAGTTACTCCAGATGGGCGTCCAGGGTGATTTCCGTGGCCAGCAATTTGGACACGGGACAACCGAGCTTGGCGCGTAGGGCCGCGTCCTGGAAGGCTTCGTTGGTGGCGCCAGGGATGGTCGCCACCAGGGTCAAGTGCACGGCCGTGATGGCATAGCTGCCATCGATTTTTTCCAGGCTGACCTCGGCCGTGGTTTTCAAGGCCGTGGCGCGCATACCCGCCTCGCCCAGCTGGCCGGACAGGGCCATGGTGAAGCAGGCCGCATGGGCGGCGCCGATCAGCTCTTCCGGATTGCTGCCGGGGCCGTCTTCGAAGCGTGTATTGAAGCCATACGCTACATTGTCGAGCGCGCCGCTTTGGGTCGAAATGAACCCTTTGCCATCTTTAAGGCCGCCACTCCAGACGGCTGATCCTGTTTTTTTCATGATGTCCTCCTTGCGTGGTTTGAGAGTCCATCATGCGCGCCCCACCTTGTTGCTTCCGTTCGTTGTGTCACACACTGGGGCATGTGTGCAGTCGCATGCTGCATATGGTGCTTAGCGTGCCGGCACCACGCGCCAGATGATATTGCCCACGTCGTCGGCCACCAGCAGCGCGCCCGCCTTGTCGACGGCGACGCCGACGGGACGCCCCTGCGCCTTGCCATTTTCGTCCAGGAAGCCGCTGAGGATGTCCTGTGGCGTACCATTTGGCATGCCATTGGCAAACGGCACGAAAATGACTTTGTAACCACTGAAGGGCTTGCGATTCCACGAGCCGTGCTGGCCGATGAAGGCGCCGCCCTGGTAGCGTTCGGGCAGCAAACTGCCAGCATAAAACGCCAGGCCCAGCGAGGCCGTGTGCGCGCCCAGCGCATAGTCGGGCGCGATGGCCGTGGCCACCAGTGCGGGGCGCGGCGGCTTGACGCGCGCATCGACGTGCTGGCCGAAATAGCTGTAAGGCCAGCCATAAAACGCGCCATCCTTGACCGAGGTCATGTAATCGGGAACCAGATCGTTGCCCAGTTCGTCGCGTTCATTGACGGCCGTCCAGAGTGCGCCTGTCTTTGGTTCCCAAGCCATGCCGTTCGGATTGCGCAAGCCTGTAGCGTAGACCCGCGCCTTGCCCGTCGCACGCTCGAAGCGCCAGATGGCGGCGCGGCCATCTTCGGCCGCCATGCCGTTCTCGCCCACATTGCTGTTCGAACCAACGGACACATACAAGAACTTGCCGTCGGGACTGGCGACGACGTTCTTGGTCCAGTGGTGGTTGATGGGGCCGCCCGGCAAATCCAACACCTTGGTGCCCTGGGCCGTGATGCTGGTTTGCCCTGGTTCGTAAGGAAAGCGCAGCAGGGCGTCCGAGCTGGCGATGTACAGCTCCTTGCCCACCAGGGCCATGCCGAACGGCGAATTCAAGCCTTGCAGGAATACGCTGCGCGTTTGCGCCACGCCGTTCGCGTCGAGGCCGCGCAGCAGGGTAATGCGGTTGGCGCTGGGTGTGACGGCGCCCGCTTTTTTCATCTGCGACTGCATGATGGCGCCCTTGATGCCCTTGCTGTCTTCCGGCTTGGGCGGCGCATTTGTTTCCGCCACCAGCACGTCGCCATTCGGCAAGACGTACAGCCAGCGTGGATGGTCGAGGTTGCGCGCATAAGCCTGGACGGCCAGGCCGGCCGCGACCACGGGGAGCTGCCCGGCCGTCCAGCGCTGTACGGGAGCAACATTCACGGTGGGAATCAATTGCTTGTTAGGCGAGGGCAGGACGGGCTGGGGCCCGAAACCGACGGGCATGGCGGGCGCCTGGGCCTGGGCGCCGCTGGCGCCGCAGCCAGCTGCCAGCAGGAAGGAATAAACGTAGCGGTGCATGGTGTACTCCGGAAACGTAACGATGCTTGATGGTTGGACTCAGCGCGCCTTCTTTGATTCCAGTTGCGCGTCGGGACGGGCTTGTTTCGGTGCGGCTGGCTTGACCTTTTCCACGCCGGGCTGGGCGTGCCGGTCGGTGTCGACCAGCCCTTGCTCCAAGTCGCTTGCCGCTTGCTGCATGATCTTGCGCGGACGCACGTTTTGCGCGTCGGGAGACTCGTCGCGTTCGTGCGGCAGGCGCTCGACGCCATCGTTTTTCACCTTGGCATCGGTATTGATCTTGCGCTCGCTATGCTGGGTAACCATATACGCTCCTGAAGGGAAACAATGACTGATGCCAGTGTCATGCTGCAACTGCCCGCTGGCAAGCAGATTTGCCTGCGCAGGGAGCGCTGGCGCACGCATGGGCGATTCTTTTTCTGCGCTACACTGCGGCAACACTTAAAAACGCCCCTTGCGGGCACACCGCCGCCGCACTATACTGTGCATACATACAGTATCATGCAATGCCGGCGTGCAGCGTGACAGCCAGGGGCGACTTGCCACCGAATTCATTTGCCGAGACTTTTATGCCCGTCGAAAAACACGCCGAACCGCCAGCAGCGACCTTGCCAGCCCCGGGGCATGCCTTTAACCTGGGCGCCAAGACCATCGCCCTGGTCGTGCGCCAGAATACGGATGGCATTGCCGAGCCCGTAAAAAGCATCGTCGATTTCTTGCAGATGCTGGGCCATACCATCGTGTTTGAAGCGGAAACGGCCGCGCATCTGGACTTTCCTGGCGTGCGCGCCATGTCGCCGGCCGAGATCGGCGCTGCCGCCGATTGCGCCATCGTCATGGGCGGCGATGGCACCATGCTGGGCATTGCGCGCCAGCTGGCGCCATTCGACGTACCTTTGATCGGTATCAATCAAGGGCGTCTGGGTTTCATGACGGACATTGCGCTCGAGCGCATGCTGCCCGTGCTGGCGCAAATTCTTGGCGGCCGTTTCAAGGCCGAGCGCCGCACCTTGCTTGAAGGTAGCGTGCTGCGCGACGGCGAGTCGATCCACGTGGGCATGGCCGTCAACGATGTGGTCGTCTCGCGCGGCGCCGGCGCCGGCATGGCCGAATTGCGCGTCGATGTGGATGGGCACTTCATGTACAACCAGCGTTCGGACGGGCTGATCATCGCCACGCCAACGGGCTCGACCGCGTACTCGCTGTCGGCCGGCGGCCCGCTGCTGCACCCGACTCTGGGCGGCATCGTGCTCGTGCCGATTGCCCCGCATGCGTTGTCGAACCGGCCTATCGTCTTGCCCGATTCCAGCCAGATCGTGGTGGAAATCGTGCGCGGACGCGATATCAGCGTCAATTTCGACATGCAGACGTTTGCCAGCCTGATCCAGCAAGACCGCATCATCATTCGCCGTTCGCCGCACACGATTACCTTCCTGCATCCGGAGGGGTGGAGCTACTACAACACCCTGCGTGAAAAACTGCACTGGAACGAGTACCCGTCGGGCGAGGGCAAGCTCAGCTAACGTTGTCTCCACCTCAACCCGCGGTGCGCCGCCTAACTACAGAAGCCATGCTCCATACACTGTCCATCCGCGATTTTGTCATTGTCGATACCATTGAACTGGAATTTTCCGCTGGCTTCAGCGTGCTGACGGGCGAGACGGGCGCCGGCAAGTCCATCCTCATCGATGCGCTGACCCTGGCGCTGGGTGGCCGCGGCGATGCCAGCGTGGTGCGCGAAGGCGCAGCCAAGGCTGACATCACGGCCGATTTCTCCGTCAGCGACGTGGCGCAGGCGTGGCTGGTGGCCCATGAATTTGCCAACGATGATGGCGGCGCCCTGCTGCGCCGCGTGATCGACAATGCGGGCCGCTCGAAGGCGTACATCAACGGCATCCCCGCCACGGCGGCGCAGCTGCGCGAGCTGGGCGACATGCTGGTCGACATCCATGGCCAGCATGCGCATCAGTCGCTGTTGAAAAGCGAGGCGCAGCGGGCCCTGCTCGACGGCCAAGCGACGGCGCGCGAGGCAGGCGCCGAGCAAGACGCGCGGCAAGTGGCGGCACTGCACAAGCGCTGGCGCGCGCTGGTGCGCCAGCGTGAAGAATTCGAAACCAACGCCGCCAACGTGCTGTACGAGCGCGAGCGCCTGGAATGGCAGGTGGGCGAATTGGAAAAGCTGGCCGCCAAGCCCGGCGAATGGACGGACATCACGAACGAGCACAGCCGCCTGTCGCACGCGGCCAGCCTGCTGGAAGGGGCGCAGGAAGCGCTGTCCACTATTTCCGAGTCGGAAGACCACCCGATCGTCTCGCAACTGTCGGCCCTGAACCAGAAGCTGGGCAAGCTGGTGTCCGTGGATGCGCAATTGCAGCCGATTGTCGACCTGATCGAATCGTCGCGCATCCAGCTGCAGGAATCCGTGTATGCGCTGAACAATTACCTGGACCGCGTGGAGCTGGACCCGGAGCGGCTGCACCAGCTCGATGCGCGCATGGAAGTGATGCACAGCACGGCGCGCAAATTTCGCGTCACGCCCGAAGAATTGCCTGAGGAACACGCCAAACTGTCGGAAAAGCTGCAACACCTGGCCGACGCTTCCGATATCGAAGGCTTGCTGCGCCAGGAAGCGAAGATCGAGGCCGAATACCGCAGCGTTGCCGAGCGCTTGTCCAACACGCGCCGCGCGGCCGCACTCGAACTGGGACAGGCCGTTACGCGCGCCATGCAGGAACTGAGTATGACGGGTGGCAGTTTCGAGATTGCATTGAACCCGTGCGAGCCGGCCACGCATGGCCTGGAGCAGGTGGAGTTTCTGGTTGCCGGCCATGCGGGCACGGCGCCCCGCTCACTGGCCAAGGTCGCCTCCGGCGGCGAACTGGCGCGCATCGCGCTGGCCATCTCCGTCATCACCTCGCACGCCACCACTACGCCCACCTTGATCTTCGACGAAGTCGACAGTGGTATCGGCGGTGCCGTGGCCGAAGTGGTGGGGCGTTTGCTCAAACGCCTGGGGCAAGGGCGGCAAGTGCTGTGCGTGACCCATTTGCCGCAAGTGGCCAGCCAGGCCAATCAACATTTCCAGGTGGCAAAAAGCACTTTGGACAATGGCAAGACGGCTTCGCGCATCGACATGCTCGACGCCAAGGCCAGGGTGGAAGAAGTGGCACGCATGCTGGGCGGCCTGGAAATCACGGCCACCACGCGCAAGCACGCGCGCGAATTGCTGGCGACTTGAGCGTCAGTCGGGGTCTGACCCTCCGGGTCATACCCCAGCCTTGCCTTTAGGGTTAGTTGTAGCAAGTACCACTTATAATGGTTGCCTATCCCGTCCAACGTCTTCGAAGAGCCTTCATGTCATTTCAAACAGAACCTCCGTACACGCATGGCAGTGTCGAGCGCAGCGCCGTGGTGCTGGTCAATCTGGGGACGCCCGATGCGCCGACCGCGTCGGCCGTGCGGCGCTACCTGAAACAATTTTTGTCCGATCCGCGCGTGGTCGAGATTCCCCGCATCGTCTGGTGGTTTATCTTGCACCTGATCATCCTGCCGTTCCGCTCCAGCCAGTCGGCGAAGAAATACGCGTCGATCTGGACGCGCGACGGTTCCCCCCTGAAAGTGCACACGCAACAGCAGGCCACATTGCTGGCCGGTGCGCTGGCCGAACGGGGCCATGATGGCGTGACGGTGGCCATGGCCATGCGCTACGGTTCGCCATCCTTGCCCGAGGTGCTGGCCAGGCTGAAAAGTGAAGGCTGCGAGCGCATCGCCATCTTGCCTGCCTATCCGCAATATTCGGGCACGACGACGGGTTCCATTTACGACGCCGTGTTTGCCCATTACGCCACGGTGCGCAATGTGCCGGAATTGCGCTTCATCAAACAGTATCACGCGCACGACAGATATATCGACGCCCTGCGCGACTCGGTGCTGAACCACTGGGAAGCGCATGGCCGGCCTGAAAAACTGGTGATGAGTTTTCATGGCGTGCCCAAGCGTACCTTGCTGCTGGGCGACCCGTATCACTGCCAATGCCTGAAAACGGCACGCTTGCTGGCGCAAAAATTAAAATTAACACAAGATCAATATGTGGTGACCTTCCAGTCGCGTTTCGGCAAGGCCGAATGGCTGCAGCCCTACACGGCGCCCACCCTGGTGGCGCTGGCGCAGCAGGGCGTCAAGCGCGTCGATTTGCTGTGCCCGGGCTTTACCAGCGATTGCCTGGAAACCCTGGAAGAGATTGCCATGGAAGCCAGGCATGATTTCGAAACGGCCGGTGGCCAGCATTTTCACTACATTGCTTGCCTGAATGAAACGCCGGCCTGGATCGCCGGCCTGGCGGAAATTGCCGAACAACACATGATCGGCTGGCCGACGATGAAGACGGCGGCGCAGTGCGCAGCGGACAAGAAGGCTGGCGGGCAGGCGCGCACGGCCGCACTGGCCTTGGGCGCGGCGAATTAGAAATAATTTCTCTTTTGCAATACAAAGCCGCGCTTGCGCGGCTTTGTCATTTCTGGCGCAGGCAGAGGTTTTCCGAATAGCAACATCGTCAGTGGCAATGGCCATGACGGGACTGGTAGAATGCCGGCTTCGCAGAGGAAGCAGGCTGATTCAGAGGGGATGCACGGTTCGCGGTCTGAAACGGGTAGTGATTTGTAATAAGCTGTAACATTGGCTGGCGTAAACCTTGGCGCTCACATCAATACCCCTTGAAACAGTAGGATATAGCCCCATCTGCTGGCTAGTGTTGTAAAGATGTATAGCCTAACCCATTTAAGTCATTGATTGTAGGAGCTTTCTAGATGCAAGATCAGGAAAATCAAGCTGTACCTAATCCGCAAGCGGACGCCGCGGCTCCCGCAGAGCCTACTTTGGAAGAGCAGCTGGCGAGTACCGAAGCGCGTCTTGCAGAGATGCACGATGCCTTCATGCGCGCCAAGGCCGATGGAGAAAATATCCGCCGCCGCGCGCAGGAAGATGTTGCTAAAGCGCATAAATTCGCAGTGGAAAGCTTTGCCGAAGCCATGGTGCCGGTGAAAGACAGCCTGGAAATGGCGCTGGCGGTGGAAGCACCGACCATCGAGTCGCTGAAAGAAGGCGTCGAGATGACCCTGAAGCAATTGAGCGCCGCGTTTGAGCGCAACCGTCTGGTGGAAGTGTTGCCAGTGCAGGGCGACAAGCTCGATCCGATGAAACACCAGGCAGTTGCCGTGGTACCAGCGGAGCAGGAAGCCAATACCATCGTGTCAGTCTTGCAAAAGGGCTATATGATTGCGGACCGCCTGCTGCGTCCGGCCATTGTGACTACCGCGCAAGCAAAATAATCAGAGTGCGGCATCAAGCAAGCCTTGAAACCATGCCGCTTTGCCACATATAAGAACCATCTGAAATCTAGCAAATAAAAGGAAAAAAATCATGGGTAGAATTATCGGTATCGATCTGGGAACCACGAATTCCTGCGTTTCCATCATGGAAAACGGTCAACCAAAGGTAATCGAAAACGCTGAAGGCGCACGCACGACGCCGTCGATTATTGCTTATCAAGAAGATGGCGAAATTCTCGTCGGTGCACCGGCGAAACGCCAGGCAGTGACCAATCCGAAAAACACGCTGTACGCAGTGAAGCGTTTGATCGGTCGCAAGTTCGACGAAAAAGAAGTACAAAAAGATATCGCGCTGATGCCTTACCAGATCACCAAAGCCGACAACGGCGATGCGTGGATCGGCGTACGCGACAAAAAACTGGCACCACAGCAAATTTCGGCTGAAGTACTGCGCAAGATGAAGAAAACGGCAGAAGACTACCTCGGCGAAGAAGTCACCGAAGCCGTCATCACGGTGCCTGCGTACTTCAACGACTCGCAGCGTCAAGCGACCAAGGATGCCGGCCGTATTGCTGGCCTGGACGTCAAGCGCATCATCAACGAGCCTACCGCGGCAGCGCTGGCATTCGGCCTGGACAAGAACGAAAAAGGCGACCGTAAAATCGCCGTGTACGACTTGGGCGGCGGTACGTTCGACGTATCGATCATTGAAATCGCGGACGTTGATGGTGAGAAACAATTTGAAGTGTTGGCCACCAACGGCGACACCTTCCTGGGCGGCGAAGACTTCGACCAGCGCATCATCGATTACATCATCGACGAGTTCAAGAAGATCAACGGCATCGATCTGAAAAAAGATCCGATCGCTCTGCAGCGCATCAAGGCTTCGGCCGAGCGCGCGAAGATCGAGTTGTCGTCGTCGCAACAAACCGAGATCAACGAGCCGTACATCGCCATGGCCAATGGCGCTCCAGTCCACTTGAACCTGAAGATGACCCGCGCCAAGCTCGAATCCCTGGTCGAAGAGCTGATCATTGCAACGATGGAGCCATGCCGCATCGCCATCAAAGATGCTGGCGTGAAAGTGTCGGACATCGATGACATCATCCTGGTCGGCGGCATGACCCGCATGCCGAAGGTGCAGGAAAAAGTGAAGGAATTCTTCGGTAAAGATCCACGCAAAGACGTGAATCCGGACGAAGCCGTGGCAGTGGGCGCAGCGATTCAAGGTTCGGTCCTGTCGGGCGAACGCAAGGACTTGCTGTTGCTGGACGTGACGCCATTGTCCCTGGGTATTGAAACCCTGGGCGGCGTGATGACCAAGATGATCCACAAAAACACGACGATTCCGACCAAGTTCAGCCAGGTATTCTCGACGGCCGACGACAATCAGCCTGCGGTGACCATCAAGGTCTTCCAGGGTGAGCGCGAAATCGCCGCCGGCAACAAGGGTCTGGGCGAATTCAATCTGGAAGGCATCCCGCCATCATCGCGTGGTACGCCACAGATCGAAGTGACCTTCGACATCGACGCCAACGGCATCTTGCATGTCGGCGCGAAAGACAAGGCCACCGGCAAGGAAAACAAGATCACGATCAAGGCCAATTCCGGCTTGACCGAGGCTGAAATCCAGAAGATGGTCAAAGACGCCGAGTTGAACGCGGAAGAAGACAAGAAGGTCAAAGAATTGGCCGAGTCGCGCAACCAGGCCGATGCTCTGGTACACTCGACCCGGAAATCCTTGACCGAATACGGCGACAAGCTCGATGCGGGCGAGAAAGAGAAGATCGAAGCGGCAATTACCGACCTGGAAGCAAGCATCAAGGCCGGCGACAAGGCTGAGATCGACGCCAAGGTGGAAGCACTGTCGAGCGCATCGCAGAAACTGGGCGAAAAAATGTATGCCGACATGCAAGCGCAGCAAGCTGCCGGCGGCGCAGAAGGTGCACAGCAAGCTGCTGGCGCATCCGATGCTGGCGCCAAGCAAGACGATGTCGTTGACGCTGACTTCAAAGAAGTCAAAGACAGCAAGTAATTGTCTTGCGCTCCCGTCAATGGGGGCAGCCGGGCTGAACGCTACATCGCGGGATTAGCCGCGAAGACCGGCCGAGCCGAGTCGTTGCCCAGTGCAGCACTCGACTCGGCTTTTTCGTGTAATTTTTACATCAGTAGATAGACTGCAAGGTGCCGACAACATGGCAAAGCGTGATTTTTACGAGACACTCGGTGTCGCAAAAAATGCTTCGGAAGAAGAGATCAAAAAGTCTTACCGTAAACTGGCGATGAAATACCATCCGGACCGCAATCCGGATAGCAAGGAATCGGAAGAAAAGTTTAAGGAAGTCAAAGAAGCCTACGAGATGCTGACCAATCCGGAAAAGCGCGAAGCGTATGACCGTTATGGTCACGCCGGCGTGGACCCGAACATGGGTGGCGGCGGCGGTTTCGGCGGCGGTGCTGGCGGCTTTGCCGACAGCTTCGGCGATATCTTCGGCGACATCTTTGGCGGTGGCGGTGGACGCAGCCGCAATGCAGGTCCACAAGTGTACCGTGGCGCCGATTTGCGCTACAACCTGGAAATTACACTGGAGCAAGCTGCTCACGGCTTCGACACGACGATACGCGTGCCGAGCTGGGACAAGTGCGACACTTGCCACGGCAGCGGCGCCAAGCCAGGCACATCGCCGACCACCTGCGGTACTTGCGGTGGCCACGGCCAGGTGCGCATGCAGCAAGGTTTCTTCAGCATCCAGCAAACCTGCCCAAAATGCCACGGCAGCGGCAAGGTCATCACTGACCCTTGCACGCCATGCGGCGGTGCGGGCCGCATCAAGCGCAACAAGACCCTGGAAGTAAAAATTCCAGTCGGTATCGACAACGGCATGCGTATCCGTTCGTCCGGCAACGGCGAACCGGGCACGAATGGCGGTCCGGCGGGCGACCTGTATGTGGAAATCCACATCAAGCCGCACGCCGTGTTCCAGCGCGAAGGCGACGACCTGCATTGCGAAATGCCGATTTCGTTCACCAAGGCAGCATTGGGCGGCGAAATCGAAGTACCTACCCTGAACGGCAAAGTGTCGTTCGCGATCCCGGAAGGCACCCAGTCGGGCAAGACCTTCCGCCTGAAAGGCAAGGGCATCAAGGGCGTGCGCTCCGGTTACGCGGGCGACCTGTTCTGCCACGTGGCAATCGAAACGCCGGTGAAACTGACGGAAAAACAGAAAGACCTGCTGCGCGACTTTGAAAAGTCAACCACCGAGGGCGGTGCCAAGCACAGCCCGCAAAGCAAGACCTGGAAAGACAAGGTCAAGGATTTTTTTGAGTAAGCACACGTAACACCACGCGCCGGGATGTTCACACATCTCGGCGTTTTTTTAAGGAAATAAATCATGAGCGAAGTGAAAAGCCAACCAGCCCTGTCGGAATTACTGCAACGCAACCAGCGCTGGGCCAGCTCGATGGTGGAAAAGAACCCGGATTACTTCAAGAACCTGGAAGCCCAGACCTCGCCGGAATATCTGTGGATCGGCTGTTCCGACAGCCGCGTCCCGGCCAACGAATTGCTGGGCATGCCGCCAGGCGATGTGTTTGTGCACCGCAATATTGCCAACGTGGTGGTCCATTCCGACCTCAATTGCCTGTCCGTGCTGCAATTTGCCGTCGACGTGCTGAAAGTGAAACATGTCATCATCGTTGGTCATTACGGCTGCAAGGGCGTGCATGCGGCCTTGACGGGCACGCGTATCGGCCTGGTCGACAACTGGCTGCGCCATGTGCAGGACGTGGGGCAGAAGCACGAGCGCTATCTGGGCGATGTGCTGAGCAGCCGTGAGCGCAGCGACCGCCTGTGCGAACTGAACGTTGCCGAGCAGGTCGTCAACGTCTGCCAGACCACCATCGTGCAGGATGCATGGGAACGTGGCCAGGAAGTCAGCGTGCACGGCTGGGTGTATGGCTTGAAAGACGGCGTGTTGAACGACCTGGAAGTGACCATCACGAAGCGCGAGGAACTGGCGCCGCGCATGGCGGCCCGCCTGGCTCGCTACGACGTAGCGTAAGCACGCCGGGCGCGGGTGCCTCATTCTCGGCACGCCCACGCCCGTTTCATATAGATGGGCCAGTCAAATCATCGAATACACATCGTTCCAGCGCCGGATGCAGTCTTCAAAGATGGCAACGGCCGAGGCATGGCGTTCCTGTGGTGGCATTTAGAATTGCCAAATAAGCAAATTTCGTACTCGCATTATTCAGGGGCCAGGCCACGCGCCGGGGTGCTGTAGTTGTGTTATTTCGTGACAACGCCTGATGCAACGCGCGCCGCATAAACATATAGTAAATGCTTCGTTTGCATGGCAGGCTAGCCGGCATACAGTGGACTTCCCTTGTTCACTGATGAAGCCATCATGTCGGCCGTCCTCAAATCTTCGCTTTCTACCAGCCAGTTCCGTATCGAGACCTTCGATGCGCCCCTCGGTGCGCAAGTGCTGGGGCTGGACCTGGCGCAGCCCTTGCCGCTCGGCGATTTCCAGCGCCTGCACCACGCCCACCTCGACCATCACGTGCTGGTGTTTCGCAATCAACACATCACGCCACAGCAGCAGGTCAATTTCAGCCGTCGTTTCGGCCCCCTTCAAATCCACGTGCTGCGCCAGTTCCAGTTGCCAGCGCAGCCGGAAGTATTGATCATCTCGAATATCGTCGAAGATGGCCAGCCCATCGGCCTGGGCGACGCGGGCCACTTCTGGCATTCCGACCTGTCGTACAAGGAAGTGCCCAGCCTGGGTTCCATGCTGCACGCGCAAGAGTTGCCGGACGAGGGCGGCGATACCGTATTTGCCAATATGCACCTGGCGTGGGAAAGCCTGCCTGCCGCGCTGCGCCATGCCGTGCGCGCTGCCCGTGCCGAGCACAGCTATCTGAGCCAGTATGAAGAGTTGCGCCGACGCAATCCCTGGCGCCCCGCGCTGACCCAGGCGCAGATCGATGAAGTCGCGCCCGTCACTCACCCCGTGGTGCGCGTGCATCCGGAAACGGGACGCCGCGCTCTGTTTGTCAGCGAGCATTTCACCACGCGCATCGTCGGCCTGCCTGACGATGAAAGCCGCGCCGTGCTCGACGAACTGTTTGCCCACAGCGTGCGCCCGGAACTCTTGTATGTGCACCGCTGGCAGCCGCATGACCTGGTGTTCTGGGACAACCGTTCGCTGATGCATCTGGCCACTGGTTGCCCGCCCGAGCAGCGCCGCAAGCTGTATCGCACTACCATCGAAGGCGATGCGCCGTATTGATTTTGACTGTTGATCTGACCCAAGGAGTGTCCATGTTGCCGATCTTTTCCCTCGCCCGCCAGCGCCGCCGCGTTTTTGCCACCATTGCCATGCTGTGCGCCGCAGGCATGGCAGCGCCCATGGCCCAGGCCGAAGGACAGATCCGCATCGCGGGCCAGCATGGCATCACTTTCTTGCTGCTCAACATTGCGCAAGAACAAAAGCTGATCGAAAAGCATGGCAGGCAGCAAGGTGTCGATATCAAAGTCGACTGGATTACCCTGTCTGGCGGCCCGGCCGTCAATGACGCCTTGTTGTCTGGCAATATTGACATCGCTGGTGCGGGGCTGGGGCCGCTGCTGACAATATGGGACCGCACCAAGGGCCGGCAAAACGTGCGCGGCGTCGCCTCGCTGGGTAATTTTCCCTATTATTTGATCAGCAACAATCCCAAGGTGAAAACCCTGGCGGACTTGACGGACAAGGACCGCATCGCCCTGCCAGCCGTCTCCGTGTCCGTGCAGGCGCGCATTTTGCAAATGGCGGTGGCAAAGCAGTGGGGCGACAAGCAATTCGCCCGCCTGGACAAAATTACGCAAACCTTGCCGCATCCGGATGCGGCCGCCGCCATCATCGCCGGTGGCACGGAATTGAGCGGCCACTTCGGCAACTCGCCCTTCCAGGAGCAGGAACTGGCGCAGAATCCGAATGCGCACATCGTGCTCGATTCGTATGCCGTGCAGGGTGGACCCAGTTCATCGACGTTGCTGTATGCAACGGAAAAATACCGCAAGGACAATCCGAAGACTTACCGCGCCTTCCTCGCCGCCCTGGCGGAAGCGGCGCAGTATGCGAGCAGCAATCCACAAGGCGCGGCAGATATTTATATCAAGGTCAACAAGAGCAAGGTGGAGCGTAATCTGTTGTTGAAAATCTTTGCCAATCCGCAAGTGCAATTCAAGATCGCACCGCAAAACACATACGGGCTGGCGCAATTCCTGCATCGCGTGAATGCCATCCGCAACCGGCCGGACAGCTGGCGCGACTACTTCTTTGACGATCCGGCCATCACACAGGGAGGCTGAAATGAACGCACCCGCTTTTCACCTGGTGCGCCCGCCCGCAACGGTGGCGCCTTTGCTCAGTGTGAGCAATGTCAGCCTGGAATACCGGACCGGGCAGCGCACCGTGCGCGCCACGCATGACGTCAGTTTCGACGTCTTCCGCGGTGACCGTTTCGTCTTGCTGGGGCCATCGGGCTGCGGCAAGTCGTCGCTATTGAAAGCCGTGGCCGGTTTCATTGCGCCGCGCGCGGGCAGCATCGCCATGCAGGGAAAACCCATCAGCAAGCCGGGGCCGGAGCGTGTCGTCGTGTTCCAGGAATTCGACCAGTTGCCGCCGTGGAAGACGGTGCTGGAAAACGTCATGTTCCCCTTGCTGGCCAGCAAGCGGCTCGACAAGGTGGCGGCCCGCGAACGTGCCCATCAGTGGATCGCCAAGGTGGGCCTGGCCGGCTTTGAGGATGCCCATCCGCACACCTTGTCGGGCGGCATGAAGCAGCGGGTGGCAATCGCACGCGCCCTGGCCATGCAGCCGGAAGTGCTGCTGATGGACGAGCCGTTCGCCGCCCTCGACGCCTTGACGCGGCGCAAGATGCAGGAAGAACTGGGCCGCCTGTGGGAAGAACTGCGCTTTACGCTCGTGTTCGTCACGCATTCGATCGAGGAAGCGCTGGTGGTGGGCAACCGCATCTTGCTGCTGTCGCCCCATCCGGGCCGCGTGCGCGCCGAGCTCAACAGCCATCAGTTCGGCTTGCACAGCGCCGGCAGCGCCGAATTCCAGGCCGCCAGCAGCCGGATCCACGCGCTGCTGTTCGATGAAGAAACAATCGCTGCCCCGGTGGCTGAAACCGTGCACAGGGAGGCCGTATGAGCGTATTGCTGGAGCCGCCGATCCGCCAGGAATTCGTCTACGCGGCGCCGCCGCCAGCCGGCGTGGTCGTCGAGCGGCCGCTATCGCGCTGGCAACGCTTGCGCCAGCACGCACTGTGGCGCAAGGTACTCATTTTGCTCAGCCTGGCCCTGCTGTGGGAAGGTGCGGCGCGCTGGACGCACAACGATTTATTGCTGCCCAGCTTTCTGCAAACGGCGCAGGCGTTTATCGGCGGCATCGCCAGCGGTGAATTGCTCACGCGCACTGCCGCCTCGCTGTATGTCTTGCTGCAGGGTTATCTGGCTGGCGTGCTGGCCGCCTTCGTGCTGACCTTGCTGGCCGTCTCCAGCCGCATCGGCCGCGACCTGCTGGAAACCCTGACAGCCATGTTGAACCCGCTGCCCGCCATCGCCTTGCTGCCGCTGGCCCTGCTGTGGTTCGGCCTGGGGCGCGCCAGTTTGATCTTTGTCATTGTCCATTCCGTCATGTGGCCGCTGGCGCTGAACACCTACGCGGGCTTCCAGAGTGTGCCCGAGACCCTGCGCATGGCGGGCCGCAACTACGGGCTGAGCGGTTTGCGCCTGGTGCTGCACATTCTGGTGCCGGGCGCCTTGCCGTCCATCGTTTCGGGCTTGAAGATAGGCTGGGCGTTTGCTTGGCGCACCCTGATCGCGGCCGAGCTGGTGTTTGGCACCACCTCGGGGCAGGGCGGACTGGGCTGGTACATCTTCCAGAACCGCAACGAGCTGTACACGGACAAGGTATTCGCCGGCCTGGCGGCCGTCATCGTCATCGGTTTGCTGGTGGAAAACCTCGGCTTTCGCACCTTGGAGCGGGTGACGCTGAAGCGCTGGGGCATGCAGCGATAACTATTTCAAAATCTTGCGCGCCGCGCCGATGATCTGCCGCGACAACTGTTCCAGGCGCGGCGACTGCACCTTCCACGTGTGCCAGTACAAGGCCACGTCGGCTGGTGTCTTGGGCGTGAGCATGTCGACCAGCTCGCCATCGGCATTCGCCTTCAGCAGCAGTTCGGGCACCATGCCGTAGCCCAGGCCGTAGCGGATGGCATTGAAATGCGAGGTGGCGCCCGGCACGTAATGGCAGGGGTAAGCGCCTTCGGGCAGCCCCAGCGCTTCTTGCAGGAACGACGACTGCAAGGTGTCCTTGCGCGTGTAGGCGACGACGGGCGCCATGCGCGCCGCCTCGCGCGTCAGGCCGTGCGCAAACCACTGCTGGCGAAACGCGGGCGTGGCCACCAGCCAGTAGCGCATCACGCCCAGCGGCTCGGCCGTGCAGCCGCGCATGGGCTTGGGCTCCGTGCTGATACAGCCGATCGCCATGCCCGTCTCCAGCAAGGTATAGGTGTGGTCCTGGTCTTCCACGGTCAGGTCCAGCAGCACGCGCTCGCGTATCAGCACTTCCGACAAGGCAGGGAAGAACCAGGTGCCCATCGAATCGGCGTTCAGCGCCAGCACCAGGGTCAGCGGCGCATCCTGCTGCACCGCCAGTTCCGCTTCCAGGTCCGCTTCCAGCAGCTTGGCGCGTTTCAGGTATTGCATCAGGCGCTGGCCCATGCGCGTGGCGCGCGCGGGACGGCTGCGCACGATCAGGGCATTGCCCAACTGGCTTTCCAGCGCCCGCACGCGCTGCGAGATGGCGGGCGAGGTCAGGTGCAACTGCAGCGCCGCCTGCTCGAAGCTGCCCGTCTCGACGACTGCGCGGAACGCTTCCGTGTGCTTCGGATTCAGGTTCATGGCGCACCCCTAACATAAGAAAAATTTATCAATACTAAATAATACTTACTTTTGATAAGGATATGTGTGTTGCAGTGCACAATGTCTCTTTGATGGAGTGTGTGCGCCAGCGCGCGGCCTCCTGGCAGCAGGAGAAACATCACGATGGAAGCACAAGCGAACGACACCTCTACCCGCAAGCCGCAGTCGAAGCTGGCGCGCAATCTGAAATTCGGCCTGGGATTGATCCTGGGCCTGGGCTTGGCCGGCGCCCTGGCAGGCGGCTACTGGCTGCGCCAGGCGTGGCAGGACTTGCCGGCCGTCGAACACCTGGCCGAATACAATCCCGCCCTGCCCTTGCGGATCTTTTCCAGCGAAGGCGAACTGCTGGCCGAATACGGCGAAGAGCGCCGCGAATTCCTGCCATTGAAAGACATCCCTGTGCGCATGCGCCAGGCGCTATTGGCCATCGAGGATGCGCGTTTTTACGAGCATGGCGCCGTCGATTTCTATGGCTTGACGCGCGCCACCCTGGCCAACGTGGTTACGGGTCACCACGCGCAGGGCGCCAGCACCATCACCATGCAGGTGGCGCGCGATTTTTTCCTGTCGCGCGAAAAGACCGTGCAGCGCAAGCTGACGGAAATGCTGCTTGCGTACAAGCTGGAACAGCATTACGGCAAGGACAAGCTGCTGGAACTATACATGAACCAGATTTACCTGGGCGAGCGTTCCTACGGCTTCTCGGCCGCCTCGAACATTTATTTTAACAAGCCGCTGGCCGATGTCAGCATCGCCGAGGCGGCCATGCTGGCCGGCTTGCCGAAGGCGCCGTCGGCCTACAACCCGGTCGCCAATCCGCAGCGTGCCACCGTGCGCCAACACTACATCCTGCAACGCATGCGCGAGCTGGGCTACATCACGCCGGCCGAACATGACGCCGCCGTGGCGGAAAAGCTGGCCCTCAACAAGGACCGCAACAGCTCCGTGCACGCTGCCGCGTATGCAGTCGAGGAAGCGCGCCAGCTGATTGTGCAAAGCTATCCTGAAGGCGCCTATAGCATGGGCCTGGACGTGACGACCACCATCCGCATGGCGCCGCAGCGGGCGGCAGACAAGTCGCTGCGCGATGGCTTGCTGAACGCCCAGGCGCGCCGCGGCTACCGTGGCCCGGAAGCGCGCCTGACGGCATCCGAAGACAGCGTGGCGCGCCAGCTGGCTGCTTATCCGGACAGCGGCGAACTGCGCGCCGCCCTCGTGCGCAAGGTGGACACTGCCGGCGCACGCCAGGTGAAGGCGCAGCTGCGCAATGGCGACGAGATCGTGCTGACCGCGTCGGATGCGCGCCTGGGCGGCAAGCTGCAACTCGATGGCAAGCGCGCGATCGTCGAGGGTAGCGTGATCCGCGTGGTACACGACACTGCAAAAAAACGTTGGCTGGTGAGCCAGTTGCCCGAGATGGAAGGCGCGCTCATTTCCGTTGATGCGCACAGTGGCGAAATCGTCGCCATGGCGGGCGGCTTCGATTTTTACCGTAATCACTACAACCACGCCACGCAGGCATACCGCCAACCCGGTTCCAGCTTCAAACCTTTCGTGTATTCGGCGGCGCTGGAAAAAGGCTATTTTCCTGGCACGGCCGTGGACGATACGCAGCGCTTGCTGCTGTCACAGGAAACGGAGGCGCAGCCATGGCGTCCGCGCAATTACGGCAACAACTATGAAGGTTTCATCAGCGTACGGCGTGGCCTGGTGCGCTCGAAAAACCTGGTGGCCGTCGGCCTGATGCAGGCGGCCGGCCCTGGCTATGTGCAGCACTTCGCCACGCGCTTCGGCTTTGAAGGCGCGCGCAATCCCGTCTCCCTGCCGCTGGCCTTGGGCGCGGGCGCCGTCACGCCGCTGCAGCTGGCGCAAGCGTATTCCGTGTTCGCCAACGGCGGCGTGCAGATGCCGCCAAAACTGATCAAGGAAGTACGCAGCCGCAGCGGCGCGGTGCTATTCAGCGACGCAGCGCCACGCGCGAAAGGCGAGCCGGTGTCGGGCACGCAAGTCATCTCCACGCGCAACGCCTACGTCATGGACAGCATGCTGCGCGACGTCGTCAAGAGCGGCACGGGACGCGGCGCGCTGGCGCTGGGACGCGGCGACGCGGCCGGCAAGACGGGCACCTCGAACAATGCGTATGACGCCTGGTTCGCTGGCTATTCCTCGGGCCTGGTCTCCATTGTCTGGCTAGGCTACGACCAGCCGAAAAGCCTGGGCAATGCCACGGGGGGGACTTTGGCGCTGCCTGTCTGGCGCGACTACATGCAGGTGGCCGTGCAGGGCCGCCGCGAGCGGGTGCAGAGCGAACCGCAAGGCCTGGCCCTGCTCGATGGCGACTATGTGTATGCCGAATACCTGGCCGGCGACTGCCTGCAGGACAAGCACGCGTTTATTCACAGCAGCGTCAGTTGCGGCAGTGGCTATGCAGGGGATACGCGCATGGCGCATGGCGATGGCGGTTCCAGTACCGGCACCAGCGAAGCGCGCACCCTGAGCGAAGCGCGCGAACGCGAACAAATTCTCAAATCATTTTCGGAAGAGTAAGAGCATGCTGTTATATACGATTTACCTGGTGGCGATTGTCGCCGAAGCGATGTCCGGCGCCATCATGGGCATGCGGCGCGGCATGGACTTATTCGGCATTTGCATGATCGGCACCGTCACGGCGCTCGGTGGCGGCACCATCCGCGACGTGCTGCTTGGGCACTACCCGCTGGGCTGGATCGCCCATCCAGAATACCTGCTGTTTACGGCAGGCGCGGCCGTCGTCACTGCTGTCGTGGCGCGCTACCTGCACCACCTGCGCACGGTGTTTTTGCTGGTCGATGGCCTGGGCCTGGTAGCGTTTAGCGTGATCGGCTGCGACATCGCCATGTCGTCCAATATGCACCCGGCCATCGTGGTGCTGGCGGGGATGATCACCGGCGTCTTCGGCGGCCTGCTGCGCGATATCCTGTGCAACCAGATTCCCCTGGTACTGCAGCGCGAAGTGTATGCCACCGTGGCGCTGTTTACGGGCAGCCTGTACGTGGGACTGCTGTACTTCAAGGTCGACAGTTCGGTAGCGCAGCTGTCGTCCCTCGGCGCCGGCTTTCTGTTCCGTTTTCTGGCCCTGCATTTCGAGTGGCGCCTGCCAAACTTCAATGGCGACCGTATACGCGGATTTGAATAGCGCGGCGAACGGCCCTTGCATTATTTTTACGCGCACTTAACCCCTTTTGCTGCGTCGCTGCGTTTCATGGTTGACACCCCAGCCAATCGGAGAAGAAGCGATGTCCAGCGCCCTCAAAATCACATTGATACTGTCCCTGCTGTTCTCGGCAGGCTGCCATGCTACCGATACGGCGCCGCGCAAGACCCTGATACCCTTCGCCAGCGAACAGGCGTTGAGTGCCTATCTGCAGCAGCTGCAAGCGCGCCAGGCGGCGCTGCAAAAGGAGCAGAAAGCGCAGCAGCAATCACTGCAGCGCGCCACGGCGCAATACATGGCGGCCCCCGCGCCAGCGCCGATGGCGGCGGAAGCGGCGAAATCGGCGGATGCGGCCGAATCGGTCACCAGTGTGCAGACGGCGGGTGTGGACGAAGGCGGCATCGTCAAGCTGCACGGCAAGTACCTGGTGATGCTCCGGCGCGGCAAGCTGTTCACGGTGGCGGTGGGGCAGAATGCCCTGCGGCCCGTGTCCTCGCTCGATGCATTCGCGCCGGGCGGCGATCCGTCGGGCAGCTGGTATGACGAGATGCTGATCGATGGCGACACGGTGGTGGTGATCGGCTACAGCTACAGCCGCGGTGGTACGGAGATCGGCCTGTTCGACATCGCTGCGGACGGCAAGCTGGCCTACCGTTCCACCTATCATTTGCGCTCCAACGATTATTATTCCTCGCGCAATTACGCCAGCCGCCTGATCGGCAGCAAGCTGGTGTTCTATTCGCCGCTGTCGCTCGATTTGCGCCGTGGCGATCCGTTCGGTGGCTTTCCCGCGCTGCGCCGCTGGCGTCCTGGCGCCGTACCGTCCGACTTCAAGCGCATCGCCCCGGCCACGCGCATTTACCGTACTGACGAGGAGTCCGAACCGGGCAATGGCCTGGCCCTGCACACGGTTACCGTGTGCGACCTGGCGCAGCGCGACATGCGTTGCGAGGCGACGGCCGTCATGGGGCCACTGGGCCGCGTGTTTTATGTCTCGGGCACATCCGTCTACGTGTGGACCACGCGCCGGGGTAGCGACTCGGGCGTGTTCCGCATTCCGCTCGATGGCACGGCGCCCAGCGCCTTGAAGGTGGCCGGCGCACCGGTCGACCAGTTCTCGTTCCTGGAAAGCTTTGACGGCCACCTGAACGTCTTGCTGCGCTCAGAGGGCCAGGGCGACGCCACGTGGGATGGCACGCGGGGGCGCGGCGACATGGCCTTGCTGCGTGTGCCATTGACATCGTTTTCCGATGGCCGTGACAGTGCGTCCGCTGGCAGCTACAAGGCCTTGCCCGGTGGTGGCGGCTACGGGCTGCAGAACCGCTATGTGGGGCAATATCTGTTATACGGCAACCCGGGCAAGGCGGGGCGCAGACAGGCGGATCACGCCTGGCCGCGCCAGCCCCTGTATGCGCTGCGCTGGGCCGATGCGAACAGCGTGCAGGCCTTGTCCCTGCCGCATGGCGTGGAGCGCATCGAGGCGCTGGGCAATGACGCCGTGGTGATAGGCGCGCAGGGCAAGGATCTGCATTTCAGTAGCATACGTTTGGGTGCACAGGCGGCGATTGCCGCGCGGTTCATCCGCGCTGATGCGGCGCAGGCCGAGTCGCGCAGCCACGGTTTTTTCTACCAACCGCAAGCAGCGGGCGAGGGCCTGATCGGCTTGCCCATCCTGGGCGCGGACGAGCGGCCTGGCCTGAACAAGTCAGCCGCTTTCGTGCTCTACCTGCGCAACAGCGGCTTGCAATTGACGCAACTGGGCGCGCTGGCGGCGCGGTCAGGCCCCGCGCTGGCTGACGGCTGCCGCGCTTCCTGCGTGGACTGGTACGGCAACGCACGCCCCTTGTTCCTGCAGGGCCGCGTCTTCGCCCTGCTTGGCTACGAATTGGTGGAGGGGGCGCTCAAGGATGGGCAGATCCGCGAAGTGCGCCGCATCAGCTATGCGCCCGCTGCACGCTGACGCTGTGCTGCATTTGTCGCTGCCGCGTAGTTCGGCTACACTGGTTCGCATGCCCGATACCTTGATCACTGCGACGGATGAAGACTTGATGCTGCGCTATAGCGCCGGCGACCTGCCGTCGTTTCGCGAATTGTACCGGCGCCACAGCCAGGGCCTGTACCGCTTCGTGGCCTGGCGTGCGCCACGCCGCGCCTGGGTAGACGAGATCGTGCAGGATGCCTGGGCCAGCCTGCATGCGGCGCGCGCCGGCTACCAGCCGCAGGCGGCGTTTCGTACCTATCTGTACCAGATCGCGCGTAACCGCCTGATCGATATCCTGCGCCAGCGGGAAGGGCAGGAGCAAGGGCAAGAGGGGGCCGGCGAGCTGGTATGCGAAGGCGCATCGCCGCAGCAGTCGCTGGAACAGAAACAGCAGCATGCACAGCTGTATGCGGCCATCGCCGCGCTGCCGGTGGAGCAAAAGGAGGCGCTGGTACTGCAGCAGTTCAGCGCTATGAGCATCCTTGAGATCGCCGTGGTGACGGGGGCGGAAGCGGAAACGGTCAAGAGCCGGTTGCGCTACGCCATGCAGAAATTGCGGGCACAGCTCGATAGCTGGGCCGGCGCGGCTGGCGCGGGAGGGCAGATATGAATACGCACGATAAAGAAGACCACGAAGCCAATGACGGGCAATTGAATGCGCTGCTGGCCAGCCTGCCGCAGCCCGCGCCTTCCAGCGCGCTCGATGCGGCCATCCTGGCGGACGCTGAAAAAGCGTTGCACAAACCGGTGGCCTCGAACGACAGTGCCGATGGCGTGCGGCGTACCCTGCCCGTCAAGAAAGCGCCCGATTATATGCAACGCTGGCGCATTCCGCTGGGACTGGCCGCAGCCGTGCTGCTGACGGTGAACATGATCGGCGTGGACTGGTTCGGCTCGAAGCCGGCGCAATTGCCCGTGATCGGCGAACCGGTCACACGGGACGTGATGCCTGCGCCTGCGGCAGCGCCGGTTGACGCCGAAGCATTGGCCCGCTCTTCTGCACCGGTGACGCAGCCACCGGCGATGAGCAAGGCGGCACCAAAGCCGCCGGCGCAGGCCGCGCCAGCACCCCTGCCCCCGCCGCCTGTCATGGAAATACGCCAGGCGATGGACCAGCAGGCCGAGTCGGCCCTGCAACGCCAGGCGCCGGTACAGCGCGCGCTGGCCATGCCTGTTCCTGTTGTATCACGGGCCGCACCGATGCCGCCGCCGGCAAAGCTCGACGCTTCCGTGTGGCTGGTGAAGATCGACGCACTGCTCAAGGCGGGCGAGGCGGCACTGGCGCAGGAAGAATGGGCCGCGTTCAGGCAGGCGTACCCCGATTATCCGGTAGCCGGGGAATTGCAGCGGCGCCTGGAAAAACCACGGCAATAGCCCGCGCTAGACGATTCCTTTCTTGCGCTCCCACACGGCGCTGCCCACGAAAATGGCGGCGCACAGGCCCAGGCCCACCACGCCGATGCTCACCACGAGGGCGCAGAAATCGCGCCATGGCATGTGCTTCATGGTTGCCCCCGTGTGGCAAGGAGAATGGGCGGAGAGGTGGAACACCAGACTGGATTCATGGGAAAGACGGAACTTTGCCTGCGGCGCTGGCATTTGGCGCCGGACGGGCATATGATGATTTTACTCAGGGTAATTCTGCAAGCCAGTGGCGAGCCAGTAGTGTCGCCGCTGAACGGCCCGCCTGGCCACTCTCATGTGTGTGGCCGCCAGCGCCGGCTCTGCTGTACAGTGAAGCGAGCGGCAGCGCTGACAAGGCGCTGCCATTGGATCGTCACGCTAGCGAGGTAGCTGCATATGCGCCGTCCCATTGTTCTCGTTCCCGCCTGCCAGCGCCAGTTTGGCAGCCACGCCTGGCACATGGCGCAGGACAAATACCTGCAAGCCGTGCTGCGCGGTGCCGGCTGCATGCCCTTGCTGCTGCCCGCCCTGGGCCTGGAGGCCGATCTGGAAGCGGCGCTGCAGATCGCCGATGGCGTCATGCTGACCGGTTCGGCCTCGAACGTCGATGCGCGCCTGTATGGCGAAGACATCCTGCATCCCGAATTGCCGCAAGACCCCGCGCGCGACGCCACCACCTTGCCCCTGATCCGTGCCGTGCTGGCGCGCCAGTTGCCCTTGCTGGCCATCTGCCGCGGCTTCCAGGAAGTCAATGTGGCCCTGGGCGGTACCCTGCACCAGGCCGTACACGCGGTACCGGGCATGCAGGACCACCGCGAAAACGTGCTCGATCCCCTGGAGCGTCAGTACGCGCCCGCGCATCGCATCAAATTGATGCCCGACGGCCTGCTGTCACGCCTGCTGGGCGGCGAGAGCGAGATGATGGTCAATTCCCTGCATGGCCAGGGCGTGGCCAGGCTGGCCCATGGCTTGCTGGTCGAGGCCCTGGCCGACGATGGCCTGGTGGAAGCCTATACGGTGGCCAGCGCCGCAGGATTTACCCTGGCGTTGCAATGGCACCCCGAATGGCAGGTCGAAGAAAATCCGCAATCCATGCGCCTGTTCGGTGCCTTTGGCCAGGCTTGCCGCGATTACCAGGAACAGCTGCACCGCAAAAAAGGATGACAGCAGAGTGCACGGGCGCGCCGCGAGTACCGAGCGGCGCTTGATCAAGACCAGCGAGAGGGAAACATGGCAATACGCGAAAATTTCACCTATACGGATATGGATTTGTGGCTCAATGAAAAGCGGGTCACGGAAATCGAATGCCTGGTACCTGACTTGACGGGCGTGGCGCGCGGGAAGATCCTGCCGCGCGGAAAATTCACCCAGGAACGCGGCATGCGCATCCCGGAAGCGGTGCTGGGCATGACGGTGACGGGCAATTATCCCGTTGACGACGGCGGTTATAACCGCGCCATTTCCAGTACCGACCGCGACATGATTTTAAAGGCCGACCCCACCACCATCACCATGGTGCCATGGGCCACCGACCCCACCGCGCAAGTCATCCACGACTGCTATTTCGCCGATGGCATGCTGGTCGATTTCGCCCCAAGATCTGTGCTGCGGCGGGTGCTGAAACTGTATGCGGACAAGGGCTGGAAGCCCGTGGTGGCGCCGGAGCTGGAGTTCTATCTGACAGCGAAAAACACGGATCCGGACCTGCCCTTGAAACCGCCTGTCGGGCGCAGCGGCCGTGCCGAGACCAGCCGCCAGGTGTACAGCATCGACGCCGTCAACGAATTCGATCCCCTGTTCGAGGATATCTACGATTACTGCGAATTGATGAACCTTGATGTCGATACCCTGATCCACGAGATCGGCGCGGGGCAGATGGAGATCAACTTCCTGCATGGCGATCCCCTGGGCCTGGCCGACAAGGTCTTTTTCTTCAAGCGTACCTTGCGTGAAGCGGCCCTGAAACACGATATGTACGCCACCTTCATGGCCAAGCCCATGGCCGGCGAGCCAGGGTCCGCCATGCATGTGCACCAGAGCGTGGTCGATGCGAAGACGGGGCTGAACATCTTCAGCAACGATGACGGTTCGGCCGCGCCCATCTTCAAGCATTACATCGCCGGCCTGCAGCGCTATATGCCGTCGGCCATGGCCATCGTCGCACCCTATGTAAATTCCTACCGGCGCATCGTGCGCCACACGGCCGCGCCGATCAACATCCAGTGGGGCCTGGACAACCGCACGGTGGGCTTTCGCGTGCCTGAATCGGGCGTGCAGGACCGGCGCGTGGAAAACCGCATCATCGGTGCAGATGCGAATCCCTACCTGGCGTTGGCCGTGACGCTGGCGTGCGGCTACCTGGGCATGACGGAACAGCTGGAAGCGACGCCGATGATGGTGGGCAGCGCCTACGACATGAAATTCGAGCTGCCGCAAGGCTTGCCTGAAGCCCTGCAGCTGCTGCGCGCGGAAGACAAGCTGCGCACGGTGCTCGGTGAGCGCTTCATCGATGTGTATGCGGCCATCAAGGACCTGGAGCACCAGGAGTTCATGACGGTGATCAGCCCATGGGAGCGCGAACATTTGCTGCTGCACGTATGAACACTCAGAGAAAGGAACGACATGAGCACAACAAACAATCCGCTGGCGCCCAGCGCTGCGCTGGTCGCTTCCGTGGCACAGAAAAACGCGGCGCCGCAGGTCTACGACACGGCCGCCATTCAGCAAATGGACGCGGCCCACTACCTGCATCCATTTACCGACTTCCAGGAGCTGGCCGCCAAGGGTGCGCGCGTGATGGTCCGTGGCGACGGCGTCTACCTGTGGGATAGCCAGGGCAAGAAGATCGTCGATGGCATGTCGGGCCTGTGGTGCGTCAACGTCGGGTATGGCCGCACGTCGATCTCGCAAGCCGTCTACCGGCAAATGGAAACGCTACCGTTCTATAACAGTTTCTTTGGCACGACGAATGTGCCGGCCGTGCAGCTGGCGGCCAAGCTGGCGCAAATCTCGCCGCCGCAGTTCCAGCATGTGTTCTTCACCAGTTCCGGCTCCGAGGGCAACGACACGAACTTGCGCATGGTGCGCCGCTACTGGGACATCCTCGGCTACAAGGAGCGCCACACCATCATCAGCCGCCACAACGCCTACCATGGCAGCACGGTGGCGGGGGCGTCGCTGGGCGGCATGGATGGCATGCATGCACAAGGTGGCTTGCCGATACCCGGCATCGCGCATATCGGCCAGCCCAACTACCTGGAAGCGGGCCATGGTATGACGCCCGAGGAATTTGGCCTGAAGGCGGCGGGCTGGCTGGAACAGAAAATCCTCGAAATTGGCGCCGACAAGGTGGCGGCCTTCATCGGCGAACCGGTGCAGGGCGCAGGTGGCGTCATCATCCCGCCAGCCACCTATTGGCCTGAAGTCCAGCGCATCTGCGACAAGTACGGCATCTTGTTGATCGCCGATGAAGTCATTTGCGGCTTCGGCCGCCTGGGCCGCTGGTTCGGCTCCGAACTGTTTGGCATCAGGCCCGACCTGATCACGTTCGCCAAGGGCGTCACTTCCGGCTACGTGCCACTCGGTGGCGTGCTGGTGGGTGACAGGGTGGCCAAGGTGTTGATCGAACAGGGCGGCGAATTCACGCACGGCTTCACGTATTCGGGTCATCCCGTGGCGTGCGCGGCGGCGCTGGAAAACATCCGCATCATCGAGGAAGAACAACTGGTGGTGAAGGTGGCCGAGGATACGGGGCCGTACCTGAAAGAGTGCTTCGCCAGCCTGGGCCAGCATCCGCTGGTGGGTTATGCGGACAGCTGCGGTTTTGTTGCGGGCCTGAACCTGGTGCGCAAGAAGGGCGCCAGCGTGCATGAAAACGAACTGTTCGACGCAAGCTTCGGCGTGGGCATGATCTGCCGCGGCCACATGTTTGACAACGGCGTCATCATGCGCGCCGTGGGCGAGCGCATGATCGTCGCGCCGCCGCTGGTCATGACGCGTGCGCAGATCGATGAAATGGTGGGCTTGATACGCCTGTGCCTGGACAAGACGCATGCGGAGGTGAAGGGCAGGGGCTGGGTGTAAGCGGAACCCCAAAGCAGATACCGGGGTCGTACCCTGCAGGGTACGACCCCAGCCTTTGCTGTTGGGTTTTTCACCCAAACAAGCATCATCTGTGCATTTTTTGGAGCGCAATCGCAGCAGTTCCGCTAAACTTCCATCTTGGCCGCTCCTGTAGCGGCCAGTTTTTCATTTTGACACCCTCTTACCAGAAACCACCCACACATGACGATAGCAACACCTGCCGCGTCGGCCAGCGACGCCCCAGCGCCTTTTTTGCTGATTGATCAACTGGTCAAGGAATTCGATGGCGTACGCGCCGTCGACGCGATTTCCTTGACGATCAACAAGGGCGAGATTTTCGCCTTGCTGGGCAGTTCAGGTTGCGGCAAGTCGACCCTGCTGCGCATGCTGGCTGGTTTCGAGATGCCGACTTCGGGCCGCATCGCCCTGGCGGGCAACAGCATCGTCGATGTGCCGCCGCACCAGCGCCCCATCAACATGATGTTCCAGTCGTACGCGCTATTCCCGCATCTGTCCGTGTGGGATAACATTGCCTTCGGCTTGCGCCGCGACGGCTTGCCGAAAGCGGAGGTGGCGGCGCGCGTCGAGCAGATGCTGGCGCTGGTGCAACTGAGCCAGTACGCCAGGCGCAAGCCGCATCAGCTGTCGGGCGGCCAGCAGCAGCGCGTGGCGCTGGCGCGCAGCCTGGCCAAGCGGCCGCAGTTGCTGTTGCTCGATGAGCCACTGGGCGCGCTGGATAAAAAACTGCGCGAGCGCACGCAGATGGAACTGGTGAACATCATCGAGCAGGTGGGCGTCACTTGCGTAATGGTCACGCATGACCAGGATGAAGCCATGAGCATGGCCACGCGCATCGCCGTCATGAGCGAAGGGCGCATCTTGCAGGTGGGCGCGCCCGGCGAAATCTATGAAACGCCGAATTGCCGTTTCGTCGCCGACTTCATCGGCAGCGTCAACCTGTTCGATGGGCGCATCACGCAAGATGAACCCGATCACGTGGTAATCGCTACACCCGATGGCGAGCACTATGTCTCCCACGGCATCACGGGCAACCTGGGCATGGATGTCTCGGTGGCCGTGCGCCCCGAAAAAATCGGCATCCAGATTGAGCCGCCCACCCTGGAAGAACGCGCGTCGCCGTTTGAGCATGGGTATAACTGCGCCCAGGGCGTGATCGTCGCCATGGCGTATTTTGGCAATGAAACCAGCTACCACGTACGCTTGGGCAGCGGCACGGTAGTGAAGGTGTCGCGCACCAATGCGGCCCGCCACGACGTCTCGCGCCTGGAGCGCGAGCAGAGCGTGTGGGTGTGGTGGGATGGCGCCGACATCGTCGTGCTGACCCGCTGAGGCCATCATGACGTCCATCCTGCAATCGCTGCGCAAGCTGGTGACCTTGAGCTGGGCCACTGGCCGCAACGCCGTCATTGCCGTGCCCTCGCTGTTCCTGGCGGCCGCCTTCCTGGTGCCCTTCCTGATCGTGCTGCGCATCAGCCTGTCCGACATGGACACGGCGGGTAGCCCGTTTGGCGGCTTGCTGTCGTATGTCGACGGCATCGTCGTGCTGAAGGTCAAGATCGCCAACTACCTGTTCATCGCCGCCGATGAACTATATCTGCTCACCTATCTCAGTTCCCTGAAATACGCGGCGATCACCACCGCCATCTGCCTCGTTCTAGGCTATCCGTTCGCCTACTTCATGGCGCGCGCCAGGCCGTCCATCCGCCCCATCCTGATGATGCTGGTGATGCTGCCGTTCTGGACCTCGTTTTTGCTGCGCGTGTATGCGTGGAAGGGCATCCTGGCCAACCATGGCTTGCTCAATGACCTCCTGATCGCGCTGGGCGTCGTTCAAGAACCGCTGCACATGATGAATACTTCGTTCTCGCTGGTGGTCGGCATGGTGTACGCCTATCTGCCGTTCATGATCCTGCCCCTGTATGCGAACCTGGTGAAGATGGACATGCGCTTCCTGGAAGCGGCGGCCGACCTCGGTGCCACGCCCTTGCAGGCCTTCTGGCGCATCACCGTGCCGCTGTCGAAGTCGGGCATCATCGCCGGCGCCATGCTGGTGTTCATTCCGTCCGTGGGCGAATACGTGATTCCCGAGCTGCTGGGCGGCCCGGAAACGCTGATGATCGGCCGCGTGCTGTGGGATGAGTATTTCACGAATAACGACTGGGCCATGGCCTCGTCGGTGACGGTGCTGGTGATCTTGCTGATCCTCGTGCCGATGGCGATTTTTAATAAATACAAGATCGGCCAGGATGCGGGGGATAGAACATGAACGGACGACATTTCCCGCAACGCTGGTTTAGCCGTGGCTGGCTTTCGCTCGGCTATCTGTTCCTCTACCTGCCCATCATCGTGCTGATCGTCTTCTCGTTCAACAGCTCGCGCCAGGACATGGTGTGGAGCGGCTTTTCGCTGCGCTGGTACAGTGAGTTGATGAGCGATACGGAGATCATTTCGGGCTTTGGCCTGTCCTTGAAAATCGCTTTCATGTCCGCCACCTCGTCCGTCATCCTGGGTACGTTTGCCGCCTTTGCACTCACCAGTTACCAGCGCTTTCGTGGCCGCACCCTGTTCTCGGCCATGGTCAGCGCGCCGCTGGTCATGCCGGAAGTGATCATCGGCCTGTCCTTGCTGCTGATGCTGGTGTCCATGCAAAAAGTCTTTGGTTTTCCCGAGCGGGGCGTGCTGACCATCTGGCTGGGCCACACCTTGCTGGGCATGGCGTATGCGGCCGTGGTGGTGCAGTCGCGCCTGCAGGAGATGAGCAAGTCGCTGGCAGAAGCAGCCATGGACCTGGGCTGCCGCGCGCACCAGGTGTTCTTCCTCGTGACCCTGCCAAACATCACGCAGGCACTGGCATCAAGCTGGCTGCTGACGTTTACCCTGTCGCTGGACGACGTGGTGCTGTCGGCCTTCTTGTCCGGCCCCGGCTCGACGACCATGCCGCTGGTGATCTTTTCGCGTGCACGCCTGGGCCTGGACCCACGGGTGAACGCAATCGCCGCGCTGACGATTCTGGTCGTGTCGATCGCCGTGATCGTGTATGCCGTCATGCTGGCGCGCGCTGACCGGCACCGCCGCAAACAGATGTCTGCGGCCTATACGCTGGAAAAGGAGTAGGCTGGCCCTTTTACTTGTCAGGAGACGACGATGACGGATGACACCAGCTGGCATGCACGGGCCGCAGAGCTCAAGATCGATGGACGCGCTGTCATCAATGGCGAACGCGTCTGGGCCATATCCGGCCGGCAGTTCGATAACTTCTCGCCCATCGACGGGCGTTTGCTGGGGCAGGTGGCCCGCTGCGACAGCGCAGATGCAGACCTTGCCGTGCAGGCCGCCCGCGCCGCCTTCGACGACCGCCGCTGGGCAGGAAAATCTCCCGCGCAGCGCAAGCGCGTGCTGATCAAGTTCGCCGACCTGGTGCAAAGGCACGGCCCCGAGCTGGCCCTGCTGGAGACGCTGGACATGGGTAAACCAATTAAATACAGCCAGAGCGTGGACGTGGGCGCCACGGCCAACTGCCTGCGCTGGTATGGCGAGGCGATCGATAAAATCTACGATGAAATCGCGCCCACGCCCTCCAACAGCCTGGCCCTGATCACGCGTGAACCGGTGGGCGTGGTCGCCGCCATCGTGCCGTGGAACTACCCGATGATCATGGCCGCCTGGAAAATTGCGCCTGCCCTCGCCGCCGGCAACAGCGTCATCTTGAAACCATCGGAAAAATCCCCGTTGACGGCTTTGCGCCTGGCCGATATCGCGCTGGAAGCGGGTTTGCCAGCTGGCGTGTTCAATGTGCTGCCAGGTTACGGTAACGAGGTGGGCGCTGCGCTGGCGCTGCACATGGATGTCGATTGCATCGGCTTTACGGGTTCCACGCGCACGGGGAAATTGATCGTGCAGATGGCGGGCCAGTCGAATTTGAAACGGGCCTGGACTGAGCTGGGCGGCAAGTCCGCCAACATCGTTTGCGCCGATTGCCCGGACCTGGACAAGGCCGTGGCGGCTGCCGTCGGTTCGATCTTTTTCAACCAGGGCGAAAGCTGCAACGCACCTTCGCGCCTGTTCGTCGAAGAATCGATCAAGGAAGAATTTCTGGCCAGGGCGCTGGCCATGCTGCCCCGCTTCCAGCCCGGCGACCCCCTGGACGAAGCCACGGTGATGGGCGCCATCGTCGACGCCACGCAGATGAAAACGGTGATGGGCTACATCGCGGCAGGCAAGAACGAAGGCGCGCAGCTGCTCGGTGGCGGCGAGGCGGTGCGCCTTGATACGGGTGGCTACTATGTGCAGCCCACCGTGTTCGGCGGGGTGGACGCCGGCATGACGATCGCGCGCGAAGAGATCTTCGGGCCGGTGCTGTCGGTGCTGGGCTTTACGGACATCAAGGAGGCCATCGCGCAGGCCAACGCCACGCCGTACGGCTTGCAGGCGGCCGTGTGGACCTCCGACATCAGCAAGGCGATCCAGACGGCGCGCGCCCTGCGTGCCGGCACCGTGCACGTCAACCAGTACGACGGCGACGACATCACCGTGCCGTTCGGCGGCTACAAGCAGTCAGGCAACGGGCGCGACAAGTCGCTGCACGCGCTGGATAAATACACGGAGCTGAAGACGACGTGGATACAGGTGGGGTAGTGTCCGGCAGCTAGTGTTATCGATTTGAAATTGCCGGAAGCGGACGAGGTGCGCGGTCATAACGCAGTTAGATATGCATCCTTATAAGATCTAATTTATGCCGCTTAAGATAAAATATGGTCCTTATAAGGCATACTGTTTTTCTCAAAACATCGTTGCGCTCAGTAAAGTTGGTTCTTATAAGAACTATTTTTTGAGTAAAATAAGGGAAATTAGGTGTTATAGGATCTAATTGGAGTTGCCATGGAGTGTCATTTTCAAATCTTTCATGATGAGGCATGGAAGGATTGCGCATTGCTCACTCTCCTCGAACCTGCAGGCGGCGATCCCCGGAAAAGCACCATTTTCGAATACGACCTGGATTATGCTTTCGAGCCTGACGACCCGCTCACAAGAAAAGAGCTGCATGAATGGCACACCATTCTGGCCGCCATTGAAATGTCCGACGCGGAGCGGAATCACATCAAGCTTGAACTTTACCGCTTCGGTCAAAGACTCATCGCGTTGGAGCAGCATATGCAACAGGCTGGCGTTGATGATGATATTGTTGCCTTCATCAGGCCCCACATCGCCATGCAGATCCAGCAGCTCAACGCCTTAGGCGAAAATTGACATGGCGCGCACAAAAAAGAATGTTGATAAGGAACAGCTCAGACAACGTCGAGCAGTACTCTACGATGCCATCGCACGCGGTGAGGTCACGCTGCAAAATGCAGTGAAGGAAATGCGGGCCATTTCACGCCTGACCCAGGCGGAATTTGCGGCACATCGTGGTATCAGCCTGAAAACCCTCAAGGAAATCGAGAGTGGCAAAGGAAATCCAACCATTCAGACACTCAACCGCATTGGACAGTTTTTCGGGCTGGAGGTCGCCTTCGTTCGTACAGAAACGTTGCGAGAGCAGACAACGCTCCTCGCCAACGCCGATGCAACATCTCCGGTATCGACTGCGCTATCGTAGGCGTCGATGGGATGGATATCGGCTGCGTGTTAAACCGACCTGCTGCGGACCATTAAATTGCAGGCTTGCGCAGGTCGGCGAAGCGCAGTGTCAAGGCGGCGTCACCAACGCCTCATCACATCAGAAGCAGTGTTCCTGCGCCGGGAAGCTGCCATCCTTGACCGCCTTCACATAGCCGGTGACGGCGTCGTCGATGCTGGCCGCGCCTTCCATGAAGTTGCGCACGAAGCGCGCCTTGCGGCCTGGGAAGACGCCCAGCATGTCGTGCATGACCAGTACCTGGCCCGAACAGTCGGGACCGGCGCCGATGCCGATGGTGGGAATCGTCAGCATGTCGGTGACTTCCTTGCCCAGCTGCGTCGGCATCGCTTCCATCAGCACGATGGCGGCGCCTGCGTTTTGCAGTGCCAGCGCGTCGTTTTTCAGCTGCGCGGCGCTTTCCGTGCTCTTGCCCTGCACCTTGTAGCCGCCCAGTTGATGCACCGATTGCGGCGTCAGGCCGATGTGGGCGCAAATGGGGATGCCGCGCTCGGTGAGGAATTTGACGGTATCGGCCAGCCAGGCGCCGCCTTCGATCTTGATCATGTGCGCGCCCGCCTGCATGAGGATGACGGCGTTGGCGTAGGCTGTATCAAGCGTGCCATACGCACCGAACGGCAGGTCGGACATGATCATGGCCGATTTGGCGCCACGCGCCACGGATGCCGTGTGGTAGGCCAGTTCGGCCACGGTGACGGGCAGGGTGGAGTTGTGGCCATTGCAAACCATGCCGAGCGAGTCGCCGATCAGCAGGATCTCCACGCCGCAGCGCTCCATCAGCGACGCGAAGCTGGCGTCATAGCAGGTCAGCATGGAGATCTTTTCACCGGCAGCGCGCAGCGTGGCCAGCGTGTGGATGGTCACGGCCTTGTTGGCGGCAGGCTTGGATGGCGCAGGCGCCGGTGTGGCGGCCTTGTCTTTTGCGGCCAGATCTGTTCCTTGCAAATAAGCGGACATAGGTATTCTCTAGAGTGAAAGGGGTACGACGCGGGTGCAACGCCGCTAGTGTAGTACTTTATGTGGCGGCGTGCAGGGGCGGCATTGTAGAGTCTGGCGCCGCGGCTCAGAGTTTGCTGATGGCCTGGTCGGCCACTGTCGCCAGATAGTCCTGCGCCGGCCCGCGTCCGGGCACGACGATGGCGGGCGCCAGGGCAAGCAGCGGCACCAGCACGAAGGCGCGTTCGGTCAGGCGCGGATGGGGCACGTTCAAGCTGGGGCTGGCAATTTGCGCGTCGCCATATAGCAGCAAGTCCAGGTCCAGCGTACGCGGGGCGTTGCGGTAAGGCCGCTCGCGCCCGTGCGCCGTTTCGATGGCGTGCAGCGCCAGCAAAAGGTCCTCAGCCGGCAGGGTGGTCGTGATGCGCGCCACGGCGTTGATGTAATCGTCGCCGCTGGAATCGATGGGCGCCGTGCGGTAGCTGGCCGAGGTGTCCACCAGTGACGCGCCGGGCAGGCGCGCCAGGCGCGCAATCGCATCTTGCACGTTGGCGCGTGCGTCGCCCAGGTTCGCCCCGATACCGATGTAAGCGGTAACTTGTGCAAGTGCGTCCATTATTCGTCGCTGCTGCTGCCAGTGGCCGAGCCGCCGCCCGTGCCGGTTTTGCTGCGCGTGCTGCGCCGTGGCGGACGTTTTTTCTTGACGGCGCCTGGCGCCGCATTGGCGCTGACCAGCAGCGCTTCGCGCGTTTCCTCGTCGCCTTCATAGAACGCGGTCCACCATTCGCCGATTTCCATGTCGATCTCGCCCGAGGCGCAGCGCAGCAGCAGGAAGTCGTAGCCGGCGCGGAAGCGCAAGTGTTCCAGCAATTTGTGCGGCGCCTTGCCGACACGGCGCTCAAAGCGCGGCTGCATCGACCAGATGTCACGCATGTCGGAGCCGATCTTGCGCTGCAATGCCAGTTTTTCCGTCTGCGAATCGAGCACGTCATCGGCCGCCAGGTGCAGCGCGGGGATCGTCGATTCGCCTGCGGCGCGGTAGGCCGTCCATTTTTCCAGCACCTGGTGCCACAGCAGCGAGGCAAACAGAAAGCCCGGCGAGACGGTCTTGCCGGCGGCAATGCGGGCGTCCGTGGCGTCCAGCGCCAGGGTGACGAATTTCGCGCCCAGCGGCTGCTCCAGTACCACGTCGAGCAGCGGCAGCAGGCCGTGATGCAAGCCTTCCTTGCGCAGCTGCTGCAGGCAGGCCAGCGCGTGGCCGCTCATCAGGAGTTTCAGCATTTCGTCGAACACGCGCGGCGCTGGCACATTGTTGATCAGCGGCGCCATGATGGGAATCGGTGCGGCGGTGGCCGGCTCGATGGTAAATTTCAGCTTGGCAGCGAAGCGCACCACGCGCAGCATGCGCACGGGGTCTTCGCGGTAGCGCTCTTCCGGTTTGCCAATCATGCGCAAGGTCTGGGCGCGGATGTCTTCCACGCCGCCATGGTAGTCCAGCAATTCCTGCGTGGCCGGGTTGTAGTACATGGCGTTGATGGTGAAGTCGCGGCGCAGCGCATCTTCGTGCTGCAAGCCAAACGTGTTGTCGCGCAGGACGCGGCCATGTTCATCCTTCGGCGCGGAATCGGCGCCGGCGCCGCGGAAGGTCGTCACTTCCAGCAGATCCTGGCCGAACATCACGTGCACGATCTGGAAGCGCTTGCCGATGATGAAGGCGCGGCGGAACAGCCGCTTGACCTGTTCCGGCGTGGCGTTGGTGGCGATGTCGAAGTCTTTCGGCTTCACGCCCAGCAGCAGGTCGCGCACGGCGCCGCCCACGACGAAGGCTTCGAAGCCCGCTTCCTGCAGGCTGCTGGTGACGCGGATGGCATTCGACGACACCAGTTTCGGGTCGATTCCGTGTTGCGCGGGACCCAGCACGACGGGTGCCGTGGTGTCGCGCGCTGCCTCTTTTTTAACGCCGAGGATCTTGCGGATGAGTTTTTTAATCATTGAATAAGTGGAGTGATGGCCAGCCGTGGAGGGATGCGTGTGCGCTCAAAGCGGCATTGGGATTGGTCGCGACAGGGTGGGTAACGACCGACAGCAAGGGAATGTCATTGTGTGAATCGCTGTAGAAATAGCTGCGCTCGAACTGCCCCAGTTCCTTGCCCATTTTTTCCAGCCAGGCATGGGTGTGGGTCAGCTTGCCGGCGCCCAAGGTGGGCGTACCGAGCAGCTTGCCGGTGACATTGCCCTCGTCGTCATATTCGGGCATGGCGGCCAGCAAATGCTCGACGCCCAGCGCATCGGCGATGGGTTTGGTGATGAAATGGTTGGTTGCCGTGACGATGGCCAGCAAATCGCCCGCGTCCTGGTGCTGTTTCAGCAAGGCCACGACTTCCGGGCGGATCGCCGGCAAGACCACTTCGGCCATGAATTGCTGGTGCAGCGCTGCGAGGCGCGCGCGCGGGAATTGCGCCAGGGTACCGAGCGAAAATTCCAGGTATTCCACCGGGTCGAGCGTGCCGGCCTGGTACTGCGCGAAAAATTCGTTGTTGCGGCGGGTGAATTGGGCGGCGTCCACGGCACCGATGCGTACCAGGAACTCGCCCCACTCGTGATCCGAGTCGATGGGCAGCAGGGTGTGGTCGAGGTCAAACAGGGCCAGATTCATCATTCTTTCGCTTCCGCCTGCAGCAGCTCGCGCAATAAAGGCAAGGTGATCGGGCGTTGGGTTTCAAGGGAGTAGAGGTCGAGAGAGTCCAGCATCGTCGACAGCGAACGCATGTCGCGCCGGAAATGGGACAGCAGATAGGGTAACACGCCCGGCGACAAGGTCAAGCCGCGGGTGGTGGCCGCCTGGGTCAGGGCGGCGATTTTTTCATCGTCGGTCAAGCCGTGAATCTGATAGATCAAGCCCCAGCCCATGCGCGTGCGCAAGTCTTCGCGCACGGGCAGCACGGCGGGCGGCACGGCGCCGCTGCACACCATGTAAGCCTGGTTGGCGCGAATTTCATTGAACAGGGCAAAGGCGTCGATCTGCGCCAGCGGCGAGAGTTTTTCGCAATCGTCGAGCAGGTACAGGTCGACCTCTGGCGAGTAGACGAATTCGGACTCGATCGAGAACGGCGAAATGTAGCGCGCGCGCTCGGTGCTGGCCAGGGCCTTGAGCAGATGGCTCTTGCCGGCGGCCAGTTCGCCCCACAGGTAGGCAAAATGTTCGCGCGACGTGCGCGCGGCGAACTGGCGCATCAGCTGCGCCACTTCGGCATTCTGTCCCACCTCGAAGGTATCGAGGCTGTGCGCCTGGTCTGTGCCTAAATCGAGCACCAGTTGTTTCATGGCGTACGCCCTGTCCTGTTTTTCATTACTGCGTGTGCATCGTGGTGTTGCTAGGTTGATATGATATCTGCTTTTATTATGTATTATAGAAGCTGCTGGACAGGTAGTGGCGTCTTAGATGCTTAAAAGCGACCATCAAGACGGCGGAAGCGGGTAAAGCGAGCAAAACGCCGACGAAACCAAACAATTGTCCAAAGGCCAATAAAGCGAAAATCACGGCCAGGGGATTCAAGCCGATGCGCTCGCCCACCAGGCGCGGGGTGAGGAAAAATCCTTCGATGACCTGGCCGCAGCCGTAGATGACGGCGACGGCGATCACGCCGCTCCAGTCGGCAAATTGCAGCAGGGCGGCGATCAGGGCCAGCATCAGGCCCAGGCCGAAGCCCAGATAGGGAATGAATACCAGCAAGCCGGTGATGATGCCCACCGGCAATGCGACTTCGAAGCCGGCGATGGCCAACGCGGCCGAGTAATAGGTGGCCAGCACCAGCATGACCAGCAATTGGCCGCGCAGGTATTGCGCCAGCAGGGTATCGACTTCCTGCGCCATGCCCACCGTGCGCCCGACCCAGCGGCGCGGCACGGCGCCGGCGATGCGCGCCAGCATCGGATGCCAGTCCAGCAACAAATAGAACAGCACCACGGGAATGAGCACCACGGTGGCCAGCCAGCCCAGCACCGCCGTGCCGCCGATGCGCGCCGACGCCAGCACCGTGCTCCAGATTTCATCGCCGCTGGTGGCCATCTGCTGGCTCAGCATGCGCTTGATGCCCGTACCGTCCAGGCGTACGCGGATGCCCAGGTCGCGCAGTTTTGGCGCCAGGAAGTCATTCGCCTTGTTCAGGAACTGCGGGATCTGCGCCTGCAGCAATGGGATTTCCTTTTGCAGCACGGGCACGACGATCAAGACCAGCGCCGTAATGGCGAGGAAAAACAACACTACGACCAGCAGCACGGCCAGCGGGCGCGGCAGGTAAAAGCGCCTGTAGTGCAGGCGCTGTAATCGGTCCACGCCGGGATTGAGCACGTAGGCGAGGATGGCGGCGGCCAGGAAGGGCGTCAGGATGGGCCCCAGGCTGGCCAGCAAGAGTAGAAATGCCAGCCAGACCGCGATCCAAAATGCTGTTTGCTTCTGTTCGGCAGTGATCGGGAATGGCATGTAGTTTGGCTTTTGCGTTAAAAAAAGGCAGTTAATTACGAAAGTGCGGGGGCAGTTTGATAAAATAGCGGCTTGATCGACCGAATTCACCAGTTGGCTACGCGCCGCGGGATGTCAAAAACATCCATGCGCGCGCGTGCCAGCGGGTATCCGCCTTCTATTTTACCGCCTCCGCTGCCACCACACCATGAACCAGACTCCTAATGTTTCCCTTTCCTACCGTGATGCTGGCGTCGATATCGACGCAGGCGACGCTTTAGTCGAAGCAATCAAGCCGTTTGCCAAGCGCACCCTGCGCGAAGGCGTGATGGGCGGCCTGGGCGGTTTTGGCGCCATGTTCGAAATCAGCAAGAAGTACAAGGAGCCTGTGCTGGTCTCCGGCACCGACGGCGTGGGCACCAAATTGCGCCTGGCGTTCGAACTGAACCGCCACGACACGGTCGGCATCGACCTGGTCGCCATGAGCGTTAACGACATCCTGGTGCAGGGTGCCGAGCCACTGTTCTTCCTCGACTACTTCGCTTGCGGCAAGCTCGACGTGGCCATCGCCACCGACGTCATCAAGGGCATCGCCCAGGGTTGCGAACAAGCCGGTTGCGCGCTGATCGGCGGCGAAACGGCGGAAATGCCGAGCATGTACCCGGCCGGCGAATACGACCTGGCAGGTTTTGCCGTCGGCGCCGTGGAAAAATCGAAAATCATCGACGGCACCAAGATCGCTCCGGGCGACGTGGTGCTGGGCCTGGCTTCGTCGGGCGTGCATTCGAACGGTTACTCGCTGGTACGCAAGATCATCGAAGTGGCCAAGCCGGACCTGGAAGGCGACTTCCACGGCCGCAAGCTGGCCGACGTGCTGATGCAGCCAACGCGCATCTACGTCAAACCGCTGCTGGCGCTGATGGATGCCATGGAAGTCAAAGGCATGGTGCACATCACCGGTGGCGGCCTGGTGGAAAACATCCCGCGCGTGCTGCAGCCAGGCCTGGTGGCCGAGCTGGACTCGAAGGCATGGACCATGCCACCGCTGTTTACGTGGCTGCAACAGCACGGCGGCGTGGCTGACGCCGAAATGCACCGTGTCTTCAACTGCGGCATCGGCATGACGGTCATCGTTTCGCAGGAAAACGCCGACGCCGCCATCGCGCAGCTTGCCGCGGCCGGCGAAAGCGTCTCGCGCATCGGCACCATCCGCGCCCGCGTGGGTGACGAGCACCAAACGATTGTGATCTAAGTTTTACTTCTTCACGAAAAAAGCAGGCCTCTTGCGAGCGCCTGCTTTTTTTACGTCCGCTGTCAGGCGATTATGGGTTGAGCACCTTGGCCACTTTCGCGGCACGAAGTCGGAATGCATCGGGCATTTTTGAGCCCAGCAGTGGGCGCAAATACATGCGAAAGGCGTCCGTGATGTCGGTGCCGCTCTCGCTGATGAACTCGTCATCCATGGTGCGCGTCTTGCCCGCCACTTCCGTCAGGGGCAGCAGCTCGTAGTCGACCGAATAAAAGCCGGTGCGCTTGATGGCGACGGAACCATCGCGGTCGCCCCACATGGCGAATTGCACGGCCTTTTCGCCCACCTCGCGCGCCTCGCGCTGGTCGACGTCGGAGACGCAGCCGATGAAGGAGCGCTGCAAGTAACCGAAGGTATCGCCGCGCACGCGCTTGATGCCCAGCCTGGCCTTGATCTCGTCGCACAAGAGGTCGGCCAGTGCGCCCGTGCCCGACAGTTGCACATTGCCGTGCGCATCGCGCTCGACCTCGTTGCCGACCTTTTTGGCCAGCAGGCTGGCGATGGCCTCGCCTGAAGCATCGTGGATGCCTTCGGAGACGGCAATCACGCAGCGGCCGTATTTTTCATAGGTGGCTTTCACGTCGGCCAGGAAACTGTCAAGGACGAAGGCGCGTTCGGGCAGGTAGATCAGGTGCGGGCCGTCGTCCGGAAACTTCTTGCCCAGCGCCGAGGCGGCCGTCAGGAATCCCGCATGGCGCCCCATCACCACGCCCACATACACGCCGGGCAGGGCAGCGTTGTCGAGGTTGGCGCCGGCAAACGCTTGCGCGACGAAACGGGCGGCGGACGGAAAGCCGGGTGTGTGGTCGCTGCCCACCAGGTCGTTGTCGATGGTTTTCGGGATGTGGATGCAGCGCAGCGGATAGCCGGCCTTGTGCGCTTCCTCGCTGACGATGCGCACCGTGTCGGACGAGTCATTGCCGCCGATGTAAAAGAAGTGCTCGATTTCGTGCGCGCGCAGCACTTCGTAGATTTTCTGGCAATACGCAATATCTGGCTTGTCGCGCGTGGAACCCAGGGCGGAAGAGGGCGTGGCGGCCACCAGTTCCAGGTTGTGGCTGGTTTCTTGCGTCAGATCAACAAACTCTTCATTGACGATGCCGCGCACGCCATGTAGCGCGCCATACACGCGCGTGACGTGCTGGAAACGCCGCGATTCGAGCACTACGCCCACCAGCGACTGGTTGATGACGGCAGTGGGGCCGCCCCCTTGGGCGACAAGAATTTTTCCAGACGGCATGGGATTTCCTCGTAAGTGGAACGGCCCTCCAGCCTACTCCTTTTTGGCGGACGCGCTGTCTTTCCCGATATTTCTGTCGAGAAATTTCTCTACCCGCCCCCAGAAATCGATGCGGTTCTGCGGCAAGGTCCAGCCGTGTCCCTCTTCGTCGTACACTACCCATTCGACATCGCCGTTGTGCTGCTTGACGGCCGCATAGAACTGCTTGCCGTGGTACAGCGGCACCCGCATGTCGGCCGCGCCATACGCCAGCAGCAGGGGCTGGGTGATGCGCGCCGCCTGGGCGATGGGCGAGGTGGCCTGGAACTGGGCGGTGTTGGCTGCCCGGTCGCCGATCAGCTCCGGCATGCCGTACTGTTTCCAGTCATCACCCAGGTCCGACTTGAAACTCCAGTGGCCGCTGTACAGCAAGTTGATGTCGGTCACGCCCACCCAGTCGATGGCGCAGCGGTACAGGTCGGGATCGTTGACCAGGCCCATCAGGGCGGCATAGCCACCATAGCTGGCGCCGGCGATGCAGATGCGGCGCGGATCGGCGACCCCTTCGGCAATGGCCCAGCGCGCGCCGTCGGCGATGTCGTCCTGCATCTTCAAGCCCCATTGTTTCCAGCCGGCACGAAAATGCTTGCTGCCGAAGCCCGTGCTGCCGCGAAATTCCGGCTGCAGCACGGCATAGCCGCGCGAGGCGAGAAATTGCACCTGGGCATCCCATTGCCAGGAACTGCCTCGCACATACGGGCCGCCATGCACCAGCACCACCATCGGCAACTGCTTGCCAGTGCCATTCTTCGGTACGGTGAGCCAGGCTGGAATATTGAGGCCGTCGCGCGCCTTGTAGCGCAGCAGTTGTTGTTCGCTCATCTGCGCTGGCTGGATGTGCGGCTGCGTCTCGCCGATGATGCTCAACTGCCCCGTGTCGCTGTTAAACAGCAAGAATTTGCCCGGTTGCCGGTCGGAGTACGACGTCACCAGCATGAAGGGTGTGGCGGGGCGGGCCGCCAGCGAGACCAGGTTGATGGTGGATGGCAACAAGGCATCGATGCGTGCCTGGGTGGCTACCATGGCGGGGTCAAACCAGCGCGTGGCGAGCGCATCGCTCAGGTGGCGCACGCCCAGCAGCTTGTCTTGCCGCACAATCAGATTGCCGCTGAAGTCATAGCCGTCGAGCGAGATGATGGGCGTTGGCGCGATGCGCTTGCTGGCCAGGTCGTAGGCGTGCACGGACAGCGTATCGTTGCCAAGGCGGGCGCTCACGTACAAGGTGCCGTCCGGGCCGAAGGACAGGGGCGTGAAGGCGTCGGGGCCGCCAAAGTAGGCGTCGAACTGCGCCAGCTGGCGCCAGGCGCCGCCCTCTGGCTCCCGGTACAGCACGCTTTCGATATTGCGCTCACGGGTGACAGCCAGGCGCGGCTCGCCATGCTGGTCCAGCAGCCAGCGCTGCACCTTGCCCGGTGGCTTGACGCTCGTGCTGCGGCCGGTGAGCGTGTCAAGCTGGCGCAGGCTCTGGTACTCGGCCTCGCCCGTCGAGGCATACACGGTGCTGCGTACGTACACAGCATTGGAATTTTGCGCGCCGCGCTGGCCCGTCAGGTAGGTATGCCAGGGCAGCAGTCTGTAGATTGAGGTGGACAGGATGGGTTCGGCGCTGCGCGCAGCGAGCTGGCGAAAGGCGCTGCCGTCGCGGTTGACGGCAAACAGGCCAGGCCCGTAGCGCAGGTCGCCGGGCGCCGTCTGGCGGTCGCGCGTATTGAGTATCAGGCGCTCTTCGTTGACCCATTCGATGTCGCCCACGTCGACATCGCTGAATTGCGCCACGATCTTGATGCTGTTGTCGAGCAGGTTGACGACGGCCAGCCGCTCGCGCTTGTTCGCGCCGGCGACTTTCACGGCCAGGTAGCGCGCCTCAGGCGAGAGCAGGGCGCCGCTGAATTCAGGGTTGGCAAAGAAAGCGGCCAGCGGCGGGGGCGCCGGCTGGGCGTGCGCCAAGAGGGGCGCAAGGCAGGCGGCCACCAGGGCGGCGCGCAGGAGGCGAAAGCAGGTCATCAGGGGGTGCCGATATTTTTCAGTAAAAATTGCTCCACCCTGCTCCAGAAATCGTAGCGGGTGGACGGCAAGGCCCAGCCGTGGCCTTCCGTGGCGTATTCCACCCATTCCACCTGCGAGTTGGTCTTGCGGACGGCATCGTAGAACTTGCGGCCATGGGGCAGGGGCACGCGCTGGTCGGCGCTGCCGTAGGCCAGCAGCAGAGGCTGGGTGATGCGCGCGGCCTGCTGCAATGGTGAAGTGGCCTTGAACTGGGCCGCATCCTTGACAGGGTCGCCAATCAGCACGGGCATGCCGTATTGGCGGTAGTGCTCGGAGACGTCCGAGTAGCCGCCCCAGCTGCCGTTGCGCAGCAGTTCGATGTCGGTGACGCCGGCCCAATCGATGCCGCAGCGGTACAGGTCCGGGTCGTTGATCAGGCCCATCAAAGTGGCATAGCCGCCATAGCTGGCGCCGGCGATGCAGATGCGGCGCGGGTCGGCGATGCCTTCGGCAATCGCCCAGCGCGCGCCATCAGCGATATCGTCCTGCATTTTCAAGCCCCATTGCTTCCATCCGGCCTGGAAGTGATGCTGGCCGAAGCCCGTGCTGCCCCGGTATTCCGGTTCCAGCACCACATAGCCGCGCGAGGCCAGGAATTGGCTTTCGGCATTCCAGTTCCAGCTGCCGCGCACCCATGGGCCGCCATGCACGAGCACCACCATGGGGCGCATTTTTGCCCCTCCCTTGGGGATTGTCAGCCAGGCGGGAATGCTGAGGCCATCGCGGGCCTTGTAGTGGCGCAAGTCCTTATTTGCCATCTGTGATGACACGATGGCGGGGTGGGCGCTACCGAGCACGCTCAAACTGCCCGTCTCGCTATTGAACAGCTGATACATGACCGGCATGGTGTCAGAAACGCTGCGCACCAGGATGAAGGGCGTGGCCGAACGCCAGCCGGTGGACAGGCTGTTGATGCTCATGGGCAGCAAGGCATTCACCTGCTTTTGCATGGCTTGCATCTTTTCATCGAGCCATTGCGTGGTTTGTGCATCGGTTTCATAGCGCAGGCCCAGCAGGTGGCCGCTGCTGCTCAGCATTTCCGCTTGCACATCGAAGTCGGGCGAGGCGGCCAGGGGCGTGTCAGCGAGGCGGTTCTTTTCCAGGTCGTAGCGGTACAGCGCCAGCTTGTCGCGGCCATGCTGGGCATGCACGTACAGGCTGCCGTCGGGAGCGAAGAAGGCGGGCGTGAACGCGTCCTTGCCGCCGCTGTAGGCGTCGAAGCGGGCCAGCGTGCGCCACGGCGCATCGCTACTGTCGCGGTAATGGATTTCTTCCTGGGCGCCGTTGCGCACCTGCGCGATGCGCAATTGTCCCTGTTTGTCGAACAGCCAGTTGCGCGTGCCGGGCGGCTGCGCGATGGTCTTGGCGATGCCAGTACTGGTATTGAGGCGCAACAGGGCCAGGTCGTTGATCTCGCCGGGGCGGGTGAATTCCGGTTGGGCGACAAACACGTCGTCCGATTGCTGGTCGCCGATGCTTTGCAGCAGGAAGGTGTTCCACGGCAGCATCAATATGGCGCGCTTGTTTTGCCGGAAATCGGTGCGCGTGACCAGTTGCCGGTAATTGCTGCCGTCGGCGTTGACGGCGTACAGGCCGGGTCCGTAGCGTAATGCGCCCTGCGCCAGTTGCCGGTCAGCCAGGTCGAATACGACACGCTGGTCGTTGACCCAGCGGAAGTTATTCACATCGGCGTCGCTGAAGAACGCCACCACCTTGACTTGCATGCTCGCCAGTTCCAGCACGGCAAGGCGCACGCGCTGCCCGGCAGGCGCCACGCGCACGGCCAGACGGCGGCCATCGGGCGAGAGAATGGCGCCGCTGAAGGAGCTGCTTTCAAAAAAATTCTCGATGGGAATCAGCGCGCCTGGCCCGCTCACTACAGTGGCCGCCGCAGGTGCCGCGTCGAGCGCCCATGCGCCTGATGCGCTGGTCAATGTGCACAGGGACGCGAACAGCGCTGCGTAAAACTGTTTGCCAAACATGTTTTCCTTTTGATGGTAGCAATAATGAAACACAAGGGTGTTAGTGAAAATCAAGGTGGCCCGTTATAGCGTCGGAGGAACGTTTCCACGCGTTGCCAGAAGTCGATGCGGTTCTTCGGCAAGCGCCAGTCGTGGCCTTCGTCGTCATAGCGCAGCCACTGCGCATGCGGATTATTCTGCCGGATAGCCTGATACACATTTTCGGCATCGGACGACGGCAGTTGCTGATCGGCATCGCCATGCGCCATCAGCAGCGGCTGCGTGATGCGCGCGGCCAGGTAGCGGGGCGAGGTGGTGCGCCATTGCGCGGCATCGTGTTCCGCGTCGCCGATCAGGCTGCTGGCCGGATAGCGGTCATGGCGCGCATCGAGATTGGCGCCCACGCGTCAGCGGCCATCGGCCAGCGCCGCCAGGTCGGTGACGGCCGACCAGGCCACGCCGCAGCGGTATAGCTCGCCGTCCTTGGCCAGTCCCATCAGCGCCGCATAGCCCCCATAACCGCCGCCGACGATGCACACGCGTTGCGGATCGGCGATGCCCTGGGCGATGGCCCAGCGCGCGCCATCGCCCAAGTCGTCCTGCATGGCCTTATGGCGCGGTGGCGGTGGCTGGAGCCGGTGTTGCGCCCGCTGGTCCGATGCTGCGTGCCAGCAGCTTTTCGGCGCGGCTCCAGAAGTCGACATTGTTTTTCTGCAGCGCCCAGCCATGGCCTTCCTCGTTGTATAGCACCCACTCGACATTCGGGTTGGTCTTGCTGACGGCCTGGTAGAACAGGCGGCCCTGGTTGGCCGGTACGCGCTGATCCGCGCCGCCATAGCCGAGCAACAAAGGCTGCTTGATGCGGGCCGCCTGTTGCAGCGGCGACGTGGCCTTCAGTTGCGCTGCATCAAGAACGGCGTCGCCGACCATATCTTTCATGCCGCTTTTTTTATAGGAATCGGCCAGGTCGGAATCGCCGGTCCAGTGTCCATCGCGCATCATGTTGATGTCGGTGACGCCGACCCAGTTGATGCCGCATTTGAACAGGTCGGGATCGTTGAGCAAGCCCATCAGTGTGGAATAGCCGCCATAGCTGGCGCCGGCTATGCAGATGCGCTGCGGATCTGCATAGCCCTGGGCGATGGCCCAGCGGGCGCCGTCGGCGATATCGTCCTGCATCTTCAAGCCCCATTGCTTCCAGCCCGCCTTGTAGTGCGCCGCGCCATAGCCGGTGCTGCCGCGGTAGTCCGGTTCCAGCACGGCATAGCCGCGCGACGCCAGGAACTGGGTTTCGCGATTCCAGCTCCAGTGGCCGCCGCGTACCCAGGGGCCGCCATGCACCATCACCACCATGGGCAGGTTCTTGCCGCTGTGGCCCTTGGGCAGCGTCAGGTAGGCTGGAATGCTGAGGCCATCGCGCGCCGGGTAGCGCACCAGCGTCTTGTGCGACATTTTCAAGGGATCGATGGCCGGGTGGCTGCTGCCTACGGGCATGAGTTGACCCGTGTCGGTATTGAAGATGAGTACAGTTGCCGGCTGCACATCGGAACTGGCCGTGACCAGCACGAACGGCGTTGCCGGCCGTTTCGCCACGGAAATGGTATTCACGGTGGCGGGCAGCAGGGCATCGACCTTGGACTGGACGGCGTCGAGCGGCTTGTCGAACCAGATCGTGCCGGCGGCATCCGTTTCAAAGCGCATGCCCAGTAATTTATCGGCGCCCTGGATGGGGATGCCGGAAAAATCGTAGCCGGGCGTGTTGGCCAGCGGCGCACCCTCGATGGCGTCCTTCGCCAGGTCATAGCGGTAAACCGCCTGCGTACCCTTATATGGCGCATGCACATAGAAATTACCTTTGGCATCAAAGAAGGCCGGCGAAAAATCGCCGTCCTTGGCTTGATACACATCGCTTTCGCGCAGCTTGCGCCACGGCGATTGCGCATCGTCGCGGTAAAAAATGGAGCGCTTGTTTTCCTTGACCACCAGGGCGATGCGCACCTGGCCTTCCTGGTCCAGCAGCCAGCCCTGGGCATCGGCCAGCGTGGCGGCGACCTTGCTGATGCCCGTCACCGTATTCAAGCGCAGCAGTGCTTCCGAGGGAACGCCGGTGGTGCTGAAGCTCGTTTTCGTGACGTAGACGTCATCCGTGCTGTGATCGCCGCTGGCGCTGAGCAGCCGCGTATTCCAGCTTAGCATCTCACGCGTGCTGCTGGTTGTGGTCTTCGTGGAATAGGTGTTGCTGGCCAGCTGGCGGTAGCCGCTGCCGTCGATGTTGATGGCATACAAGCCCGGTCCGTACTGCACATCCCCTTGGGCAATATTGCGGTCAATCACGCTATACACGATGCGTTGCTCATTGACCCAGGCGATGCTGCTGATATCGGCATCTTCGAACGAGGTCAGGCCCGCGACCTTCATGCTGGGCAAATCGACAGTATATAGCTGGACCCGTCCCCCCTTGGCGCTGACCAGCACGGCGACATGGCGGCCATCGGGCGACAGCACGGCGCCGCTGAGCGCGGCATTGGCAAAGAAGTCGGCAATGGAGACCGCCGCGGCGGGCGCGCTCGCTGTGGCGGCATTCGCTGGCAGGCAGGCGATACTGGATAACACGGCACTCAGGGTGAGACAGGCAAGGCTGGACCGCATGGTTACTCCGGATTGAATTGCTAGATAGGGTATTCATTTGAATATTGTTTCCCCAAGGCTATCATTTACGGAGGGTTTTAGCGAGTCCAGCTCAGTGTTTTCCTGTAATTATTCCGGTGCCCGGATATGTTCGACCAGCCCCGTGCTGCGGCGTCCCGGCGCCGGCGTCAGCCAGCTGACCAGCACGGCGGCGGCCAGGCCAGCCGGTACGCCAAAGATGCCGGCGGAAATCGGTGCGATGTGAAACCATTGTCCAGCGGCATTGCCGCCCAGCATGGTGCTCGTGTGCAGCATGTAATACAGGCACACGCCAAACCCTGCGACCATGCCGGCCAGCGCCCCCTGGTGGTTGGCGCGCTTCCAGAATACGCCCAGCACCAGAGGCGGGAACAGGGTTGAGGCGGCCAGCGAAAAGGCGATACCGACCAGTGACAGGATATCGGCCGGCTTTTGCGAGGCAGCATAGGCGGCGATGAAGGCCACGGCCAGCAGCAGCAATTTCGAAATCGTCACGCGCTTCTGCGTCGAGGCGGTGGGATCGACCACCTTGTAATAAATGTCGTGCGAGAGGGCATTCGAAATGGCCAGCAACAAGCCGTCCGCCGTCGACAGGGCGGCGGCCAGGCCACCGGCCGCCACCAGGCCGGAAATGACATACGGCAAGCCGGCGATCTCGGGCGTGGCCAGCACCAGCACGTCGGCATCGATGGAAATTTCCGCCAGCTGCACGATGCCGTCGCGGTTGACGTCGACGATGCTGATCAAGGGACTGAGCTTGTCTACATTGGCCCAGTACGACACCCAGGTGGGCAGGTTGGCGTATTGCGTACCTACCAGGGAGGAATAAATATCGTATTTGACCAGCACGGCCAGCGCGGGAATCGTGAGATAGATCAACAGGATGAAGAATAAGGTCCAGAACACGGAGACGCGCGTGTCGTGCACGGAAGGCGTGGTGTAGGATCGCATGAGGATGTGCGGCAGGGCTGCCGTGCCCAGCATCATGCAAAACACCAGCGCCAGGAAATTGTTGCGCTTGATGTCGGACTGTTCCCGGTCGGCTGCGGGAAAGGGCAGCGCATGGGGTGTGAGCGGTTCGGCGCGTTTCTGGTTGGTCGCCTGCGCCGTCTGCCACAGCACGCGCGCTTCATCGGGACTCTTCGGATAAGCGATCAGGGTGCGCTCCGCATTGCGGATGTCGAACAACGAGGCATTGCGCTGGCGTAAGTTGTCGAGCTGGCGCTGGGCCGCCAGGTGGCCCTGTTCCCACGAGCCGGGCAAGCCGTCGATGCGCGCCTGGTAGCTTTGCGCGCGCTGGCGGAAGATGGCGCGCACCTCGTTTTCCTTCGGGTCGGCCTCCAGCACATGTTCGCGCGCGCTCAGTTGCGGCAGCACCTTGCCATACGCGATCTGCGGCACGGGATTGTCCGCATGCTTGACGGACAGCCACATGGCTGGGATCAGGAAGGCGATCAGGATGATGATGTATTGCGCCACCTGCGTCCAGGTGATGGCGCGCATGCCGCCAAGAAAGGAGCAGACCAGGATGCTGGCCAGTCCCAGGAAGATGCCGACAGAAAAATCCACGCCCGTGAAGCGCGAAGCGATCAGGCCGACGGCATAGATTTGCGCCACCACGTAGGTAAACGAGACGATGATGGTGGCGGCCACGGCCACCACGCGCACGGCCGCGCCGCGCCCGTCGGCGCCGCTGCCGTAGCGGGCGGCGAGAAAATCGGGGATCGTGTACTGGCCGAACTTGCGCAGGTAGGGCGCGATCAGGAGCGCCACCAGGCAATAGCCGCCTGTCCAGCCCATGATGAAGGCCAGGCCATCGAAGCCGTTCAGGTACAGGCCGCCAGCGAGGCTGATGAAGCTGGCGGCCGAGATCCAGTCGGCAGCCGTGGCCATGCCGTTGAACATGGCCGGCACGCGCCGCCCCGCCACATAGTATTCGGTGACGTTCGAGGTACGGCTGATGACGCCGATGGTGGCGTACAGGCTGATGGTGGCAAACATGAACAAGTAGCCGATCCACGCGCGCGGCATGCCTTCCTGCTCCAGCACCGCCAGGGCCAGCAGGAAAGCGGCAAAGCCGGCCGTAAACAGCAGATAGTAGTGGCACAGCCGGGCAAAAAAGGTGCGCTGGGGGGTCATGTGTTGTCTCCGGCATGGAAGGCGCGGTCGAGGCGCCGCATGCGCCAGGCGTAAAACGCGATGATGGCCAGGTACACCAGCGAGGCGCCCTGCGCCGCCATATAAAAGGGCAATGGCCAGCCGAATAGGTTCAAATGCAGCAGTTCGCGCGCATAAAACACGGTCAGGAAGCCCGTCAGCAGCCAGATCACCAGCAGGATGGCCGTCAGGCGCCGCGTCTTGTGCCAGTGGGCATCGAGGCGCTGCTGCAATTCGGGGTTGGGCGTGCGCGCTGGGCGCGCCGGCGCCGGGGGAGGGCTCGGCTTATCCATACGTGATGTCATCCTCTTGCGGGGCGTCCGGCAGCAGCAAGGCTATGCTCAGGCGCAACAGCGTGCCGGGCAATTTTGGCGAGGTAGTGTGCGGATTATTAAAAATATCGACTTCCGCGCCATGCTGCTGAGCAATTTCGCGCACGATGGCCAGCCCCAGGCCGCTGCCGTCGGCATTGCTGCCAAGAATGCGGTAAAAGCGTTCGAACACGTGCGCCCGCTCCGCCTGCGGGATGCCGGGGCCCGTATCTTCCACTTCCAGGATGGCTAGCTCCAGGGTGCTGCGCACGCGCACCGTGACGCTGCCGCCGGACGGCGTGTAGCGCAAGGCATTGTCGATCAGGTTACTCAGCAGTTCACGCAACATGATGGCATTGCCGGAAATCATGGTCGAATAGGCGGCTTGCTCGAAGCCCAAGTCGATGTGCTGGGCAAACGAGGCTTGCACCCAGTCCTGCACCACGCCGCGTGCCAGCTCGTTGAGCTCGATAGGCTCAAAGGCTGTGCCCGCCTGTGGCTGGTTTTCCGCACGCGCCAGGGCCAGCAACTGGTTCACCAGGCGCGTGGCCGCCTCCGAGCTTTTCGCCAGTTGCAACAGCGAGCGGTGAATCTCGTCGTGGTCGGTCTGGCGCAAGGCCAGTTCGGACTGCATGCGCATGCCCGCCAGCGGCGTCTTCATCTGGTGCGCCGCATCGGCGATGAAGCGCTTTTGCATGTCGATCGACAGCGACAGGCGCGACAGCATCTCGTTCAGCGAGCCCACCAGTGGTGTGATTTCCTCGGGTACCTGGCCCGAGTCGATGGGTGAGAGATCGTCAGGCGGCCGGGCGCGTATGCGTTCCTGCAATTGCGCCAGCGGCGACAGGCCACGCGCCAGGGCAAACCAGACCAGGGCCAGGATCACGGGCAAGATGATGAACTGCGGCAAAATCACGCCCTTGATGATTTCATTGGCCAATTGCGCGCGCTTTTCCAGGGTTTCGGCCACTTGCACCAGCGCGCGGCGCGCTTCGTCGTCGTTGCCGGAAGGGATGTCGAGATAGGTAAAGGCCACGCGCACGGGCGTGCCGTGGATGGTGTCGTTGCGGAACAGCACCGTGCCGCTGCTGTATTTGTCGGGGTCCTGCGGTGGCGGCAAGTCGCGGTCACCTTCCAGATATTCGCCGCGCGCGCCCACCACCAGGTAATACAGGGTGTCGACATCGTCGCCGCGCAGGAAGTCGCGGCGCTTGTTGTTGGCAGCTTTTTCCGCCACGCGGCGCAGCATCTCGCCGTCGGCCTGTTTGACCTGCTGCGCCAGCACGGTGACGCTGTCTTCCAGCGCATGGTCGAACGGCTGATTGGCAATGCCTTTTGCCACCAGGTAGGTGATGGCAATGCTCATCGGCCACAGCAGCAGCAAGGGCGCCAGCATCCAGTCGAGGATTTCGCCAAACAGCGAGTGCTGGATGGTGTCATCCTGCTCCGTGGTGGGCGGCTCGAACCAGTCGTCGTCGACGCTGTCGTCAGGCGGCGCCTCGCGCACCTTCACTTGCTGGTGGGAGCAGTGGGATCGGCTGCTTCGGCGTGCAGGCGCGCTTCCGAATATTTTTCCAGGCAGTAACCGAGGCCGCGTACGGTGGCGATGCGCACGCCGCCCACTTCGATTTTCTTGCGCAGGCGGTGCACATACACTTCGATGGCATTGTTCGACACTTCCTCGCCCCATTCGCACAGGTGGTCGACCAGTTGCTCTTTTGAAACGAGGCGGCCGATGCGGCCCAGCAGGATTTCCAGCAGGCCCAGTTCGCGCGCCGACAGGTCGAGCATCTGGTCGTTGATGTAGGCGCTGCGGCCCACCTGGTCATAGCTGAGCGGGCCGTGCTTGATGACGGTAGCGCCGCCGCCCGCGCCGCGCCGCGTCAGGGCGCGCACTCTTGCCTCCAGTTCCGACAGGGCGAACGGCTTGGCCATATAATCATCGGCGCCCAGGTCGAGGCCATTGACGCGTTGTTCGATGGAGTCGGCCGCCGTCAGTATCAGCACCGGCAGCAGGGAGGCGCGCGCGCGCAGGCGGCGCAGCACTTCCAGCCCGGACATCTTCGGCAAGCCCAGGTCGAGGATCAGCAAGTCGAATTCCTGGGTGGACAGGGCCGTATCGGCTTCTTGCCCGGTCTTGACGTAATCGATGGCATAACCGGATTGGCGCAGTGAGCGGGTCAGGCCATCGGCCAGTACGCTGTCATCTTCGGCAAGTAAAATACGCATGGTGGGAATTCCTGTGCTCGCGGCAATAGAAGCTTGTATTGTGTTTCATTTTCCGCAAGGTGGCGAGTTTTTGTGCAAAACAAGGTTTGTATTGATCTGTTTCAAAACAAATCCACGTTCCGCTTGCATTGATCACTGTTTTTTTATACAGTAGTGTCTGTAACGAATTTAACCCCGCGCTAATTTCAGGCTGAAAGAACATATGGACGATAAAAAAGCTGTAGTACCCGCATCGGAAAAAGCCAAGGCGCTCGCCGCCGCACTGGCGCAGATCGAGAAGCAGTTTGGCAAAGGTTCGGTCATGCGCATGGATGCCAGCGCCGTGATCGAAGAAGTGCAAGTCGTGTCGACCGGTTCGCTCGGCCTGGATATCGCGCTGGGCGTCGGCGGCTTGCCGCGCGGCCGCGTGGTGGAAATCTACGGTCCTGAATCGTCGGGTAAAACCACCTTGACCCTGCAAACCATTGCTGAAATGCAAAAATTGGGCGGTACGTGCGCCTTTATCGATGCCGAGCACGCGCTCGACGTCGGCTACGCGCAAAAGCTGGGCGTGAACCTGCATGAATTGCTGATCTCGCAACCGGATACGGGCGAACAGGCGCTGGAAATCTGCGACGCCCTCGTGCGTTCGGGCAGCGTCGACCTGGTCGTCATCGACTCCGTGGCCGCGCTCACGCCCCGCGCCGAGATCGAAGGCGACATGGGTGATTCCCTGCCAGGCCTGCAAGCGCGTTTGATGTCGCAAGCCCTGCGCAAGCTGACCGGCTCCATCAACCGCACGAATACCCTGGTCATCTTCATCAACCAGATCCGCATGAAGATCGGCGTGATGTTCGGTAGCCCTGAAACGACCACGGGTGGTAATGCGCTGAAATTCTACGCTTCCGTGCGCCTGGATATCCGCCGCACCGGCTCGATCAAATCGGGCGACGAAGTGATCGGTAACGAAACCAAGGTCAAGGTCGTCAAGAACAAGATCGCGCCGCCATTCAAGGAAGCGCATTTCGACATCCTGTACGGCGCCGGCACCTCGCGCGAAGGCGAAATCCTGGACCTGGGTTCGGATGCCAAGATCGTGGAGAAATCCGGTTCGTGGTACAGCTACAACGGCGAACGCATCGGCCAGGGCAAGGACAATGCCCGCGCCTTCCTGCAAGAGCGTCCGGCGCTGGCCCGCGAGATCGAAAACAAGGTTCGCGTCTCGCTGGGCGTGCGCGAACTGCCGCCGCTGGCTGCTGAAAAGCCAGACAAGGTGGATAATAAGGCCGACAAGGCTGACAAAGCCGCCAAGGCTGTGGAAGCGAAAGCAGCCGAGTAAGCTGTGCCAGGGCCAGCTGCGGCTGGCCGCCAGCGGAAGGCTGCGCTAGCTGGCCGGTAACGTCCTACAATTGATTGCCGCCTCGCGCCTGTGCGCCAGGCGGCAATTGTGTTTTTGACGGTGTGTGTTTTGTTGAAGTGATGACGATAGGGTGGAATGATGGCAGCGGTACAGTTGAGCCTGAAGGGCAGGGCGCTACGTTTTTTGTCGATGCGCGAACATAGCCGCATGGAATTGCGGCGCAAGCTGCAACGGCATGCGCAGGAAGGCGACGACGTGGAAGCCTTGCTCGACAGCCTGGAGCAGGCCAACTGGCTGTCGCAGGAACGTTTTTCCGAAGCGCTGATCCACCGCCGTTCGGCCCGCTTCGGCAACAGCCGCATCATGGCCGAGCTGCAAAGCCATGGCATCGGCAGCGAAGCGCTGAAGGAGCTCAAGGCGGGTCTGGCCGAAGGAGAAACGGAGCGTGCCTGTGAAGTGTGGCGCCGCAAGTTTGGCCAGGTGGCGCAGGATGCCGAGCAACGCAACAAGCAGATGCGTTTCTTGATGCAGCGTGGCTTTTCCCAGCGTGCCGTGCAGGTCGCCTTGAAAGGTTTGGAGCTTGACGAGGATTAGCCTGGCCGACGCGGCCCCGTTTGCCGCGCCTCGCGCTTATTTTCCCCCTGCCAGCTTGCTGGCTCAGGATGCACTGTGTTCCTTCTGCAACAGTCCCTGCCATGCCCCTGCCTTGCCGGCAAGGCGGCCTCGCCGCATAGCATTATCTTCTTTGTAATGTCATTTCCCGTGCCATCGCCTGGTTAAGCAGGGAACGTATTGTTGCGCTGTGCGTGGCCAGGCGTGGCAGCGCTACCGTGTTCCGTGGCAGACGTGAAAATTTGACGCGGCAGGTGGCAACAGCTGCACATATCAGTCATCAATTATCGTGATAACGGCGTAAATTTACATGCGTTTTCCGTATACTTTGAAATGCTTTTGCCAAAGCAATGAAAAATTATGTTGCGGCGCAACCTGCGTCCAATGTGCTACACTTTTAGGGTTTTTGCGGCGCCGCAGGTGCGGTTGCTGTTCGTAGAAGCTGCGAACAGCGTGCTTTATGCACATGGCTGCTTACTAAATTTTGGCCGCGCAAGCGGCATCGGTCTTATGCCCCTGTCAACTCCCGTATCCCGGCGCGCCTTACGGCACTCCCGCGTTATCGACGTCCAAGCGTATGTGCGCGAGGACGGCCTGTGGGATATTGACGCCCGTATTACCGATATCAAAAGCTACGACGCGATGCTGGCCTCCGGCCCCCGTCCCGCCGGTACCCCTCTGCATGACCTCCATTTACGCATTACCGTCGATCGCGAGCTGACCATCGTCGAGGCTGAAGCTGCCTCCGATTCCGTACCGTATCCCGGTTTTTGTAATACCATCGGTCCCGCCTACAAGCTGCTCATCGGCTTGAACCTGTTGAAAAATTTCCGTAGGGAATTGAAACAGCGCCTGGGCGGTATCGATGGCTGTACCCATTTGACTGAACTGGCCCAAGTCTTGCCGACCGCCACCGTCCAGGCGTTCGCCGGCGATGTGTGGTCGACGCGCGACGGCGCAAACGCCGACGTCTCGCAAGATAAGCCGTTCCAACTCGACAAATGCCACGCCTTGCGTACCGACGGTGCGGCAGTTGCACAGTATTACCCGCGCTGGGTAGCCAAAGCGCCAGCCTAGCGGTGGTTTTCGCTGTTTTTTTGCACCACTAACCGTATTTTTACACATCAGTATCAGAAGGGAAGCCAGCATGAAAATCCATGAGTATCAAGCCAAAGAAATCCTCCGGCAGTACGGAGTGACGGTACCACGCGGCATTCCGTGCATGTCCGTCGACGAAGCCGTCAAGGCTGCGGAAACCCTGGGTGGCCCGGTGTGGGTCGTCAAGGCACAGATCCACGCAGGTGGTCGCGGCAAGGGCGGCGGCGTGAAAGTGGCGAAATCGATTGAACAGGTTAAGCAATACGCCGACCAGATCATGGGCATGCAGCTGATCACGCATCAGACCAGCGCCGAAGGCCAGAAAGTCAACCGCCTGCTGGTGGAAGAAGGCGCCGACATCAAGCAAGAACTGTACGTGTCGCTGGTCACCGACCGCGTCACCCAGAAAATCGTCCTGATGGCATCGTCCGAAGGCGGCATGGACATCGAAGAAGTGGCAGAAAGCCATCCTGAAAAAATCCACCACGTCACCATCGATCCGAGCACCGGCCTGACCGATGCCGACGCCGATGCCATCGCCGCCAAGATCGGCGTGCCTGCCGGTTCGATCGCCGACGCCCGCGTCAACCTGCAAGGCCTGTACAAAGCGTACTGGGAAACCGATTGCTCGCTGGCCGAAATCAACCCGCTGATCGTCACCGGCAGCGGCAAGATCATCGCCCTGGACGCCAAGTTCAACTTTGACCCGAACGCGCTGTTCCGTCATCCAGAGATCGTCGCCCTGCGCGACCTGGACGAAGAAGATCCAGCTGAAGTCGAAGCGTCGAAATTCGACCTGGCCTACATCTCGCTCGATGGCAACATCGGCTGCCTGGTGAACGGCGCCGGCCTGGCCATGGCCACCATGGACACCATCAAGCTGTTCGGCGGCGAGCCTGCCAACTTCCTGGACGTCGGCGGCGGCGCCACGGCTGAGAAAGTGACCGAAGCCTTCAAGATTATGTTGAAAAACCCAGGCCTGAAAGCCATCCTGGTCAACATTTTCGGCGGCATCATGCGTTGCGACGTCATCGCCGAAGGCGTCATCGCCGCGGTGAAAGCCGTTTCGCTGAACGTACCGCTGGTGGTGCGCATGAAGGGCACCAACGAAGACCTGGGCAAAAAGATGCTGGCCGATTCCGGTCTGCCTATCATCGCAGCCGACACCATGGAAGATGCAGCCAAGAGCGTCGTTGCCGCTGCTGCCGGTCAAGCTTAATTAAGGAATCAACATGTCCATTCTGATCAATAAAGATACCAAAGTCGTTACCCAAGGGATTACCGGCAAGACCGGCCAATTCCACACCCGCGGTTGCCGCGACTACGCGAACGGCAAAGCTGCCTTCGTCGCAGGCGTGAACCCAAAGAAAGCCGGCGAAGACTTCGAAGGCATTCCTATTTTCGCTAGCGTTGCAGAAGCGAAAAAAGAAACCGGCGCCAACGTGTCGGTGATCTATGTGCCGCCAGCAGGCGCGGCCGCTGCGATCTGGGAAGCTGTCGAAGCTGAACTGGATCTGGCCATTTGCATCACCGAAGGCATTCCAGTACGTGACATGATGGCCTTGAAAGACCGCATGGCGAAATCGGGCAGCAAAACGCTGCTGCTGGGCCCTAACTGCCCAGGTCTGATCACCCCGGACGAAATCAAGATCGGCATCATGCCAGGCCATATCCACAAGCGCGGCCGTATCGGCGTAGTATCGCGTTCGGGCACCTTGACCTATGAAGCAGTGGGTCAATTGACCGCACTGGGCCTGGGCCAATCGTCGGCAGTCGGCATCGGCGGCGACCCGATCAACGGTCTGAAGCACATCGACATCATGAAGATGTTCAATGATGATCCAGATACCGACGCGGTCATCATGATCGGCGAAATCGGTGGTCCAGACGAAGCCAACGCGGCTTATTGGATCAAAGACAACATGAAAAAACCGGTCGTTGGCTTCATCGCTGGCGTGACCGCTCCTCCAGGCAAGCGCATGGGCCACGCCGGCGCGCTGATCTCGGGCGGCGCTGATACGGCACAAGCCAAGCTGGAAATCATGGAAGCTTGCGGCATCACCGTGACCAAAAACCCGTCGGAAATGGCGCGTCTGCTGAAAGCCATGCTGTAATTCCAGCCGGGTATTGATGCAGCACAAAAAAAGGAGCTTCGGCTCCTTTTTTTATGCGCCGGCCACTGCGCGTAACGGGGCAGGAGCCGACAAGACGCGTCCCTTGCGAGCGAATCGCGTCGCTTTTCTTGCCTCCCGGCTCCTGCTTGCCCGTGTGCTGCGCTGGCATGGCGCTTGCACCGTGCATGGCGTGACCAACTGCACCACGGGAGGATGCGATGCGCGGACAAAGCGGATTTACCCTGATAGAACTGATGATCGTGGTGGCCATCGCCGGCATCCTGGCGGCCGTGGCCATTCCCCAGTACGGCGACTACACCATGCGGGCCAAGATCAGCAACGTGCTGGCCGCTGCGGCGCCTTTGAAGACGGCCGTGGCCCTGTGCGTACAGGAAAATGGCGGCGAAGCTATCGCCTGCAGCACGCCAGTCGACAGCGCTCCCGGCCCCATCCCGGCCTTTACGCCTACGCGCGAAGTGGCCAGCGCCAAGGTTACTACCGGGGATATAGAACTGACACTGGCCGGTGACTTGGGCGCAGACGTGGCTGGCAAGATCGTGAAAATGACCTTGCAGCCGGGCACCAGCAGCCTGAACTGGTCAAATAGCACTACCGTCACGAATGCTGCGGCGATTGAGGCCATCCTGAAGAATAATCCGCCCAAGCCGGCGGCCACCCTCTGAGCGCCCATTGCCGCGCCGGTATCAGACGATCTTTTGCCGGTCCGCGATCAGCGCTTCATAGGTGAGGTTTTGCAGCATGGTGTAATGGGTCGGCTCCAGGTCGATGAATTGCACGCCATAGGTGTGGATTTCTGCCACTTCTGCGGCATGGCCATGCGAGGGCTTGCCCACGCTGACATTCTGGATGCGCGCACGCGTATTGAGGCGCATCTGGTGCTTGTGCGGTTGCACCAGCAGGGTGAAGCTGAGCGCCACGCCCTCCTCGTCGGGCGTGAGCATGCAGGGCGACTCGATCAGTGCGCCGGAAACGCTGAGGTTGACGATGAACACGGGCACGGCGGCCACGTCGAGGTAGCTCAGCTGTGCTGGAATCTCGACTTTCACCCGCATGGCCGTGCGCAGGCTGGTGCCCTGGATGGCGTCGGGAAAGCTCAGGTGGACATAATTGAGGGGACGGCCAAAAATGCGCAGCACGCTGCATGAAAACGAACACACGGTGACGCCGGAAAATACGCGGATGGTCAGCTTGTCACCCTCGTTGAGCATAATGGCGCTGCCATTTTCCAGGGGAATCTTGACGATGAGGTACTCGTCCTTCACATAGCCGATCAAGGCCGAGAAGTGCTGCACGGGTTTGATGCTGCGGTGCGTGATGAACTGGATGCGCCCACCCACCTGCAGATTCATCGCCTCGAATTCGAAGTCCTGGAGCGTGGTTTCCATGGCGGGCTTGGTACTTGTCATGCGATGCTCATCTTAATGTTGTCGAAGCGCAGTATGCATGATTTCTTGACGAAAAAGCATTTGCATCAAGAAAATTGGTATTGGCATCGAAAAATTCTGTGCGGCAGCGTCGGCACGCGTCTTACGCTTTACAGCCATCATCGTGTGGTGCCTGGCCAGCGCCGTATCCCGGTAAGGATTGTTTCAAGATCGCAGGCGTCGCCTGAGGTCATCCAGCAACCATCGCCCAGCATACCCGAGCGTGCGGCTACGCTGATGCGCCGCATAAATCGTCAGCCCCTCTCGGGGCGTTGGATCGTGCTCGATATGAAGTGCAACCAGGCTCCCCGTCGCAATCAATCCGGACACCAGGTGGTCGGGCATGCGGCACCATCCGAAACCACCGAGCAAGAAGTCCAGGCGCCGGCCGAGATCAACGAAGCGCCAAAGTCTTGCACTCGCAAGCCCAAAGTTTTCGCTGCCGGGATTGACAGGGTCTGACAGTACGAGCTGGACATAAGGTTCCAGATCGGTCTGCGTCGCCGGACGTCCGAGCGAAGCAAGTGGATGCCCTGACGCCACGACAGCCTGCATGCCGACACGCAGCAGCGGATAGGCAGCAATGTCGTCTGGAATAGAAGGAAGCAGCAGGCAGATCCCGATGGCGGCCGGGTCACTTCTCAGGCGTCTCAATGAACCGCCCAGACCTTCTGTCGAAAAGCGCACTGGCAGATTCGGAAACGTCAGGCTCAGTGCGGACAGGCTTTCAATGAATGGCGCGGTAGGCACCAGAGGATCGATCGCAATGACAAGCTCGGGTTCCAGGCCCGAGCGCGCTCCCATTGCCACTCCCTCGAAGCGGGCAGCGCTCGCCAAGACCAATCGCGCCTGCTCGACTAGAACCCGTCCAGTCTCGGTCAAGCTCGGGCGATGGCCGCTGCGGTCAAACAGCAACACGCCTTGCACGTCCTCAAGCGTCCCCACAGTCTGGCTGATGGCCGATTGCACGCGACCAAGTTTTCGACCGGCGGCAGAAAAGCTTCCCGTATCTGCGATCGTCACCAGAACACGTAACTGATCGAGCGTCAGACTTCCAATCAAAGTGTCTTCTCCATGGCTTGCTCCATCACAAATACCGATGGAATTTATCATATTTTAATCACTGCCGTAAATGAATTCCCGGCGATATATTGTAGGCATGCATCCAGTCTGATCGGCAAGCTTGCTTCAGGCTTTTCCCTCGGTGTTATTTTTTTAAGGAATATTGTCATGACCAAGCTTTTAGTAATCGAGGCCAGCCCTCGCGGTAAACACTCCGTGTCGCGCAACATGACGCGTCGCTTCGTGCAGGACTGGCTTGCCGCCCACGCAGATGGCGAAATCACCAGGCGCGACCTCATGGATGCCGGACTTCAGTTTGTGAACGCTGCCTGGTTGCAGGCTTACTTCACGCCTCCGGAACAGCATTCTCCCGAGATGGCGAACGTGTTGCGGCTCTCCGACGAACTCGTCGCGGAATTGCTCGCCGTCGATCACATTGTCATTGCAACGCCGGTCTACAACTACAATGTGCCAGCCGTGCTCAAGGCATGGATCGACCATGTCGTTCGCAAGGGATTGACGCTGGGCTTCGATGGGCGCGGACTTGTGACTGGCAAGAAAGCAACCGTATTGATCGCATCGGGCGGTATCTATACCGAAGGATCGCCCATTCAGGAGCGCGACATCGCAACCCAATATCTGCGCCTCATACTCGGCGTGATCGGGATCAGCGATGTGACATTCGTTGCCGGCGGTGGGGCCAAGGCGGTTGATTTAGGTGAGGAAACCATGGAACGCTTTGTGGAAAAGCTCGGCGCGGATATTGAATTGGCCGCGAGCGTTTAACAAACGACGAGGCCGCCAGCCTTTGCTGGAGAATCGGTCATGCTCAGCAAGCGCGCGCAACTGGTGCTCTGGCCCTGGTTGCCAAGAATACGCGCGGCCTTTGAGGGAGTGTTTGTGTCAGTCTTAAAAAACAAGAGCTTACAACGCCGCCGTCCAATCCCCCGACTTGCCGCCATGCTTTTCCAGCACGCGCACATTCGTCATGACCATGCCCCGGTCGACGGCCTTGCACATGTCGTAGATGGTCAATAAACCGATTTGCACGGACGTTAGCGCTTCCATTTCCACGCCGGTCTTGCCGGTGGTGTCGACTTGGGCACGGCAGTGGACGCTGTTGGCGGTCTCGTCGATTTCAAAGTCCACCGTCACGCGCGTGAGCGCCAGCGGGTGGCACAGGGGGATCAGGTCGCTGGTGCGCTTGGCGCCCATGATGGCGGCGATGCGGGCGATGCCCAGCACGTCGCCCTTCTTGGCGTTGCCCGAGATAATCAGGGCCAGGGTGGCGCTCTGCATGCGGATGGTGCCGGCGGCCACGGCGCTGCGGCGCGTGTCTTCCTTGCTGCCCACGTCGACCATATGGGCTTGGCCCGTGGCATCGAAATGGGTCAGTTCTCCGGCGGGGGCTTGCTGGTCTGCTGTTGTCATGGCATCAAAATAGGTCAGAATTAAGGGTGCGGCACACTTGCTCATCCACTTATGCAACAAGCATATCGCGTGCCTGTTGCGTGGCGATGGGCACCGCGAACAAGGTATGATAGCACCCGTGAATTCAAAAACTATCCTTCGGGCAGCACTCGAAAACGCCAGCGCGGCCTTGCCGTTTTTGCGCCCGTCACGACGCGTGCCGGCACTGGCGGCGCTATGGCTGGCCGCGCCGTTTGCGCTGGCGCAAACTTACACCTCCGCAGCGGTGCCAGCCGCCAATGCCCCGGCCAAGCCGGCCAGCAGCTGGACGCAGCTGGCCGTGCCGCCGGCGCCAAACCTGCCGAACCTGGGCGATACGTCGCGCGAAGACCTGTCACCGGCGATGGAGCGCAAGATCGGCGAGGAAATCATGCGCGGCATTCGCGGCGACCGCGATTATCTCGATGACGCGCCCCTGCTGGAATACCTGAATACCTTCGGCAACGCTCTCGTGGCGGCGCGGCCCAGCGTGCGCGGCGAAACGAATTACGATTATTTCTTCTTTGCCGTGCGCGATCCGCAATTGAACGCGTTCGCCTTGCCCGGCGGCTTCATCGGCGTGCACTCGGCCTTGCTGCTGGCGGCGCAAACGGAGGCCGAACTGGCTTCCGTGCTGTCGCACGAGATCGGCCACGTGGCGCAGCGCCATATTGCGCGCATGCTGGGCCAGCAGCGCCAGGATGCCCTGATGCCGCTGGCAGCCATGCTGCTGGCGGCGCTGGCCTCGCGCGCGGGCGGCGATGTGGCCATGGGCGTGTTTGCCGCCGGGCAAGGCCTGGCCATCCAGCGCCAGCTCAATTTCGGCCGCGACGCCGAGCGCGAGGCGGACCGCATCGGCTTCCAGATCATGGGCGAAGCGGGTTTCGATACCACCGGCATGGTGGCCTTCTTTGGCCGCATGCAGGCGGCCAGCCGTTCGTACAGCGATTTGATGCCCGCGTATCTGCAAACCCATCCGTTGACCACCGAGCGCATCGCCGACATTGCCGCGCGTATCCGCGAGCAGCCCTACAAGCAGCGTCCGGACAGCCTGAATTTTCACTTGGCGCGGGCGCGCGCCCGCGTGCTGCAGGATGAAAGCGTGCAAGGTTTGCTCAATGCCAGGGCGCTCTTCAAGACGCAGCTGGAGCAGCAAAGCCGCTTCCAGGTGACGGCAGCCCATTACGGCCTGGCGTTCGTGGCCATCAAGCAGGGCAAGCCGTTGGATGCGCAGGCAGAACTCGACGCAGCCAATGCCGCGCTGCACCAGCCGATTGGCGCGAACGTGTTTAGCTCGGATGGCACGCAGGGCCCCAATTCGCTGCTGGCGGCGATGAGCCTGGAAGTGCTGTTGATGCCGGCGCAAAAAGCCGAAGTGGCGCAGGAAGCCCTGAAGGCGGCGGAGGCGGCGCGGCAACAGTTTCCCTTGTCGCGTGGTATTGCCCGCCAGTATGCGCAAGCGCTGATGGCGGCCGGCAAGCTGGAGCAGGCCACCCTGTACCTGCGCGATCAGGTGCAGTTGTACAAGGAAGAGCCGGAACTGTATGACTTGCTGGCGAAAGCCTATGCGGACCAGGGCAAGATGACCTTGCAGCACATGGCCCTGGCCGAATCTTATGTGTTGCAGGGCGCTACCATGGCCGCGCTGGACCAGCTGACGATTGCCCGCAAGTCGACTGACGCTACCTTTTATGAGCAGGCCGTGATCGATGCGCGCGAGCGCGAATTGCAGGAAAAGCGCCGCGAACAGCTGAAGGATCAGAAAAGCTAGTGCTTACTCGGCTTGCGGCGTCCGCTGAAAACCGAAGGTCTGCGGCACGCTAGCATGGGCCAGCGGCTGCACGGTGTATTCCTTGCCGCCATGCAGCAAGGTCAAGTTGCCAACGCCCGCTTCCAGCCAGGCCAGCAAGGCCTCGTCGCTCGCCGCCTGGCCATCGAGGCGCAGCGCGGCCAGCACCTGCGCCATGTCGCGGTCGTCCACCTGCGCCACGATGTGCTTGTTGCGCAAAATCAGGGCGCCGTTGTCGCACAAATACGCTTGCTCGATTTGCTCCAGCGGCACGCCCGTTTGCAAGACAAAACCGTGCTGCGGATCGCTGCGGGCGATATACGGCGTCGCTTCCAGGTTCAGGTAGACGCGCTGCGGACCGTTCTGGAAAAACCAGCAACCCCGTTCGTCCTGCGCGTAATTGCGGTTGATAAAGCCCAACAAGGCCACGTGGGCGATCTTGTCGCCCGGCAGTTGCTGTTGCTGCGCCTGCTGGTCGCGCATGCGCCAGTTGCCGCGCGCGTCCAGGCCCAGCCAGCCGTAGCAATGGGGTACGTTCGGCCATTTGGCCAGGGCCTGCTTGACGAGATCATCCATGTAAGGCGTTTTCTGTTGAAGTGCGCAAGCCGCCAGCGTGACAGCTTTGCGCGGAAGACGGCGCCGCGCTGCCATCTTCAAAAAAGGATATCAGCCGCTGCGGCAGCCATTCTATGCTTCCAGGCAATTTTCCGCCGGCAAAGCCGACATGGCCGCCGTGGCGAGGATAGTCGAGCTCGACCTTTGGCGCGGCGCTGCGCGGCAGGAAGCGCCCGGGCAGGAAAGGGTCGTTCCGGGCATTCAGCACCAGGGTCGGTACGGTGATGTCGTGCAAGACATGCTTGGCGCTGGCGCGGTGCCAGTAATCGTCGGCGTCGCGATAGCCGTGCAGCGGCGCCGTGACGACATTGTCAAAGGCGTGCAGGTCGCGCGCGGCCAGCATGGCCTCGCGCGCAAACAGGCCGGGAAACTGCTCCAGCTTGGCCAGGCATTTCGGTTTCAGGGTGTTCAGGAACATGCGCGTGTAGAGCCGGTTGGCGCCCGAGGACAGGGCCTTGCCGCCTTGTGCCAGGTCCAGCGGCGCCGACACGGCAGCGGCGGCATCGACAAAGTCCGCCTGGTGCTGCGACTGGCCCAGCCAGCACAGCAGGGCGTTGCCGCCCAGCGAGACGCCGGCCGCGTAAAACTTGCCGGTGGCGCGCGGGCGCAGGCGGCGCAGCACCCAGTCCACTTCCTGCGCATCGCCTGAATGGTAGAAGCGTGGCGCCAGGTTAGGCTCGCCCGAGCAGCCGCGAAAGTGCGGCACGGCGCCGGACCAGCCGCGCGCGGCCACCTCGCTCATCAAGGCGCGTGCGTAATGGCTGTTGGACGAGCCTTCCAGGCCGTGGAACAGCACCACGAAGGGCTGGCCGGGCTGGCCATCGACCAGGTCGACGTCGACGAAGTCGCCATCGGGCGCTTGCCAGCGCTCGCGGCGGAAGGCGACGGCCGGCTTGCTGATGCACAGGGCCGGATAAATCGTCTGCAAATGGCCGCCAGGCAACCAGAATGGAGCGCTGTAAGGAGGAGGAAAAGACATCAGTGCAGGATCTGCGTCCCCGGATTGTCCGCCGGCGCGCCACCAGGGGCGATGGAGGCGTGGTGCAGCACGATGCGCCAGCCGCGCGGGCTTTTCACATACACATTCGTGGCCAGCAGATGTGCCGGTCCGTCGTCGCCGGCAGTGATGCCTTCGATGACCGTGTGCACCGAACTCATCAGATTGTGCGTTTCATGCAGTTGCACCGGGACGATATGCAGGCCGCTACCGGCCAAAATGGTTTCCCACGAGGAACGGATGGCGGCATGGCCGATCAGGCGCGCGCCGCCCGGGTGGATGCAGACGATCTCTTCATCATCGGCCCACAGCGCCATCAGCGCTTCGAGGTCGGCGCGGTGCAGCGCATCGTAGAACGCCGCTTCGACTTCCGCGGCGCTGCCATTGAGTTCCTTCAGACGTTTCATGACGACTCCGGGCTGGATACGTACAAGTAAATGGCTGCAAATGAAAACGGCGCGCTGGTGGCGCGCCGCTGGGCAGTTTAATGGTGGCCGGCGCTGGCGCCTTCCTTCAGGGTGTAGGCCGTGCCGCAGTACGGGCACTTGGCGATGCCGTTTTTGTCAAATTCCAGATACACACGCGGATGCGACGACCACAGCGGCATGGCCGGGTTAGGGCAGTGGGCTGGCAAGTCTTTACTGTCGAGTTCGACCGCTGGCTGGGTGGTATTTGTCATCTTGTCATGCTCCGTGAGGCTGTATGGATGGAAGTCGGCTGCTGCCAAAAGCACGATTTTAACGGATTCAGGCAGACAGCAAAAATCATGGCTAAAATGGCGCCTTTATATTCTTTGGCTGCAGCGCGGGTTTTTGCGCAAACACGGCAGCTGCGGCACCACACTGACTGGCCTGCCTTGCCGGTATCACCGTTGCGTTTCGTATCAATATGAGTCTTGCGTGCATCATTGTTGTGCAGTTACCACAGTCCGCTTGCCGGAGCGCCGCTTGAGCGCCGTCATGGCCGCCAAGGAGGATGGCGTCTTGAAAGACGCCTGGCGTGCCGGCCTGAAACTGGGCGCACCCAGCCTGTTGGGCATTGCCGCCTGGGGCATGGTGGTGGGCGTGGCCATGGTGAAAGGCGGCTTGACGGTAGCGCAGGCGGGGGCCATGACCCTGTTGGTCTTTGCCGGCTCGGCCCAGCTCGCTTCCTTGCCCTTGCTGGCCGCACAGGCGCCCGTGTGGGTTATTTTCGCCACGGCGCTGGTGGTCAATTTGCGATTTGTCATCTTTTCCGTGCTGCTAGCCCCCCATTTCGCCCATTTGCCGTGGCGCCAGCGCTTTGCGCTCGGCTATGTCGCTGGCGATATCACGGTAGGCCTGTTCCTGCAGCGCTACACGGACGAGACGCCGGACCCGGCCAAGCTGCCCTTCCTGAAGGGCCTGATCTATCCCAACTGGCTGGCCTGGCAAACCGGTTCCCTCGCCGGCATCATGCTGGGCGCCGTCGTGCCGGCCGAATGGGGGCTGGGCTTCGCGGGCACGCTGGCGATACTCTGCGTCACCGTGCCCCTGATCCTCAGCCGCGCCGCCCTGTGCGGCGTACTGGTGGCGGGCACGGTGGCCGTGCTGGCGTTCAGCCTGCCCTATAAGCTGGGTTTGCTGGTGGCCGTGGTGGTGGGCATGGCCAGCGCCATGGCCGTGGAAGAATTGACAGAAAAATGGACAAAACGCCATGTTTGACGCGATTGACTGGGGCCGGACCGACATATGGATTGCCATCGCCGTGCTGGCGGTGGCCACGGCCGCCACGCGCAGCACCTTCTGGCTGATCGGCCATCACATCAGCATTCCGCGCCGGGTGGGCGAGATGCTGCGCTATGCGCCAGCGTGCGCGCTGGCGGCCATCATCGCGCCTGACATGCTGATGGAGGGGCAGCAGGTGCACCTGGAATTGTCTAACTTGAAACTCTTGTCCGGCATTGCCGCGACCATCTTTTTCCTGATTCGCCGCAATATGCTGCAAACCATCGTCTTTGGCATGCTGGTTTTTACGGGATTGCGACTGTTGCATGTTTTTCATTGACATACTCCCCCACCTCAGCCTTGCGGCTGCCGCTTCGGCGGAAAGGAAGGGGATTCCTCCTGCGAGACGCGCATGTCCGCGCGCGAGAATGATATTTGCCGAGTTGACGTCGCGGTCATGCACTGCACCGCAGTTCGAGCAGCTCCATTCTCTTATTCCAAGACCTTGCAGCCCTCTCGGGCCGCTGCGTGCGTCGCAGGCAGAACAGGTTTGGGTTGAATAAGCTTCGTTGACTTCCTCGAACCACACGCCAGCGTCATCGCTTTTGTAATGCAGCATGGTTCGGAACATCGACCAACTGGCGTCGAGCACGGATTTTGCCATCCGTGTCTTGGCCAGGCCGCTTGCGTTCACGTCGCCAACGAAGATAGCCCCGTGCTCGGCGACGAGTCGGGTGCTGAGTTTGTGCAGGAAGTCCTTCCTGCGGTTGCCGATTTTGGCGTGTATCGCCCGTGCGCGGTCCGTCTTGCCTGCGCGCTGGGCCAGCGCGAGCGCCGGTTCAAGGTCCCGGTAGAACTGCTGGGCGGCAATCTTGACGCCGCCGGAGGTGGCCGCGAAGTCTTTCAGGCCCAGGTCGATGCCGACGGCGGCGCGGCCCGTGGAGCGCGGCGCCTTCTGGGTCTTGACCGTGATATTGATGTACCAGCATCCGCGCGCGTCCTCGCTGAGGTTGCCGGCGCCGAGCTGGTAGGCCGACAGGCCGTAGCTGTCCCATAGGCACAGTGGCGTGCCCAGTCCGGACAGCAGCAATTGCCCGTTACGGTAGCGCAGCGCAGAGGCCTTGAAGGGAATCCAGCCCAGGCTGCGCCGGCTGCCGCGCGAAACGCGCCAGCGCAGCTTGACCTTCTTGAACTGGCGGCGCCGCGTAACGAGTTCTTTCGAAATCGCCTGGACCGTGGTCGAGTGCAGGTTCAGCCCTTCCTTGGTCGCGCCGGCGGTGTACGTGTCGATGTCGTATTCACTCAGGAACCGGCGCTCGCGCTGCCAGACCTTGAAAGACAGGTCGTTGGCGTAGTTCCAAACGAAGTTGACGTCCCGTGCCATCGCCGACAGCGCCGCGGCGTGCTTGTCCTTGAGGCGAAGCCTCAGGACGCGCGTCGAGTGCGTAAGCGATTTTTTAAAGGGCATAGACGTTTGACTTGCGCGATATCTGATTGGTTCAGGGCCGCACGAAAACTTAATCAGAGCAAGGCGGCCTTTCGGCCGCCGCGCTATCCATCCCCGACCGGAAGGACGGGGCTTTTCGCGCAATTCGGGTAAAGCAGGACAAATCGGCGATTTGGTCTGGTCATTGCGGTAAAATAGCGCACTTCCTTCCACTCGTCATCTGGATCGCCATGTCAGCTGTTCTCAAGTTCATCCGTCTGCAAGATTTGATCGCCCAAAATGCACTGCAAGGCAAGCGCGTGTTTATCCGCGCCGACCTGAACGTCCCGCAAGATGACACTGGCAAGATCACCGAAGACACGCGCATCCGCGCTTCGGTGCCGGCCATCCGCGCTGCCCTCGACGCAGGCGCTGCCGTCATGGTGACGTCGCACCTGGGCCGTCCGACGGAAGGCGAATTCAAGCCGGCCGACAGCCTGGCGCCCGTGGCCGCGCGTTTGTCGGAGCTGCTGGGTCAAGAAGTTGCATTAAAGCAAAATTGGCTCGATGGCGCTGGCCTGGAAAACCTGGCCGCCGGACAAGTGGTCTTGCTGGAAAACGTGCGCGTCAACAAGGGCGAAAAGAAAAACAGCGATGAACTGGCGCAAAAAATGGCCGCATTGTGTGATATCTACGTCAATGATGCGTTCGGCACGGCGCACCGCGCCGAAGCGTCCACGCACGGCATCGCCAAGTTCGCGCCTGTCGCCTGCGCCGGCCCGCTGCTGGCCGCCGAACTTGATGCACTGGGGAAGGCTTTGCACGCCCCGGCCCGTCCGCTGCTGGCCATTGTTGCTGGATCGAAAGTATCGAGCAAGCTGACCATCCTGAAAGCCCTGTCCGACAAGGTCGATAATCTGATCGTCGGCGGTGGCATCGCCAACACCTTCATGAAGGCTGTTGGCTTGAATATCGGCAAATCGCTGGTGGAAGCGGAACTGGTCGAGGAAGCCCGTGCCATCATCGAGATCATGGCCAAGCGCGGCGCGCAAGTGCCGATTCCCGTCGATGTCGTGTGCGCCAAGGAATTCTCGCCGACGGCTGTGGCCACCGTCAAGGACGTGGCCGATGTGGCTGACGATGACATGATTCTCGATATCGGCCCGAAAACGGCCGCCATGCTGGCTGAGCAAATTGCCGCCGCCGGCACCATCGTCTGGAACGGCCCCGTCGGCGTGTTCGAGTTCGACCAGTTCGGCAACGGCACCAGGACGCTGGCGCTGGCCATTGCTGAATCGAAAGCTTTCTCCATCGCGGGCGGTGGCGACACCCTGGCGGCGATTGCAAAATACGACATTACCGATAAAATCAGCTATATCTCGACCGGTGGCGGCGCTTTCCTGGAGTTCCTGGAAGGCAAAACCCTGCCAGCAGTAGAGATCCTGATGCAACGCGCCGCTTAAAGCGCGGCACGCAGCAGTTCAGTACCAAGCGCAGCCTGATCGCTGCGCTTTTACCTTGCCGGGCGACTCAGCAGCCGGGCCTTGCTTAGCCAGCGCCTTGCCGGCGCATAAGGAATCCTATGCCACGTGGTACAAAAATCGTAGCAACAATCGGCCCCGCCTCCACCGACTTCGATATCCTGGTGAAGATGATACGCGCGGGCGTCGACGTGGTGCGCTTGAATTTTTCCCATGGCAAGGCGCAAGACCATATCGACCGCGCGGCGCTGGTACGCCTGGCCGCTGCCGAGTGCGGCCGCGAAGTGGCCATCATGGCCGACATGCAAGGGCCGAAGATTCGTGTCGGCAAGTTTGAAAACACCCGTATCCAGCTGGAACAGGGCGACAGGTTCATCCTCGACGCCAAGTGGGGCGAAAACGGCGAGCTGGGCAACCAAGAAAGAGTCGGTCTCGACTACAAGGCCCTGCCGCGCGACTTGCACAAGGACGACGTGCTGCTGCTCAACGATGGCCTCATCGTGCTGGTCGTCGAGCGCATCCACGGCAGCGAGATCCACACGACAGTCAAAATCGGCGGCGAGTTGTCGAACAACAAGGGCATCAACCGCCAGGGCGGCGGCCTGTCCGCGCCCGCACTGACGGCCAAGGATATGGAAGATATCAAGACGGCCATGAGTTTCCAGGCCGACTATCTGGCCATTTCCTTTCCGAAATGCGCCACCGACATGGAAATGGCGCGCCAGCTGGCCAATATCGCCGGCGAGCCGTACCACCACAAGCCGATGATGATCGCCAAGATCGAGCGCGCGGAAGCCATTCCTGCGCTGCAAGAGATTCTCGACGCCTCCGACGGCATCATGGTCGCGCGCGGCGACCTGGCCGTGGAAGTGGGCAACGCGGCCGTGCCGGCCTTGCAGAAACGCATGATCAAGATGGCGCGCGCCTCGAACAAGCTGGCCATTACAGCCACGCAGATGATGGAATCGATGATCGTCAACGCCGTGCCGACGCGCGCAGAGGTATCCGACGTGGCCAATGCCGTGCTCGATGGCACGGATGCGGTCATGACGTCGGCCGAGACGGCCTCGGGCAAGTACCCGATCGAGACGGTGGAAATGATGGCCGCCATCTGCGTCGAAGCGGAGCAGTCCGAATATAACAAGCTCGATGCCGATTTCCTCAACGTCACGTTTACCCGCATAGACCAGTCGATCGCGTATGGCGCCCTGTTTACGGCCCATCACTTGCGCGTAAAAGCCATCGTGGCCCTGACGGAATCGGGCTCCACCGCCTTGTGGATGAGCCGCCACAGTATCGACACGCCGATCTACGCATTGACGCCAAGTGTGACAACTTTGCGCAAAGCCGCGCTGTACCGCAATGTACGCGCGTATCATCTGATGCAGAACGCCCCCAGCGCGCAAGTGCTGAAGCAGGCGGAAGACTTGCTGGTAGTGCAAGGCATCGTCAAAAAGGGCGACATGATCGTCGTCACTTGGGGCGAGCCGATGGGGCAGGTGGGTGGCACGAATGCGCTTAAAATTGTCAAAGTCGGCGAGTTCGAGTAAGAACGCCGAACAAACAGCCAAGGGCGGTGTTGCATTGCCTCGTCGTACTAGTTGTACTGCCTTCGGCAATGCGCCTGGCCCTGAACAGTTTGTTGAACGTTCTGTTGTAGAGTGAAGAATTCAGGCGCCGGCGCGGCCATCAGCCGCGAAGCGCCGCAACGGTTTCTATTGTTATCTGGAGTATTACCATGTCTCTCGTATCCATGCGTCAATTGCTGGACCACGCCGCCGAAAACGGTTATGGCATTCCTGCTTTCAACGTCAATAACCTGGAGCAAGTGCAGGCCATCATGGCTGCCGCCGATGCGCTCAACAGCCCGGTGATCATGCAGGCGTCCGCTGGCGCGCGCAAGTACGCTGGCGAAGCCTTCCTGCGCCACCTGATCGACGCCGCCGTCGAAGCGTATCCGCACATCCCCGTCGTCATGCACCAGGATCACGGTCAGTCGCCGGCCGTCTGCATGGCCGCCATCCGCTCGGGCTTCACGTCCGTGATGATGGACGGTTCGCTGGAAGCGGACGGCAAGTCGGTTGCTTCGTATGAATACAACGTGGAAGTGTCGCGTGAAGTCGTGAAATTCTCGCACGCCATCGGCGTGACGGTGGAAGCGGAGCTGGGCGTGCTCGGTTCGCTCGAAACCATGAAGGGCGACAAGGAAGACGGCCACGGCGCCGACGGCCTGATGACGCGCGAACAACTGTTGACGGACGTGGCGCAAGCGGCCGACTTCGTGCAGCGCACCCAGTGCGACGCCCTGGCCATTGCGATTGGTACGTCCCATGGCGCCTACAAGTTCACGCGCAAGCCTACGGGCGACATCCTGGCCATCGACCGCATCAAGGAAATCCACGCGCGCATCCCGAACACCCATCTGGTGATGCACGGTTCGTCGTCGGTGCCGCAGGAATTGCTGGCCATCATCCGCGAATTTGGCGGCGACATGAAGGAAACCTACGGCGTGCCTGTCGAGGAAATCCAGGAAGGCATCCGTCACGGCGTGCGCAAGATCAACATCGACACGGATATCCGTCTGGCGATGACGGCGGCGATCCGCAAGTACCTGTTTGAAAATCCCTCGAAATTCGACCCGCGCGACTACCTGAAGCCAGCCCGTCTGGCCGCCGAGCAGATCGTGCGCGCGCGCATGCAGGCGTTCGGCTGCGAAGGCCAGGCGTCGAAAATCAAGGTCATCACGATGGAAAAAATGGCTGAGCGCTACAAGGCCGGCGAGCTGTCGCAGATTGTGAAGTAAAATTCTGTCTGGAACGGGCAGGAGGCATCCGCATACAGCGTATCCTTGTGCCCGATTTTCTCGACCGGCAGGCATCGACTGCCTGCCGGTTTCGTTTCATCCAACTATTCCCCCGCTATGAACAGCCTCTATCAGACTTCCATCCACTCCCTGCCATTGCTGGGCCACGGCAAGGTCCGCGACAATTATGCCGTTGGCGACGACAAGATCCTGATCGTCACCACCGATCGCCTGTCGGCCTTCGATGTCGTCATGAACGAGCCTATCCCCGGCAAGGGCAAGGTACTCAACCAGATGACTGACTTCTGGTTCGAGAAACTGGGCCACATCGTGCCGAATCACCTGACCGGCATTGCGCCAGAGTCGGTGGTGGCAGCCGATGAAGTGGAGCAAGTGCAGGGCCGTGCCGTCGTGGCCAAGCGCTTGAAGCCCATCATGGTCGAGGCGGTCGTGCGCGGCTACATCATCGGCTCGGGCTGGAAGGATTACCAGGAGTCGGGCAGCATTTGCGGCATCAAGTTGCCAGCGGGCCTGCAACAGGCGGAAAAACTGCCAGAGCCGATCTTCACGCCAGCGGCCAAGGCCGAGCTGGGCGAGCATGACGAAAACATCAGCTTTGCTGAAATGGAAGAGCGCATCGGTGCCGAACTGGCCGCCAAGATGCGCGACGTGGCCATTGCGCTGTACAAGGCTGCCGCCGATTACGCGGCCACGCGCGGCATCATCATCGCCGACACCAAGTTTGAATTCGGCCTGGACGACAACGGCGTCATGCATTTGATGGATGAAGTGCTGACGGCCGATTCCTCGCGCTTCTGGCCAGCGGACTCGTACCAGCCCGGCATCTCGCCACCGTCGTTCGACAAGCAATTCGTGCGCGACTACCTGGAAACATTGACCTGGGGCAAAACCGCACCGGCGCCAAAGCTGCCGGCGGACGTCATCGAAAAAACTCAGGCCAAGTACTTCGAAGCCATCGAGCGCCTGACGGGCGAAAAGTTGAAGGCCTAAGATGAGCGCTCCTCAGTTGAACCCCACGCCGCTGGTCGGCGTCATCATGGGCTCGTCCTCGGACTGGGACGTGATGCAGAACGCAGTTGCCATCCTGAAACAGTTTGGCGTGCCGTTTGAAGCGCAAGTCATTTCCGCGCACCGCATGCCCGACGAGATGTACGCGTATGCGAAAAGCGCGCGTGCGCGCGGCTTGCGCGCCATCATCGCCGGTGCCGGCGGTGCGGCCCACCTGCCTGGCATGGTGGCCGCGATGACCATCGTGCCGGTGCTGGGCGTGCCCGTGCCATCGAAATACCTGCGTGGCGAGGATTCCATGCTGTCGATCCTGCAGATGCCCAAGGGCGTGCCGGTGGCAACCTTCGCCATCGGTGAAGCGGGTGCGGCGAATGCGGCGCTGACGGCGGTGGCGATGCTCGCCGCCAATGACGACGCCCTGGCCGATCAGCTGGAAGCGTTCCGCGTCACGCAGACAGCCGCCGCCAAGGCCATGGTATTGCCGCTAGACTAATGTGCCTGAAAAATAATGAATAGTAAATTGACTTCCCCATTGTTGCCCGCCGCCAATCCACCGGCGTGGCTGGGCGTGATGGGCGGCGGCCAGCTGGGCCGCATGTTCGCCCAGGCCGCACAAGGCATGGGCTACCAGGTAGCCGTGCTGGAACCATCGGACGCCTGCCCTGCGGGGCAGGTGGCGCAGCGCCTGATCAACGCCGGCTATGACGACGTGGCCGGCCTCGACGCCCTGGCCGCCCAGTGCCTGGCCGTTACCACCGAATTCGAGAACGTGCCGGCCGGCAGCCTGTCGCGCCTGGCCAGCCACGTGTTCGTGGCGCCCGACGCGCATGGCGTTTCCGTAGCGCAAGACCGCATCGCCGAAAAACGTTTCTTTGTCGACTGCGCGGATAAGTCGGGCGTGCTGCCGGCGCCGCATATGGTCATTGCCACGCAGCAAGATATCGACAGCATCGGCGACGATTTGCTGCCCGGCATCCTGAAAACCGTGCGCATGGGCTATGACGGCAAGGGCCAGTTCCGCGTGCACACGCGCGACGACGTGCGCGCCGCCTTCGCCGAAATGGGCCAGGTGACTTGCCTGTTGGAAAAAATGCTGCCGCTGGCATATGAAGTGTCCGTGCTGACGGCGCGCGGCGTCGACGGCGCCTCGGTCGTGTATCCGATCGCCGAAAACGTGCACCGCGACGGCGTGTTGTTTACTACCACCGTGCCGGGTCCGAACGTGTCCGACGAAAGCGCTGCCAGGGCGCAGCGGGCGGCACAAGCCTTGGTCGCCGAACTGGGCTATGTTGGCGTGCTGTGCATCGAATTTTTCGTCTTGACCGATGGCAGCCTGGTGGTCAATGAAATGGCGCCGCGTCCGCATAACAGCGGCCACTACACGATGGACGCCTGCGTCACCAGCCAGTTTGCGCAGCAGGTGCGGGCCATGGCGCGCTTGCCACTGGGCGACGTGCGCCAGCATTCGCCGGCCGTGATGCTCAATATCCTGGGCGATGCCTGGTTTGCCGGCGATAGCGATGTTGCCTGCGAACCGGCCTGGGAGCGCATCCTGGCCCTGCCAGGCGCCTGTTTGCACCTGTATGGCAAGGACGATGCGCGCCGTGGCCGCAAGATGGGCCATCTGACCCTGGTGGCTGCCACCTTGCCGGAGGCGCAGCAGCGCCTGCACGACGCTTGCCTGATCCTGGGAATCGCACCGTGATTTCACCGCAACACAAGCCGGGCCTGGACTTGGCCGCCATCGCGGCGGCCGCCGCCGTGCTGGAAGCGGGCGGCCTCGTCGCTTTCCCCACGGAAACTGTGTACGGCCTGGGCGCCGATGCGGAAAATCCGGCCGCCGTGGCGCGCATCTATGAAGCCAAGGGCCGCCCGTCCGACCACCCCGTGATCGTGCATGTGGCGCCGGGTGCCGACCTGGCGCACTGGTCCGACGACATACCGGCCGAGGCAGAACAGCTGGTGGCGGCCTTCTGGCCCGGCCCGCTGACCCTGATCGTCAAGCGCGCCGCGCATATTCCCGACGCCGTGTCCGGCGGCCAGGATACGGTGGGGCTGCGTTGTCCGTCGCATCCGGTGGCTATCGCATTGCTAGGCACGTTCAAGGGTGGCAAGGGCGGCCTGGCGGCGCCATCGGCGAATAAATTCGGCAATGTCAGCCCGACCACGGCGCAGCACGTGCGCGATGAGTTTGACGCCGAGCTGGGCAGCGGTTTGCTGGGCGCGGTACTCGATGGCGGGCAGAGCGATGTCGGCATCGAGTCGACCATCGTCGACTTGTCGCGCCTGGCCACGCACGGCCCCGTGTTGTTGCGTCCTGGCCATATCAGCAGCGAACAAATCGCCGCCGTCATCGGGCGCGCACCAGCTGTCGCCGATGCGGCCGCGCCGCGCGCCTCGGGCACCCTGGAATCGCACTATGCGCCACACACGCCTGTTGCGATGCAGCACAGCGACGCCGTGGGCGAAACCTTGAACCGCTTGCTTAATGACGGACGCCGCGTGGCCCTGATCCATTACTCGGACATGCCGCCGGCCAGTGCCAGCGTGCGGCTCGATGCCGACCCGCACAGCTACGCACATGCGCTGTACGCCTCGCTGCGCACGATGGACCAGGTCGGTGCCGAGCTGATCCTCGTCGAAGCGCCGCCCACCGGCCCCGAGTGGCTGGGCATCAATGACCGTTTGCGGCGTGCCGCGTTCGGCTCAAGTGGTATCTTGCAGCAATTTCTGTCCGCATGAAAAGAGCCCCGCAAGGGGCTTTTTCTTGATGCAGCGCAATAGCGATGCTTGCCACGAAACATCTTTCATACCGCATAATCAGTGCATCCCTTCCATTGCGGTGGGCTGCCGGCGGTGTTGTAATTTAGCTGTTTTTTAAAACATAATTTCTATACAAGCCCAAGGAACGATGGCATATTGGTGGGGTAGCGAATAGCACGCCCGTTCGTTTAGAAACCAGAAAAAGACCCAAGGAGACAAAATGCATCAAACAAAATTCGCGCTGGCCGTGCTGGCAGCGGCTGTCCTGGCCGGTTGCGGCGGCGCCACTGGCGGCGATCAAACCCTGAAAGTCAAATACTCGGCACAGGTGTCGTTCGGCGACAGCCTGTCCGACGTCGGCTCATATGCCGTCGGCACCGTGGCCAAGCTCGGTGGCGGCAAGTTCACCATCAATGGCGACAATACCAAGATCAATCCTGAACTGACGGGTAAGAACTGGACCGAGCACCTGGCCGCGCAATTTAGCCTGGCCGTGCCGTGCGCTGCAGAGACGGGCCTGGACGGCGATGCCGCGCAAGGCTTCTCCGTTGCCCGCGTCAAGCATGCCGGCTGCTTCGGCTACGCCATGGGCGGTTCGCGCGTGACCAATCCGGTCGGCCCGAACAACAAGCTGACGGGCAGTGCGCTGGGCGCCCTGACCGTGCCGGTGGTGACACAGATTGCGAATCACCTGGCCGTCTCCGGTGGCAAGTTCAGCGGCACGGAAGCCGTCTTCGTGATGGCCGGCGGTAACGACGTGCTGTACCAGCTGGGCGCATTGCAAGCGGGTGCGACCGCTGCTGGGCAGGCTGCCGGCGCGAAAGCGGGTGCCGATGCGGGCGCGAAAGCCTTTGCCACGAATCTGGTCGCGGCCCTGGCTGCGAGCGCCACCAATCCTGCTACGGCGGCGCAAGCCATCGGTGCGGCCGTAGCGGCCGCCAGTGCGGCGCCTGGCGCCACATCGACGACGATCGTGACGGCCGCCGTTGGCACCGCCGCTGTCCAGCCGGGCAACTCCGCCGTGGCTGCTCCTGCCGTATATGGTCCGCTGGTCGCCAAGGCCCAGGCCGACGCCACCGTCACGGGCAACGCTGCCGGTGCCGCTGCCGGCGCCAAGGCCGGTGCCGACTACGCTGCGGCGAATGGCCCTGCATTGGTTGTTTCCATGAAACAGGCAGGCATCGAACTGGTGGCGCTGGTGAAGGATCAGATCATTGCCAAGGGTGCCAACTATGTGGTGGTCAACAATCTGCCGGACGTGGCCGGTACGCCATCGGGCCTGAGCAAGGATGCCAATACGAAGGCCCTCATCAATGCCATGGTCAGCGCCTACAACGGTGAACTGAGCGGTGGTTTGAGCGGCAATGCGAAAGTCTTGCTGGTCGACGTGTTTGCCGTCAGCCACGACCAGGGCGTCAATCCGGGTCCGTATGGCTTGACGAATGTCACGGAGACGGCGTGCGACCTGACGCTGGCGAAAAATCCACTGGCCAGCTCGCTGGTATGCAATGGCACGAACCTGAAAGCCGGTGACGTCAGCCACTATGCGTATGCCGACGATGTGCATCCGACGCCGTTCAACAACCTGCTGCTGGCCCGCTATGTGGCCAAGGAAATGGTCGTGCGCGGCTGGCTGTAAGGGATGGCCGCAGCGGCTGCGCCATGGAGGCGTGGCCGTTGCTGGCAGCGACAAGACTGGATAGCTGAACTATCCGCACATAATGAATCAGGAGACAAGATGAAGAATCGTTTGAATACCGCTGTGCGCGTGCTGGCCGCTGCTGCCGCGATGGCTGTGGCGACGGGCGCCGCGGCGCAAAGCGCAGGTACCTGGACGGCCAAGGTCGGCATCAACAAGATCACGCCGCATGTGGACAGTGGCGACATTTCGGCGCCGGCCTTGCCGGGCACCAAGGCAGACGTCAAGGCGGACACCAAACCCATCCTGACCTTCGCCTACATGGTCACGGACAATATTTCTGCCGAGCTCGACTTGGGTGTTCCCTACAAGCATGAACTGGTCGGCGATGGCGCCATCAAGGGCACGGGCAAGCTGGGCACGGCGGAAGCATTGCCGCCGACGGCCTTCATCCAGTATCGTTTCTTCCAGGCAAATGCGATGATCCGTCCCTACGTGGGTGCCGGCCTGACGTATGCTTATTTCCAGAAGGAAACGGGTTCGGGCCAGATGACGGCCTTGCTCGATCCGGGTGGATCGCCAGTCACGTACCGCTTGAAGAATAAAATTGCGGCCAGCCTGCAAATCGGCAGCACCCTGGCCTTCAACGAGCGCTGGTTTGCCGACGTCGCCGTAGTCAAGAACTTCCTGAAAACCAAGGCGACCTTCTCGACGGGCCAGACGCAGGACATCAAGCTCGACCCGATCGCCGTCAGTATCGGCATCGGCTACAAGTTCTGATCTTGCCCTGTTGCAAAAAAATCCGCCTCGGCGGATTTTTTTTTGTTCCCGCTCAGGCTGGCGGTGTATTGAACTTGCCGTTGTGGAAGATCAAGGGCGGTTGGGAGGCAAACGCGCATTGTTCCACTTCGCCCACGAAAATGACATGGTCGCCTTCCGGGTAGCGGCTGCGGTTGTGGCATTCGAACCAGGCCGATGCACCTTTCAGGATGGGCTGGCCCGTGCGCGACAGTTCGTACTCGACGTCGTCAAACGGATTGGGTGTGCGGCGCGCAAAGCGCTGTGCCAGTTCCGCCTGGTCGGCGCCCAGCACATTGATGACGTAATGCGAGTTGCCGCTGAAGATGGGCATGCTGTTGGCCACCGATCCCAGGCTCCACAGTACCAGCGGCGGCGACAGCGAGACGGAATTGAAGGAACTGGCCGTGAGGCCGCGGAAACTGCCGTCGGCCAGGCGCGTGGTAATGACCGTCACGCCGGTGGCAAACTGCGACAGTGCCTGACGGAAATGTGGCGTATCGAATGCTTGCGCTGGCGCGCGGGGAGAGCGTGTGTTCATGGGAGACCTGTCTATTTGCTGCCATTATGCCAAAAATCGGCCATGCCAGCGCAATTCTGGCCGGCTTGCCCGTATGTGCGCTGCGCCACGCGGCGTTTCAAGCGGCCCTGCACGCCATGCCGCTTTGCGTTACAGTGATGCAAGAGGCAAGTATTTCCTGCTTTTCTGGGCCGGCAGCGGCCTGCGATTGCACACACGCTGGAGGGCATCATGAATGGACAAACGGACATCGCGGTATTGGGCGGCGGTTGCTTTTGGTGCCTGGAAGCCGTGTATCTGGAAGCGCGCGGCGTCACGCGCGTCGAGGCTGGCTATACGGGCGGTGGCATGCCCCATCCTACGTATGAGCAGGTTTGCACGGGGGACACGGGCCACGCGGAAGTGGTGCGCCTCGAATTCGATCCCGCCAGCATCAGCTACCATGACATATTGGAAATATTTTTCACGATCCACGATCCTACCACCCTGAATCGGCAGGGCAATGATGTAGGCACGCAATATCGCTCCGTCATTTATTACCAGTCGGACGAGCAGGAAAAAGTGGCGCGCAAGGTGATTGCCGAGATGGCCGGCGTGTGGGATGCGCCCATCGTTACGCAACTGGCGCCGGCGCAAGCTTATTACAAGGCCGAGGAGTACCACCAGAATTATGTCGAGCAGCACCCGTTCCAGCGCTATTGCGCCTGTGTCGTCGCGCCCAAGGTGGAGACATTCCGCGCCATGTATGCGCATCGCGTGAAGTGAGGTGACATGCTGGCCAAGGGTGTGGCCGATACAGCGGCCGGTGCAGCGGCCGCGCCCCGGGACGTTCAGCTGCTCAATGCCGGCGCCGGCTGGCGGACTTGCTCATACATATAGTTGCGCGACCACGGCAGGGTGGATGAGCGCCGTCCCGCTTTCACGCAGACGATCTGGTACAGGCTGATCAGATCTTGCTCGAAAGCATAGGCGCAGCCGGCCAGGTAGACATGCCAGATGCGGAAGCGCCGCTCGCCTGCCAGGGGGCGGATCTGCTCGGCATGGGCTTCGAAATTTTCCGTCCACAGGGCGCAGGTGCGCGCGTAGTGGCGGCGCAGGTTTTCCACGTCCAGCACTTCCAGCCCCCCTTGCTGCATGGTTTTCAGCACATTGCCGATATGCGCCAGTTCGCCGTGCGGAAATACATACTTTTCGATGAATTCGCCGCCGCCATATGGCGTTTCACCATTGTCCGGGTCGGTGGAAGTGATGCCGTGGTTCATCGCCATGCCGTCCGGCGCCAGCAGTTTATTGATGATGGCGAAATACTCGGGCAAGTGTTTCAGGCCCACATGTTCGAACATGCCCACGCTGGTGATGCGGTCGAACTGGCCCGTCACGTCGCGGTAGTCTTGCAGGCGGATCTCGATCAGGTGTTCGAGCCCGGCGGCCGCCACGCGCTCGCGCGCCAGCGCAAACTGGTTTTCCGACAGGGTCACGCCCACGCAGCGGGCGCCGTATTGCTGCGCGGCACGGATGACCAGCGCGCCCCAGCCGCAACCGATGTCGAGCAAGCTCTGGCCTGGCTGCAACTGGATTTTCTTCAGGATATGGTCGATCTTCTTGACCTGCGCCTGCTCCAGGGTTTCATCGCCGTTTTCAAAGTAGGCGCAGGAATACACGAGGGCGGGGTCAAGAAACTGCTCGTAGAACGCATTCGACACATCGTAGTGGTAGCGGATGGCCTCGGCGTCCTTGCTCTTGTCGTGCGTAAAGCTGCGCACGATGCGGGCCAGCTTGCCTTCCGGCTTGAGCGTGTTGCGCGCCAGCGCATTGCAGATGGCAATCATGTCCATCGCCGTGCCCTTGACCTCGATATTGCCTTCCACATAGGCCGAGCCGAGATTGGCCAGCGAAGGGTTCAGCAGATAGCGGGCCGAAGCGGCGGTCGGCAGGCGGATGGTGACCCTGGGCGTTTCGCTGGACAGGTCGACATGCTGGCCGTTCCACAATTCTATGCGCAGCGGCAAGGCGGCTTTGCTGCGCATACCGGCGATCCAGGACTTAAGTTGATTTTGTACAAACAAAATGGCCTCCAATGAAGCGGCCGCTGCTCGCTACCGCAAATTGAGAAACAATAATCCAAGCACTACACCTCATAGCCTACACCTATATTGCCGGGCTTGCTGTGCGTGGCGTGTTCAGGGCTGCAAGCGTTGCATGCTCCATTGCCCGTCTGCACCACGCGTGTAGACGATGCGGTCATGGAAACGCGAGCGGCGCCCCTGCCAGAATTCGATGCGTTCCGGCTGCAGGCAGTAACCGCCCCAGTGGGCCGGGCGCGGTGGCTGGGCGTCGCCGAGGGCGGCGGCCACGGCGGCGTAATTGCTTTCCAGCGCGGCGCGGTTGGCAATCGGCGAGCTTTGCTGTGAGGCAATGGCCGACAAACGGCTTTGCAGGGGGCGCACATTGAAATACTCGTCGCTTTCGGCTGCCGTGGTTTTCACGACCGTGCCCTCGATGCGCACTTGCCGCTCCAGTTCGCGCCAGAAAAACAGCAGGGCCGCGTGCGGGTTGTGCTCCAGCTGCTGGCCCTTGTCACTGTGGTAATTCGTGTACCAGGTAAAGCCCCGTTCATCGAATTGCTTGATCAGCACGATGCGCGAGCTGGGCTTGCCCTCAAGACTGACGCTGGCCAGGCTCATGGCGTTCGGTTCGATCACCTGGGCGTTGACGGCTTCGGCGAACCATTTCTGGAACTGGGCGACGGGATCGGCCAGCACGTCGCTCTCGCTCAGGCTGGACTGCGCGTAGTCGGTGCGCATGGCTGCCAGCGTGGCGGCAGGGTCGGGCTGGGCCGGCAGCTCGGGGGCGATGCCGCGGCGGCGCTGCATGGCCGTGCCCAGCTGCTCCATCTGCTGCGCGCTGAACAGGCGCTTGGCCATGGGCGCCAGCTGCCCTTCTTCCTTGGCCATGTGCGCCTGGTAGGCGGCAACGTAGTCGCGCACGCCATCGGCGCACAGCTGCGTGCCCGTGCCGGCCGCGATGGCGTCCAGTTCCGGGCGCAGGGCCAGCCAAGCCTGGTCCATGCGCTGGTGGTCGGCCAGGATTTCCGGCACCAGCGTCGCCAGCAGGGCCGCATCGTCGCCCGTGGCGCTCGCTTGCAGCATGGGCATCAGGTCTTGCTCTTCATCATCATGGTGCAGATGGGCGGCTTTATTGAAGTATTGCAACACTGCCTTGGCCGCCTGCTGCGCGTCTGCCGTGTTGCCGTGCTGCCCCAGGTGGCCCAGCATGTTTTGCAGGGTGGTCAATTGCTTGCGGATCTTGTCGTGGCAATGCTTGAGCACGGCGATTGGCTGGTCAAAGCCTGGAACGGAGTCGAACAGAGGGAGTGTCATGGCGTGTTCTCATGGTGGGCAGTGTTGGGGCGCGGCGACAATCGAGCCTTGTCGCTGTGCCTATTCGGCTATTTTAGAATATCCGCCAGCGCAGTGTCCGTTAAAATGGCGCCATGCATACCTCCACTAATGAACTAATTTCCACGGACTTGACCGAGATCGATTTTGAGCGGCGTTTCGGCGGCATTGCCCGCCTGTACGGCGCCCCCGCCTTGGCGCGTTTCCGCGCGGCCCATGTATGTGTGATCGGCGTGGGCGGCGTCGGTTCCTGGATCGTCGAAGCGCTGGCGCGCAGCGCCGTTGGCCACCTGACCCTGATCGACCTGGATAATGTTGCCGAATCGAATATCAATCGCCAGATCCAGGCCATGAGCGACACCATCGGCCAGGCCAAGATCACGGCCCTGGCCGAACGCATCGAACTGATCAATCCGTTTTGCCAGGTCACGCAGATCGAAGATTTTATTGCCCCCGATAACCTGGAGCAATTGCTGGGCGGGCGCGAGTTCGACTATCTGATCGACGCCATCGACAATGCCAAGGCAAAAGCGGCCGTGATCGCGTATTGCCGCGCACGCAGTATTCCCATGCTGACCATCGGTAGCGCGGGCGGCCAGACGGACCCGACCCTGATCGCCGTGCGCGATTTGTCGAAAACGGAGCAGGAACCGCTGCTCAAGCGCGTGCGCAAGCTGTTGCGTACCGAATATGGCTTTCCCCGTGGCGTGAAAAACAAGTTCAATGTCGACGCCGTGTTTTCCATGGAACCGTTGAGCACGCCCGAGAGCGCGGAAGCGTGCGCCATTGACGGCACTGCGGCCGGCGTGACGGGCTTGAATTGCGCCGGTTTCGGCTCCAGCGTAGTGGTCACGGCCAGCTTCGGCATGGTGGCGGCCGCACATGCGCTAAAAAGCTTGCGCCAGGACAAACTCGCTGCCGTGCCGGACGCCGTTTAAATCAGTGTGCGGTGCGCCAGGATGCGGTAGTCGCCGGTGCTTTTCAGCGATTCCACCAGCACCAGTTCGCTTGCCTGCCACAGCACGGGGGCAGGGTGCAGCGCCGGTGGTGGTGGCGCCTGGCGCGCCAGGGTCACGTGTGGCGTAAAACGGTCGTGCTCGAAGCGCGGTGACAGCGCCTGCGCGGCCAGCTGCCGCATGCAGGCAGTGCGCAAGTCCAGCAGGGCGGGCGAGGTCTGGCGCAGGCCGGCCCAGGCGATGGCGAGCCGGGGAAAATGGCTGACGTGATCCAACTCCAGGGGCATGGCGCGCGCCGGCAGGTTGTCGAGCAGCGCCAGCAGGGCAGGCAACTCGCTGGCCGGACGCTGTCCCAGGAAGGCCAGGGTCAGGTGCAGCTTGTCAGGGCGTGTGGGCTTGCCTTTCAAACTGGCTTGCCAGGCAGCCAGGGCCGTGCGCGTGGCGGCATCGGGCCACAGGGCATACAACAGACGGGGAAAGTGTGAATCGGGTGACAGGTTTTTCATATCGTTGCGGCGGTTTGCTATCATTGGCATTCTCTGCACGCCTGATACTGCAGGGATCTCACCGAAACTCAATGAAAGAATACATCATGACGCGTAGCTCCGTTTTGTTTGCCCTGATCTGCTCCGTCGCCGCGTCGCTGGCGCAGGCACAGGCGCCAGCACCCGCACCTGTTCCCGCCTCCGCCGTATCGATGAGCCCGGGCCCTGTCGCCGACAAGCTGATCATCATCGACAACAAGATTGGCACGGGCAAGGAAGCCAATGCCGGCAATACCGTGGTCGTGCACTACACGGGCTGGCTGTACCGTCCACTGGCGAAAAATTCGCGCGGCAAGCAGTTTGACAGCTCCGTGGGCCGTGGCCCCTTCGATTTCCAGCTGGGCAAGGGCATGGTCATCAAGGGCTGGGACCAGGGCGTGGCCGGCATGAAAGTGGGCGGCAAGCGCACCCTGATCATTCCTGGCGAACTGGCCTACGGCCCCCGTGGCGCCGGCAATGGCGACATTCCGCCGAACTCGGCATTGATCTTCGACGTGGAATTGCTGGACGTTAAATAATTAAGTAATTAAGTAATTAAGTAATTAAGTAATTAAGTAATTGTCCATTTTCGGCGGCGCACCACGTGCGCTGCCGCGCTAAAAAGCGGTAGACTGGGGTTTCCTGAAATAGCCGAGACTCCTCCCATGAAAATCGCCAACGACGTCACTGAACTGATCGGCAACACGCCCCTGGTGCGCATCAACCGCATCGCTGCCGGCAGCGTGGCCACCATCCTGGCCAAGCTCGAATTCTACAATCCCGCGCATAGCGTCAAAGACCGCATCGGCCTGTCCATGGTGGCAGCGGCCGAAAGCGCTGGCCTGATCCATCCCGATACCGTCATCGTCGAGCCCACCAGCGGCAACACGGGCATCGCGCTGGCCATGGTGTGCGCCGCGCGCGGCTACCGCTGCACCCTCGTCATGCCCGACACCATGAGCCGCGAGCGGCGCATCCTGCTGCGCGCGTATGGCGCCGAACTGGTGCTCACGCCCGGCAGCGAAGGCATGCTGGGCGCCATCCGCCGTGCCGAAGAGCTGGTGGCGGCCGACCCGCGCTATTTGATGCTGCAGCAATTCAATAACCCGGCCAATCCCGCCATCCACCGCCAGACGACGGCCGAGGAAATCTGGCGCGATACCGATGGGCAAGTCGATATTGTCATCGCCGGCGTGGGCACGGGCGGCACCATCACCGGCATCGGTGAAGTGCTGAAAGAACGTAAACCTGGCCTGCAATGCATCGCCGTGGAGCCGGAAGCGTCACCGATGCTGTCGAAAGGCACGAAAGGACCGCACCCGATCCAGGGCATCGGCGCCGGTTTCGTGCCGCAGATCCTGAATACGGCCATCTACGACGAAATCATTTGCGTCAAGAACGACGACGCCTTTGCCACCGCGCGCCTGGCCGCCAGCGATGAAGGCTTGCTGGTCGGCATTTCTTCGGGCGCCGCCCTGTGGGCTGCCTTGCAGGTGGCGCGCCGCCCCGAAAACGCAGGCAAGACCATCGTCACCATCATCCCCTCGTTTGGCGAGCGCTACCTGAGCACTGCCCTGTACGCGGGGCTGGGCGATGCTTAACGCTTGAGCGCCGGCAACAGCAGTGCCAGGTCGATCGCCTCGGCCAGCGCCCGGTTGCCGGCGTCGCCAGGGTGCAGGTGGTCGCCCGAGTCATACGCGGGCAGCAGGCGCAGCGGATGCGCCGGATCGCGCGTCCAGGCGTCGAAGTCCAGCACCGCATCAAAGCTGCCGCTATCGCGTATCCACGCATTGAGTTGCTGGCGCAGCGCATCTTTTTCCGGCTGATAATAGTCGTCTAGGGGCGTGCCGGGCAGGGCGCCTTCGAATGGCGTGAGGGTGGCGCCGATCACCCGCACGCCGCGGCTGCGCGCCTGCGCAATCAGCCGGGCGTAGCCCTTGCTTAATTCTTCCAGGGTGGGACGCTGTTGCTGCGGGGCAAATGCCGTGCCGGGCCAGCTGATGTCATTGATGCCGATCAGGACGACGACTGCGCGCACGCCAGGTTGACTCAGCACGTCGCGCTCGAAGCGCGCCAGCGCATTTTCTCCCATGCCATCGCTCAGCAGGCGAGCGCCGGAAATACCCGCGTTGATCACGGCCACGCCATGCGGCGCCAGGCGTTCGGCCAGCACGTCCGGCCAGCGCGCATCGAGGCCCAGGCTGGCGCTGGCGCCATCGGTGATCGAATCGCCGAGGATGGCCACCGCTTGTGCTTGAGTGGCCTGCGCCGCCTCCACCTGTATGCCGGCGAGCAATATCCGCGCCGTGGTGCTCTGCACGCCGGCTTGCGCCGCGTCGATGTGGGCGGCGCGGCTCTGGTCGTGCGGGGCGATCCACGCCGTCTCGCGCCCGTCCCAATGAAAGGTGGAGGCGGCACTTGCCTGCGGCAGGTGCAGGCTCACCGTCAGGCGGGCCAGGTCCGGCACGGCGAGTTCGACCGGATCGCTGACGAGGGGCGCACCCGGCGCCAGGGTGGCCGATGGCTGGCCGGCAAAGGTGAGCATGCGCAGGCTGTGCGGACGGATCGCCGAGCCGTTGTCCGCCAGCGCCACGCTGGCCGCGCCGATGTGCAGCGGCACATGGCCATAGGCATTCGACAGCACGATGCGCACGCGCTGGCCGCCCACGCTCACGCGCGCCACCTGGCGCACGGTCTGCCCGTGCAGCACGGCTGGAACATTGGTGGGGAACAGGAAGTGCGCTCCCCACACGGCTTGCGGACTGGCCGTCCAGCTGGCCACCCAGTTGGGAGCAGCTTCGGGCTCGGCCGCATGTACGGGGGCGGTCAGGGCCAGGGCCAGCAGGGCGGTGGCGGGGAGGGCGTGCAAGGGTTTCATGGTGGTTTGCTCATCGAAAGGGGATGCGCCATGATGCTGTCCCCGTCGTTTATGTACTAGACTGTCATAACGAAGAACATTTATGAGTTCAATTCACAATGGGAAGAGTCGACGTCAACCGTTCCGGCGAACTGGAAATTTTTGTCAGGGTCATCGAACTGGGCGGCTTTTCTGCCGCCGCGCGCGCCTGCGGCATGACGCCGTCGGCTGTCAGCAAGCTTGTATCGCGCCTGGAGCAGCGCCTGGGCGCACGCCTGCTGAATCGTTCCACGCGCCAACTTCAGCTGACGGCCGAAGGCTGCGGCCTGTACGAACGGGGCGTGCGCGTGCTGGCGGCCCTCGATGAAGCCGAGCGCTGCGCCGGCATCCAGAGTACGCCGCGCGGCAAGGTGCGCGTCAACGCCAACGTGCCGTTCGGCCAGCATTTCCTGTTGCCGCTGGCGCCCATGTTTCTTGAACGCCATCCCGACGTAACGCTCGATATCGTGCTGACCGACGAGGTGGTCGATATCCTCGAGCAGCGCACGGACGTGGCCGTGCGGGCCGGCCCCTTGAAAAGTTCGACCCTGATGGCGCGCAAGCTGGGCCAGACGCACATGCTGATCGTGGCGGCGCCATCATACCTGGCGCGGCGCGGCATGCCGCTGGCGCCGGCCGACTTGGCGGCGCACAACTGTCTCGATGCCAACTATGCGCGCGCCCGCTCCGGCTGGCCGTTGCGCTTGCCCGAGGGCGACATCGTGGTGCCGGCCGCCGGCAATGCCCAGGCCAGCGACGGTGAAGCCTTGCGGCAACTGGCGCTGGCCGGCCTGGGGTTGGCGCGCCTGGCTGCCTTCCAGGTACGCGAGGATATCGCGGCCGGCCGTTTGCAGGCCGTGCTGGAAGGCTTTAATCCGGGCGACAGCGAGGAAGTGCATGCCGTGTATGTGGGGCAAGGCGGCCATCTGCCGCTGCGCGTGCGCGCCTTCCTCGATTTCCTGGCCGAGCAGGTGCGTCTGGACTGAACTTGCTCTGACGAAATATGCGCCAGGCGGGCACGGCAGGCGCAGTACAATACCGCAATACATAAATACGGGGCCGCAATGGTTCGGCCCGTATCGTGCCTTTGAATGGAAATATGTTCCTGGTAAAACCTGAACGCCGCCGCCTGTTGCAGCTAGCTGCCACCGTGCTCGTCATCGCGCTGGGCCTGGCCTCGCGTGCCTTTCCCCAGTGGCTACCCGAGGTGCTCGGCAAATATCCTGGTGATGCCCTGTGGGCCATGATGATCGTCTTTGCACTGGGCGCCATCGCCACGCGCATGCGCACGTGGCAGCTGGCATTGACGGCCTTGCTGATCTGCTTTGCCGTCGAATTTGGCCAGTTGCTCCAGGCGCCGTGGATCAACGCTATCCGCGCCCATCCGCTGGGGCACCTGCTGCTGGGTAGCTACTTCGGCTGGGTCGACCTGGTCGCCTACACGGCAGGCGTGGCGATTGCCGCGCTGGTGGATAAAGCGGCGCTGTTCAAGCGCCGCTAATCGAACTACTTGACGTTACCCTCAGCATCGCGCAATTCCACGGGCGCCAGTTTGAGCCTGGACAATTGCGGCGCGATCTTCGCCTTGTCGCCCACGCCGATGACGATCAGCTTTTCCGGTTGCAGGTACTTCTTCGCCACTTGCTGCACCTGCTTGTCCGTCACGCCGGCAAAGCGCTGCGGCAAGGTCGCATAGTAGTCGAGGCCCAAGCCGTAGATATACGTGTTGGCCATGCTGGCGCTGATGCTGGCATTCGTCTCGAACTGGCCCGGCAGCGACAATACCTGCGAATTGCGCGCATTCGACAGTTCCTTGGCCGTCAACGGCTTGGCGATCATGGCGCGGATTTCCTTGAAGGTTTCCGCCACGGCCAGCCCCGTCACGTCGGTGCGCACGCCGGTGGCGATCGAGAACGGCCCTGGCTGGCGGCGGTACTGGAATTGCGAACGCACGCCATAGGTGTAGCCCTTTTCTTCACGCAGATTATTACTCAGGCGACTCGTAAACAAGCCACCCAGGGCCGCGTTCATCACTTGCAGCGGCGCATAATCGGGCGTCGTGCGGGCCACGGCGATGGTCGACAGGCGCACGGCCGTTTGCGGCGCGCCCGGCTTGTCGACCAAAATCAGCCTGGCCTTGCTTGTTTGCGGCGTAGCTACCACGGCCGGCGTGACGCTGCCCGGCTTCCAGGCGCCGAACTTGGCTTCGGCCAGCGCCTTCAATTGCGCTTCACTGATATCGCCCGAGACGATCAGCGCCGCATTGTTGGGCAAGTAGTGCTGTTGCCAGAAATTGTGCAGGTCGGCGCGGCTGGTGGCTTTCAGTGCCGCCTCCGTGCCCAGTTGGATAGTGCCGTATGGATGTTGCGGGCCGTACAGGGCCGCCGCTTCCACGCGGGCCGCCACGGCACCCGCGTTTTCGCGCTGCTGCGCCAGTTCGCCGATGCGGCTGGCGCGCTGGCGTTCCACCTCGGCTTGCGGGAATTGCGGGTGCTGCACCACGTCGGCCAGCACGTCCAGCGCTTGCGGGAAGGTCGATTTGAGCGACGTCAGCTGGGCGAACGAAGCATCCACGCCGGAGCCGGTGCCGAGGATGGCGCCCAGTTGCGCCACGTCATCGGCGATCTGCGGCGCGCTGCGCGTGGCTGTTCCTTCCTGCAACAATTGCGCCGTAAAGCCCGACAAGCCCGGCTGCGCCAACGGATTGGCGCCCGAGCCACTTTTCACCACCAGCTGGCTAGCCACCAGCGGCACGGCCGGATTGTAGTTGTAGATCACGGTCAGGCCATTGGCCAGGGTAAATGATTTGGCTTGCGGCAGAACAATCTTCGGTGCGGGGCCGGCGGGCGGCACCTGATTGCGCCACGGCTCGTCCGCATTGATGGCCGTGCCTGGCGCGGCCTTGATCTTGCCCGGCGCCGGCGTCGCCACTTCCGCTCCCAGGTCCGGCGTGCCGGGCACGCCATACACGACGACGCGCGACTGCGTCTTCAGGTATTGCTCCACGGCACGCTGCACGCCGGCCGCCGTTACCTTGCGGTAGCGCTCGATATCCTTGCCCAGGTAGCCGGGGTCGCCCAGGTACTGGTTGTATTGGTTCATCAGGTTGGCGTTGCCGCCGACTTTTTCCACCTGGCTCAGCATGCTCGTCTCGATGCTGTTGCGGGCCCGTTCCAGTTCTTTCCCGGTGGGGCCGTTGGCGCGCAATTGTTCCAGTTCGGCATTCAGGGCTTGCTCGATTTCCTCGGGCTTGTGGCCCGGGCGCGCCGTCACGTCCACGCTAAACACGGAGGTGAGGGCGTTCGAGCCCTGGTTGGCGCCCACGTCCTGCGCGATCTGCTTGTCGTAGACCAGCGACTTATACAGGCGGCTGGACTTGCCGCCGGCCAGGATTTGCGCGGCCATCGTCAGTTCCGCATCGTCCTTGGCGTAGGCGGACGGCGTCAGCCAGGCCATGAAGACGCGCGGCAACTCGACCCTATCTTGTACCACCAGGCGGCGCTCCTGCGTGATGGGCGGCGTCACGACATCGGGCTTGGCCACGGCGGGGCCGCTCTTGAAGCTGCCGAAGTACTTGTTGACCAGTTCCTTGGTCTTCGCCTTGTCGATATCGCCGGCGATCACCAGGCTGGCATTGTTGGGGCCATAGTATTTGGTAAAGAATTCCTTGATGTCGGCCAGTTTTGCGTTCTGGATGTCCGCGTGCGAACCGATGACGCTGGCGTAATACGGGTGGTTCTTGGGAAACAGCTGGTGGTACAGGGCTTCTTGCACGATGCCGTACGGCGCGTTTTCCACGCTCTGGCGGCGCTCGTTGCGCACCACGTCTTGCTGGTTCGTCAGGGCCGTCTGGTCGAGTACGTCAAGCAAGTAGCCCATGCGGTCGGAATGGGCCCACAGGGCCAGTTCCAGCTGGTTCGACGGCACCGTGTCGAAATAATTGGTGCGGTCGAAATCGGTGCTGCCGTTCGAATCGGTGGCGCCCGCGCCTTCCAGCAACTGGTCGGCCATGCCGCGCGGCACGTGCTTGGTGGCGGCAAACATCATGTGTTCGAACAAATGCGCAAAACCCGTCAGCCCCGGCGCTTCGTTGGCCGGCCCCACGTGGTACCAGATATTGACGGCCGTGACGGGCAATTTATGGTCTTCCACCAAGATTACGTCCAGGCCGTTCGGCAAGGTATATTTCTCGTAGGCGATATTGGGCACGGCCGTGGCGCCCGTCGTGACGGCGGCGTCGGCAGCATGGCTGTGGGTCAGCGGGGCGCCGTACAGCGACAGCATCAGGGCGGGAATGGCCAGCAGTTTGATCGGTTTCATGCACGCTTCCAAAGAGTGGTTGCTCAGGGGCTACGGCCGGCTCGTGGCTGGCGTAGAAGTTACTGATGGTACATTTTTATACAGCAATGTTATACAGCAATGCCGCGCCGCCCAGCACCAGCAGGGCGCAGGCGAGGGAGACCACGGCGGCCGCGCCCAGCAAGCGCCATTCGCGCGGCGAAAACCAGACGGCTGGCGCTGCTGCAGTAGCGCCCGCGTCTGGCGCACTGGCAACGGGGTCCGCTGGCAGCGGCGGCAAGCCGCCCGCCGCGCGCGCCTGCGCCGCCAGCGCCTGCGTGGCCGCGTCGAGCAGGGCCAGCTGGCGCTCGACGGTGTCGGCCAGCACCGCTTCATTCAGCGCCACCAGGGCGAATATCGGGTCGTCAACGTCGATCCTGATGCCCGTCTTGTCGAATACGTGCGTGCGCAGTTTGTGCTGGTCCATCTACCATTGCACCTTGTCGAGTTGTTCGAAGATATCGCGGTAGACGACCTTGATGCGCTGCTTTTCCATGATGTTGAACTTGTCGTTCTGCAGCACTTCCTGCATCGTCAGGCGCGCCGTGTTCATTTTTTTCACGTCTGCGCCGAAGGTGTCGGGATTGCGCTGGCTCAAGGTAATGCTGCCTTTCACGCGCGCGCGGTTGTCGGCATACGATTGCGATTCGACAAACTGCTTGCCGGACGCCGATTGCAGCAGGCCGAAGTGTTCGTTTTGCCACAGCACCAGCGGCACCTTGGTCGATTGCGCCGTGGCAACAAAACCCGTGGCCGTGTCGTGCAAGGTGTCGCCGCCGCCGACGATGGTGTGGATATACACCTTGCGGCCCGATTCTTCCAGCAGCGAAAAACAGTCGTTTTCCAGCAGATAGCCCATCAGCGGCGAAAAGGTGTTGGCGCCATTGTCGACCACGCAGTTGCCATCTTCTTCGAGGATATCGATCATCAGCGCGTCGAAGCGTTTCGGGTCGATGTTGCGCGCATCCGTCATGACGGGCACGTGCTTGACGTGCATCGCCTTGTAGCGCGAAAAAGTGGCGTTTTCCTGATCGGTGTCATAGCAGCGCAGGGGCGTGCCGTCCTTGCCGCCTATCCATTGCGCCAGCAGGGTCGAGACCAGGGTCTTGCCGATGCCGCCCTTGCCCTGCAAGATGAAATGTACCGTGTTTTGCATTGCGACTACTCCAAGTTGTTGCGTCAGTGACTATCAAAGATCCGTGACAGCGGCGATTGCGCCCGGCCAGGCCACGACTGGCATTTTTACCACAATCGTTTGCAAATTTGCCATGCGGGACAGCGAATCTGGTTATGATGTTGATCAGGATACCATTGATGCAGAGCAATTTTTGTGTGAAAAATCCACCCCAGAGTGTGAACGAGGACGCAGTGCCGATCTCCAGTCTCGATAAAGCCGACATAGACCGCCTCAATCAGCAGGCGCTGTCTTGCCTGGTCGGCAACCGCCGCCAGGCGCGGCATCTGGCGCACATGGCGCTGGCGGTGGCGCAGCGCCAGCAGTATGCGCGCGGCACTGCGTATGCCGAACTCAATCATTGCTGGCTGGCATATTACGCGGGCGAGACCGAACCGTCGTGCGAACGCTTGCGCGAGCATTTCCAGCAGACGGGCGACCTTGAAGGCGGCATGGAAGTGTCAGCCCTGCAGGGCGCCTATGCGAGCCGGCGTGGCGAGTTTGCCGATGCCGAGCAGCATTTCCTGCAGGCCCGCAGCCAGGCCGCGCAGATTCCCGATTCCTTGCATAAATTCATGTTGTACGCGCGCCTGGGCGTCGATGCCCTGAACCGTGGCGACACGCAGGACGGCCCGCGCAATTTTTTACTGGCGCTCGACATCGCCGAGCGCTTTGGCAGCCTCGCGCACCGCGTCAACAGCCTGTCGAACCTGGCCTCGTCGCAGCACGACCTGGGCAATGATGAAGACGCCATTCCGCTGCTGGTGGAGGCGCTCGATATCATCGGCACGCAAAAGCTGAAATACCAGCAAACCATCGTCTCGGCCAACCTGGCCATGTGTTTGCTGGCCACGGGCAAGCCGGCCGAGGCGCTGGCGCTGGTCGAACCGTTTTACGAGTGGCCGGAAGAAGACCTGGCCATCCGCGCCTTTCTGTTCTGCATCGCCGCCCATGCCGCCATCCTGCTGCAGCAGCCCGCCAGCGCCCTGCAGTTGCTGCTGCGCGCCGAGGACTACGCGCGCCGGGGCCAGGACCTGGAAGAGCAGATGCACGCCTGGCTGGTGCGCGGCAAGCTCGACTTGCATGCGGGCCAGACGGCGCAGGCGCTGGCTTCGCTGACGCAGGCGCACAGCCTGCTGAGCTGGACGCGCAATCCGTTCCACCGGCAGCAGATCTTGCGCGGCTTGTCCGATATCAATGCCCAGCTGGGCGAGTGGCAAACCGCGTATGGTTTCCTGCAGCAATACCAGGCCGCGTTCGAGGCCAGCAGCAAGTCGGCGCGCGCCTCGCGCAGCCTGATGCGCAACCTGGAAAAGGAAATGCAGGGCCTGAAGGCAGAGCGCGACAAGGCGCTGGAGCTGCAGGCGGCGCGCGAGTCGGAAAACGTCAAGCTCGAGCACCTGAACCGCGAGCTGGCGCACCAGATCCTGCATGTCAATTCGCTGCAGGACAGCCTGAAGGAGCAGGCCATGCGCGACCATCTGACGGGCCTGTACAACCGCCGCCATTTCGAAACCTGTCTGAACGCCATCTTGCACGATGCCGCTGCCGATGCCCCCGTGGCCATCGCCATCATCGACCTGGATTTCTTCAAGCGCGTCAACGATACGTATGGGCACAACTTTGGCGATGAGGTGCTGATCCAGTTCGCGCGCCTGGTGGAAAGCCAGCTGCGCGGCAGCGACATGCTGTGCCGCTATGGCGGCGAGGAATTCTGCCTGCTGTTGCGCGAAGCCGACAGCGCCATCGCGGCGCACAAGATCGACGACATCGCTGCGCGCTACCGCCAGTTGCTGATCCGCCAGGCGCCGCACAGCCTGACGGGCTGCACCTTTTCGGCCGGCATCGCCGAATATCCGCGCCACGGCGCCGGCCGCCACGAATTGCTGATGCGCGCCGACAGCGCCCTGTATGCGGCGAAACAGGCGGGCCGCGACCGCGCCTGCATCGCCGACGCTATTTAATAAAAAGCAACAGCCCCTGCAAGGCGTGCGCCACCGCCTGCTCGCGCACGGCCTGGCGGTCGCCGGCAAATACCAGCCGCTGCGTGAGGACGCGCTCGCCCATGGCCCAGCCGAAGCAGACGGTGCCGACGGGCTTGCCGGGCACGCCGCCCGTGGGACCGGCGATGCCCGTGGTCGAGATGGCCACTTGGGCCGCGCTGTGGGCCAGCGTGCCTTGCGCCATGGCGGCGGCCACTTCTTCGCTGACGGCGCCATGTGCGGTGATCAAGGTGGCCGGCACGCCCAGCATGCTGCTCTTGGCGGCGTTCGAATAGGTGACGAAGCCGCACTCGAACCAGGCGCTTGAACCGTTGACTTCCGTGACGGCCTGCGCCACGCCGCCGCCCGTGCACGATTCTGCCGTGGCCAGCAGCAGGCCGCGTGCCCGCAAGGCCTGGCCCACTGCGGTGGAGAGAGTGAAGAGTGCCTTGCTCATCGTTGATTCCTGCGTGCATGGGGGAAGAGGCGTGACTGTAGCATGGCCTGGGGCAAAAGAAACTTTCCCCGCTAGCAGCGAAAATGCGTACACTCGTTTATACATTTGCTACTAATATGGAGCGGCAGGTGCTCTGCCGCTGCGCCAAACTTGCTGGCATCGTCCGAATAGCGGCGCGGCATGGCGCCACGCCTTCGCATGCATCATCTTTACTCGGTTGCCATGGCACTTCTGAACTGGACCTGGCGGCGGCAGCAGCATGGCCCGCTGCGTAGCTCCTTGCGTGGTGCCAGCGGCAGCCCCATCCGCTGGGGCTGGCTATTGCTGCTCCTGAGCGTGCTGTATGCCGGTGCGCAGGCGCAGGTGCCGGAGGACCTGGAGCGCCAGGTGAAGGCCGCCTATCTGTACAAGTTTGCCGGGTATGTCGAGTGGCCTGACGGCAGCTTTGGCCGTCCCGACGCACCACTGGTGATCGGCGTGGCCGGCGCCGATGCGCTGGCCGAGCAGCTCGAACTGAGCGTGGCCGGCCGTAGCGTCAACGGGCGCAGCGTGCAGGTCAGGAAAGTGCGGCGCGGCGAGCCGCTGGCCGGCTTGCACGTGCTGTACCTGGGTGCGCTGGACAAGCCGGCCCTGCAGGAAATGCTGGCCGCCAGCCGCGGCCTGGCGCTGCTGACGGTATCCGATTCGGATGAGGTCTACGCGATGGGCAGCATGATCAATTTTGTGATGGCCGACGACAAGGTGCGCTTCGACGTGGCCTTGAAACCCGTGGCGCAGGCGCATATCCGCATCAGTGCGCGCATGCTGCTGGCCGCCTACCGCGTGCAGACGGGCGGCGCATGATCAGACTGCGTTCCATCCGCCGCAAGCTCATGTCGGTTGTCTTGCTGACCACCCTGGTGGCGCTCGTCATCTCGCTGGGCACCATCGTCGTGTACGACTTGCGCAGCTACCACCGCAACCTGGTGGCCGATATCAGCACCCAGGCCGAGTTGCTGGGGCACATGAGTTCGGCCGCGCTGGCCTTCGACGATGAACGCTTGGCGCTGGAAAACCTCAATCTGCTGCGCATCCGCCCGCGCGTGACGGCCGGTGCCCTGTACAAGGCCGACGGCAGCCTGTTTGCCAGCTACCGCGCGAACGCGCAGACGGGGCCGCTGCCGGCGCAGGCCGGCAAGGAAGGCGAAAGCATCGCGGGCAAATCGGTCGAACTGTTCAAGCCCATCGTCGACAATGGCGAGCTGCTGGGCACCGTCTATCTGCGCGCCGACTATGAACTGGCGGGGCGTACGGTCGATTACCTGGCCATCGCGCTGGGCGTGACGGTGCTGGCGCTGCTGGTAGCCTTGCTGCTGCTGCGCCGCCTCGATCACGTGATCACGCAGCCCATTCTCGACATCGCCGACGTGGCGCGCGAGGTGATCGAGACGGGCGACTATTCGCGCCGCGCGCGCAAACTCAGTGCCGACGAAGTGGCGCAGCTGGTCGATTCCTTCAATATGATGCTGGCCGAGATCGAGCACCGTACGCAGGCGCTGGAGCGCTCGAACGGCGAGCTGGCGCGCGAGGCCGGGCAGCGTGCCCAGGCGCAGCAGGAAGTCATGCGCCTGAACCAGGACCTGGAAGTGCGCGTGCACGAGCGCACGGTGCAGCTGGAAATGACGAATGGCGAGCTGGCCATGGCGATGGAAGAGGCGCGCAGCGCCAACTATGCCAAGTCGGCATTTTTATCGTCGATGAGCCACGAATTGCGCACGCCCCTGAATGCCATCCTGGGCTTTGCGCAAATCCTCAGCTCCGAGCGCCTGCCGTCGACCCTGGCGCAAAAGAAGGAGTTTGCCGGCCATATCTTGAAATCGGGACGCCACTTGTTGACCTTGATCAATGAAATCCTCGACCTGGCGAAGGTCGAATCGGGCACCGTCAGCCTATCGCTGGAACCGGTGGCGCTGCACGCCATCTTGCAGGAATGCCGCGACATGATCGCGCCGCTGGCCAGCCAGCGCGGCATCGGCATAGGGTTTCCCTCCGAATGCACACTGACTGTGCTGGCCGACCGCACGCGTTTGAAGCAGATTCTGTTGAATCTGCTGTCGAATGCGCTCAAGTACAACCGCGAGCAAGGCAAGATCAGCATCGAGTGCGCGCCGCAGCCGGGTGGGCGCGTGCGCATCAGCGTGCGCGACACGGGCATCGGCCTCGATAACGAACAGCTGGCGCTGCTGTTCCAGCCCTTCAACCGCCTGGGCCAGGAAGGCGGCACGCAAGAGGGCAGCGGCATCGGCCTGGTGGTCACCAAGCGCCTGGTGGAACTGATGGATGGCAGCATCGGCGTGGCCAGCGAGGCTGGCGTGGGCAGCACGTTCTGGATCGAGCTGCGCGCGGCCGACAGCCTGCCCCTGCCCGCGCCGCCGCTCCTGCCGCGGCCGGACCTGGCCGGCGCGCTGCTCGACAACAGCGCCCCCGTGACCTTGCTGTACGTGGAAGACAATCCCGCCAACCTGACCCTGGTCGAGGAAATCGTGCGCTATTGTCCGCAGTTGCAGCTGTTGACGGCCAAGGATGGCCGCCTGGGCGTGGAGATGGCGCGCAGCCACTTGCCGCAGCTGATCTTGATGGATATCAACCTGCCCACCATGAATGGCATCGATGCCTTGAAACTGCTGCGCGCCGACCCGCGCACGGCGCATATTCCCGTCATCGCCCTGACGGCCAATGCCATGCCGGGCGACGTGGAACGCAGCATGGCGCTGGGCTTTTACCGCTATCTGACCAAGCCGCTCAACGTCGATGAATTCAACGCGGCGATCAACAGCGCGCTGGCCCATGTGGCGCAGCAGCGCCGGCAGAAAGGCAGGGGTGCGCCATGATCAGCCAGGCCGACATCTATGGCGCGAAAATCCTCATCGTCGATGACCAGGAAGTCAATTTGCGCCTGCTCGAACATCTGCTGGAAAGCGGCGGCTACACGGCGCTATCGAGCACGCTCGACGCGTGCGCCGTGGCGGGGCTGCACCAGCGCCACCAGTATGATTTGATCATTCTCGACATGGTGATGCCCGCCATGAGCGGCCATGCCGTGATGGATGCGCTGCGCCCGCTGGAGCTGGAAGGCTATCTGCCCGTGCTGGTGATTACCGCCGACCCGGACGCCAAGCTGGCGGCGCTGGAAGCGGGCGCGCGCGACTTCATCAGCAAGCCTTTCGATGCGCTCGAAGTGCTCACGCGCATCCGCAACATGCTCGAAGTGCGCCTGCTGCACCGCGCCGCGCGCCACTACAATGCGCTGCTCGAACGCACGGTGGGCCAGCGCACGGCCGAATTGCAGCGCTTTCGCGGCGCCATCGACGCCACCACCGACGCCATTTTCCTCGTCGACGTGCTGGGCATGGCGCTGGTCGACGCGAATGACGGCGCCTGCCGCCTGCTGGGATACACGCGCAGCCAGCTGCTGTCGCTGGCGCCTGGCGCCCTGCTGCCACCGCCACCGCCGGCGCCACTGGCCGCGCTGCAGGGTGGCTCGGCCCATCGGGCCACGGAAGTGACGGAATGCGAACTGGTTCGGCGCGACTTGAGCCTGGTGCCCGTGGAGCTGGGCTGGCACTGGCATGCGCAATCGCCCATGGCGGGGGGGGCTGCCACGGGCGGCTTGCTGCTGATCGCCGTGGCGCGCGACATCAGCGAGCGGCGCCAGGCGCAGGAGCGCCTGAAGCACCTGGCCCATTACGACAGCTTGACGGGGCTGCCGAACCGTAGCCTGTTTTACCAGACGCTGGCCCAGGCCGTCGAACTGGCGCAGGAGAAAAGCTGGCGCATCGTGGTGCTGTTCATCGCGCTGGACCGTTTTAAAAGCATCAACGATACGCTGGGCGCGGCGCTGGGCGACGAACTGCTGCGCCAGTTCAGCAACCGCCTGGTCGAATGCGTGCGCCTGCGCGATACGGTGGGGCGCCTGGGTAACGACGAATTCGCGCTCATCCTGACCATGAGCCGCAACCAGCAGGAGGCCGTGGCGGTGGCCAACCAGGTGCGCGAAGCCTTGCGCGCGCCATTCGACCTGCATGGCCACGCAGCCACCCTGACGGCCAGCATCGGCATCGCCATGTATCCCGACGATGCCACCGACCCGGAAACCTTGATCAAGTACGCCAATACGGCCATGGGCGGCGCCAAGCAGGCGGGGCGTGACGGCTACCGGTTTTTTACGGCCGGTATGAACGTGCAGGTGCTGGCGCGCCTGGACCTGGAACTGGCGCTGCGCCATGCGCTCGAGCACGAGCAGTTCATCCTGTACTACCAGCCAAAGGTGCATTTGCGCACCGGCCGCATCAGCGGCGTGGAAGCGCTGCTGCGCTGGCGCCGTCCCGGCTACGGCCTGGTGGCGCCGGCCGAATTCGTGCCGGTGCTGGAAGACACGGGCCTGATCGTGCGCGTGGGCGCCTGGGTGATCCAGGCCGCCTGCCGCCAGATCGCCGAGTGGCGCGACAGCGAAGTGGGGCCGGTGCACGTGGCCGTAAACGTATCGAGCCGCCAGTTTGCCGAAGGCGACCTGGGCGGTGAAGTAACGCGCGCGCTGGCCCAGCATGGCGTGGCGCCCGAGCTGCTGGAGCTGGAGTTGACGGAAACGGCGCTGATGTCGAACGCCGAGCGCACCATCGTGGTGCTGGGCAAATTGAAGAAAATCGGCGTCAAGGTGGCCATCGACGATTTCGGCACCGGTTACTCCAGCCTGGCATATCTGCAGCGCTTCCCCATCGACAAGCTGAAGATCGACATCGCCTTCGTGCGCAACATCACCAGCAATCCGAACGACGCAGCCATCGCGCTGGCCATCATCAGCATGGCGCACAGCCTGAAACTGAGCGTGGTGGCCGAGGGCGTGGAATCGCGCCCGCAGCTGGAATACCTGCGGCGCAACCGCTGCGATGAAATCCAGGGCTTCTATTTCAGCCGCGCCCTGCCGGCGCTGGAGCTGGGGCAGATGATCGTCGCCGGCGCCGGCCTGCCGCCCGGCCACGACCCGGCCGCCCAGCCGGCGCAAACCTTGCTCATCGTCGATGACGACGTCAACGTGCTGTCATCCTTGCACCGGCTGTTCCGCCCCGATGGTTATCAGATTCTCACGGCCAGCACGCCGGCCGAGGGCTTTGAAATGCTGGCGCTGCACCGCGTGCACGTGATCGTCTGCGACCAGCGCATGCCGAGCATGAGCGGTACGGAGTTCTTGAGCAAGGTCAAGGAACTGTACCCGGAAACCATCCGCATCATCTTGTCCGGCTACACGGGCCTGGAAGCGGTGCTCGACTCGATCAACCGGGGCGCCATCTACCGTTTTTATACCAAGCCCTGGGACGACACCGAGCTGCGCGACAACATCCGCCTGGCCTTCCAGCACTACTGGATGGTGAACCAGCCGGGATTGGCACGGGTGGCGGTGCGCTAGCTTCGCTAACTCAGTCGCTGAAGTGGTCGAAAGACGATAACTGCAAATCGAGCGGCAGCCCCTTTGCATCCACCAGGCGCAAGCCCGGTGCCGCTTCGATGCGGCCCACGCGCGTGGCCGGCGTGCCGCAGCTTGTCGCCAGGGCGGCGATGGCGTCGCGCGAGGAGGCCGGTGCCGTGAAGCACAGTTCGTAGTCGTCGCCGCCGGCGGCCGTGTAGCGGCGGCGCAGCAGCGTGGCTTGCCGCGCCAGTATCGGGCCGGCCGGCAGGGCATCGACGTCGAGGGTGGCGCCCACGCCTGATGCCTTTAATATGTGGCCAAGGTCGCCCACCAGGCCGTCCGAGATGTCGATGGCCGCATGCGCCAGGCCCTGTTCGGCCAGGGCGCAGCCCAGCGCCACGCGCGGCGTGGGCGTGTGCAGGCGCGCGGCGGCCGTCAGCAGGTCGGCGGGAGACAGTTGCTGTTCCATGCGGTAGCCGGCCAGCGCCAGGCGCGCGTCGCCCAGGGTACCGCTGACCCAGATATCGTCACCCGCCACGGCCGCGCTGCGGCGCAGGGCCTGGCCTGGCGCCAGTTCGCCAAACACGGTAATGCAGATATTTAACGGGCCCTTGGTGGTGTCGCCGCCGATCAACTCGCAGCCAAACGCGTCGGCCAGCGCAAACAGGCCGTCGGCAAAGCCGGCCAGCCAGGCGCGCTGCGCTTGCGGCAGCGCCAGCGCCAGGGTGAACGCCACGGGACGCGCGCCCATGGCGGCCAGGTCGGACAGGTTCACGGCCAGGCTTTTATGCCCGAGCATGCGCGCGTCGGCGCCGGCAAAGAAATGCCGGTCCTCGACCAGCATGTCCGACGAAATGGCGATCTGCTTGCCCGCACAGGGTGTGAGCAGCGCGCAATCGTCGCCGATGCCCAAAGTGGCGCGGCCGGGGCGTTGGCGTACAAAATACTGTTTGATCAGGTCGAATTCGGAAAGCGCGTCGTGTGGGGCCATGGCTCGTCTGCTGGTGGGTAAGGGGTGTGGCCCGGCTATTATAGGCTGGCGTGCGGCCCGGCAATGCTAGCGCTTGATCAGCGCCAATACAGCCACGATGAGCGTCACTCGCAGCAACCCGGCTTCCATGCCGGGTTGCTGGTCTTTCTGACAGATGGCGCGCTGCGCGAATTGCTTATACATCCCGTTTTGCCTGGGCCATGCCCTGCAGCAGCTTGCCCAGCAACTGGTCGAGCTGGTGCTGCTCGTCCGCGCTCAGGGGCGATAGCATGCGGCGCTCGTTGTCCACATGCAACAGTACCAATTGCTCGATCAATGCCAATCCCTTGGGCGTCAAGGCCACCAGCACGCCGCGCCGGTCGGTGGGGTGCTTCTGCCGTTCGATCAGGCCCGCCGCTTCCAGGCGGTCGATGCGGTTGGTCATGCCGCCCGAGGACAGCATCGCCGCTTCGTACAGGGCGGTGGGCGTGAGCGCATAGGGCGCGCCCGAACGGCGCAGGGTGGCCAGCACGTCGAATTCGCCCGGCTGCAAGCCGTGTTCGGCAAACAAGGGATTGAGCCAGTCGCGCGCCATCAGCTGCGCCACCGTGCCCAGCTGTCCCACCAGTTGCATGGCATGCGTGTCCATCTGTGGCAGCTCGCGCTGCCATTGTTCTGCCGCAAATTGCGCGCGCAGATGTTCTTGCGGGTTCGTCGTCATGGGATTCCTGTTTATCTTGGTGTCGAGATATAATCTATCTTTATGCTAAGATACTTTTCATCGAGTTATATTTAATGACGCATTAAACCATGTGCCTCCCTGCGGGGCAAGGACTATCCCATGCCCTCCGAACGACCTGCATCACCCCACCTTTGCTCGCCCGCCCTGCTGGTGGCCGCCATTATCTTGCTGGGCCTGAACCTGCGGCCCATCCTGGCCGCCATCGGTCCCTTGCTCGACAGCATCCAGGCCAGTACCGGCATCAGCAATGCCGACGCCGGCTTGCTGACCACCGTGCCGGTGTTCGCCATGGGCGTGTGCGCCCTGGCTGGCGCGCAGTTGCAGCGCCGCCTGGGCGTGGCGCGCGGCATCACGCTGGGCATCGCCATCATCGCTTGCGCCTGCGCCCTGCGCTGGCCCCTGCATGGCAGCGCGGGCCTGATCGCCACGGCGGCCCTGGGCGGCCTGGGCATCGCACTGGTGCAGGCGCTGTTACCATCGTTCATCAAACGCCATTTCCCCGAACAGGCGGGCCAGCTGATGGGCTTGTATACGACAGGCATCATGGGTGGCGCGGCCATTGCTGCCGCGTCCGCTTCACCGCTGGCGCAGTCGCTGGGCTGGAATGCACTGCTGGCGCTGTGGGCGCTGCCTGCGGTGGCCGCCGCGCTGCTGTGGCGCCGCGCGACGGCAGCGCGCGTGGAGGTGTCGCATGGCGCAGGCGCCAGCTTGCCCGTGGGCAGCGGCCGCGCCTGGCTGCTGATGGTGTTTTTCGGCATCGGCACGGGCGCCTACACCCTGGTGCTGGCCTGGCTGCCGCCGTTCTACACGGAGCTGGGCTGGAGCGCGGCCGACAGCGGCTTGCTGCTGGGCGCCCTGACCCTGGTGGAAGTGCTGGCAGGATTATTTATTTCCAGCATCATCAACCGCTTTCCCGACCGCCGCATCCTGTTGTTCACTGTGCTGCTGGCCGTGCTGGGCGGCCTGGCTTGCCTGATCGTAGCGCCAAAGCAACTGGCGCTGCCCGCCGTGGCCTTGCTGGGCTGCGGCATCGGCGCGCTGTTTCCCCTGTCCCTGATCGTCAGCATGGACCACGTACGCGATCCCGCCGGCGCGGGTGCGCTGCTGGGCTTTGTGCAGGGCGGTGGCTACATCATCGCCAGCAGCATGCCCTTCATTGCCGGCCTGATCCGCCAGCATTCGTCCAGCCTGGCCCAGGCGTGGATGGTGATGGCGGGCGGCGTGCTGCTGCTATTGCTGATCGCCTTGCGCTTCGCGCCGGGGGCGCGGCTGGACATCGCAAGGTGATTCTTAAAATTAATTAAAAATGAGAATGCGATAGTTTTTGTTGCTATCTCCGTTTGCGCAAGCGAGTGGCCTTACAATGCTAGGTTATGCGTTTTCGTGATATCAGACTGTGGCTAGCGGAAAATACCTAGCTAATTGAAAGTATCGGTCTGATAAAATCCGGAACACCCGATCGACCAAACAGGAAGGCAGCACAGCATGGATTCGTCATCTGATAAAAAAGAAGAATTGCGTCAACAATTGCGCTTGGCCGCACTCGAATATCACGAGTGCCCGCGCCCCGGCAAAATCAGCGTGACGCCCACCAAACAACTGACCAACCAGCGCGACCTGGCGCTGGCCTACTCGCCAGGCGTGGCCGCTCCCTGTGAAGAAATCGTCATCGATCCGGCAAATGCCTATAAATATACGGCGCGCGGCAACCTGGTTGCCGTCATCACCAACGGCACGGCCGTGCTGGGACTGGGCAATATCGGCCCGCTGGCCGCCAAGCCGGTGATGGAAGGCAAGGGCGTGCTGTTCAAGAAGTTCGCCGGCATCGACGTCTTCGACATCGAAATCAACGAGATGGACCCGGACAAGCTGGTCGACATCATCGCCTCTCTGGAACCGACCTTCGGCGGCATCAACCTGGAAGACATCAAGGCGCCCGAGTGCTTCTACATCGAGCGCCAGCTGCGCGACCGCATGAAGATTCCCGTCTTCCATGACGACCAGCACGGCACCGCCATCATCGTCGGCGCGGCCATCCTGAACGGCCTGAAAGCCGTCGGCAAGAAAATCGAAGAGTGCAAGCTGGTGGTTTCGGGCGCGGGCGCCGCAGCGCTGGCCTGCCTGGACCTGATCGTCGACCTGGGCTTCCCCCTGAAAAACATCTACGTCACCGATCTGGCCGGCGTGGTCTACAAGGGCCGCACGGAACTGATGGACCCGGACAAGGAACGCTTCGCGCAAGATACGCCGCTGCGCACCTTGGCCGAGATCATCCCGGATGCCGACATTTTCCTCGGCGTGTCCGCCGGCGGCGTGCTGAAACAAGACATGGTGCGCAAGATGGCGCCGAACCCGTTGATCCTGGCGCTGGCCAACCCGAATCCGGAAATCCTGCCAGAAGACGTCAAGGCCGTGCGCAGCGACGCCATCATCGCCACCGGCCGTTCGGACTACCCGAACCAGGTGAATAACGTGCTGTGCTTCCCCTACATCTTCCGCGGCGCCCTCGATTGCGGTGCGACGACCATCACGCGCGAAATGGAAATTGCCGTGGTGCATGCGATCGCCGACCTGGCGCATGCCGAGCAGTCGGACATCGTGGCCACCACGTATGGCATCAGCAACCTGTCGTTCGGTCCTGAATACCTGATCCCGATGCCGTTCGATCCCCGTTTGTTGATCAAGATCGCGCCAGCGGTGGCCAAGGCAGCCGAGGAATCGGGCGTCGCCACGCGTCCGATCAAGGACTTGCAAGCGTACGCCGACAGCCTGCAGCAATTCGTCTACCGCAGCGGCACCTTCATGAAACCGCTGTTCCTGATGGCCAAGTCGACGCCGGCCGAACTCAAACGCATCGTCTACGCCGAAGGCGAAGAAGAGCGCGTGCTGCGCGCCGTGCAAGTGGTGGTGGATGAAAAACTGGCGCGTCCTATCCTGGTGGGCCGCCCGCCCGTGCTGGAAGCGCGCATCCAGAAGTTCGGCCTGCGCCTGAAACAGGGCGTCGACTTCGATGTCATCAACCCGGATTTCGACGAACGCTATCGCGCTTACTGGAATACGTATTACGAGATGACCAGCCGCAAGGGCGTCACCGAGGAATACGCGAAGCTGGAAATGCGCCGCCGCCACACCCTGATCGGCTCGATGATGATTCACAAGGGCGACGCCGACGGCATGATCTGCGGCACCTTCGGCACCACCCAGCTGCACCTGAAATACATCGACCAGGTGCTGGGCAAGCGCGCCGGCAGCAATGTGTATGCGGCCATGAACGTCTTGATCATGCCGGAACGCCAATTGGTGATGGTCGACACGCACGTCAACGAGAATCCGGACGCCGAGCAATTGGCCGAGATCACCATCATGGCTGCCGAAGAAATGACGCGTTTCGGCCTGTCGCCGCGCGCCGCCTTGCTGTCGCACTCGAACTTCGGTTCCAGCGACAGCGCCTCGGCGCAAAAGATGCGCGCCGCGCTGGCCATCATCAAGGAACGCGCGCCGGACCTGGAAATCGATGGCGAAATGCACGGCGATACGGCGCTCGACACCAAGCTGCGTCAAAAAATCATGCCCCATTCGGCACTGAAGCACGACGCCAACCTGCTGGTCATGCCGAACATCGAGTCGGCCAACATCGCCTACAACCTGGTGAAAGTGGCTGCCGGCAACGGTGTCGCCGTGGGCCCGATCCTGCTCGGCTGCGCCAAGCCCGTGCACATTTTGACGCCATCGGCCACCGTGCGCCGTATCGTCAACATGACGGCGCTGTGCGTGGTCGATGCGGTAGCACAACGTAAAGCCTGATCGTTAGCGCTGACTGAAAGCCGCGCCATCCGCAAGGGGGCGCGGCTTTTTTATTTCAGTGCGCTTTCAGCATGGGTGCCTTCGTTCGTCAATAGCGTGGCGCTTGTTGTGCTGGGCTTGATATGGGGCAAAAAACGCAGTGCGCGTGCTCGTTGCGGTCAATATGTGGGCGGCGCCGTGGATGCCGGCGTCAGCGCATCTGCCACACCGTTCCATACGGGCAGCTTGGTCGGCGGCAACGGCAGTACCTCATCCAGGCGTCCGAGTTTGAGATCGGGGTTGATTTCCAGAGCGTCGGCGATGGCTTTGTAGCGGCTGGCGCGTTCGGGGTCGGCGTGCGCACCCAACGCATTCATGATTTCCTTTTCCTCTTCATTTTTTGCATTAAATTGACCATCAGAAAAAAATAAGTAGAGGGCTGTTGCGCTGTCATGATTTCCAAATTTGCTGCCTTCTTGATACATGCTTAGCGCTTCTGCATATTTCTTCTTTGTCTTTGCCCGTATGCCGAGCCTGTATGCGGCGGCGCCATGTCCTTGGAGATAGGCGCACGCAAGCATGGTTTCCTCGTCCGCCAGCCAGCCAGCCAGCCAGCCTGCCTGCTTCTTGATAGGCATCGGCCAGCGCCAGCTGTGCTTCAGGGCTGCCCAACTGTGCCGCCTTTACGTAGTAGGCCCAGGCGATATCCGTGTCGTAATGCGCGCCGCCGTAGCCGTGCTCGTACGCCACGCCCAAGTCATACAAACCCCAGGGCTGACCTAGCGCTGCCGCCTGCCGCGCGATCGCCACGGCCTGATGCGGGTCAGGATCCTGCACATGGTTCGACGGCAGCGGGCCGAGGCCCTAGAAATAGGCCAATAGCGCCTTGGCACCCCAGTCACCCTTGTCTGCGGCCAGCCTGACGTCCGTCAGGATGCGCTGCGCTTCTTCTCGGCTCAGTTCCCATTCGATCTTGCTGCGCCAAACTTGGCGCGCCGCAATGTAGAGGCGGTAAGCATCAGGATCGCGATAGGCCGGCATATGTTGTTTCCAGCGGTCGCAAACTGGCAGGGGATCGGTGAGCTTGAAACTGTAGAGTCCTGCTGGCATGGCATGCATGGTTTGGTATTCCTGGTGGTGGAGGTAAAGGCGCGTTCCCACAACAATTAGTGTTAGCAAAACGCTCATGGCCAATAATCGAAACCATTTTCTCTGAATGTTCATACGACAGGAGAACCTGGTTTCCGGTCAACATGGAAGGGTAAGAGCTGACTTTCCAAGGCGCTGTAGGATGCCCTTAAGTCATGGTTGGTTTTCATTTTGTCCTTCCAGTTTGAGAATGTCTTCTCCATATCCCCAAACGCCTGCGGCCCAGCTTCCCCCATACACTGCTTGAACAATTGCGTGCGTAGCGTGGTTTGCGTCAACTATCTTGGCCGGTCGGCGTCAATTATCTTGGCCGGTGAAGCGAGTTGTTGTTAATCCTTCTGAGTTGTCGCCTTGCCGCTGGCCGGCGCCTGCGCCGACTTCG